>CAYZLB010000110.1:0-7417 GCA_964479235.1 uncultured Desulfohalobiaceae bacterium
AAGCGGGCGGTTCAAGATTCTCTTGGTTGGGTTGCGGGCGTAGCTCGCCTTGGTTATTAGCGTCTATAGCGGTCATAAGCATTTTTCCCAACTCCGAATCTTCATTCATCAAGGCCAGGAATAAGGGTGTACGTCCATGCTTGTCCCTGACACTCAGCTCAGCTCCGGCTGCAATGAGCAAGGATGCTGCTTCCTGCTGCGAATTCTCCACTGCTACATGCAATGGACTCTGGCCTCCAGGGCTCTCCTCTTCCAGGGAGGCACCATGATTGAGAAAAAGCTGGACCAAATCCCTGCTTCCGTCTGCTGCAGCGATATGCAGGGCTGTACCCTTGTGAGCACTATGAACATCCGCCCCGGCCTGGAGCAGAAGGGTTGCCATCTCAATATCGGCGTTCTCAGTAGCCAGGATCAAGGGTGGCCGAATGGAGTGTTTTCCTGTCAGATTCGGGTCTGCACCCTGATCCAGGAGGCATTCTGCAATGTGCAAATGTCCCTTAGAGACTGCTATCTGCAATGGTGTATCCTGATATGATTTTACTCCGATCAGGACCTCGGATTTGCTTTCGGCCACACAGAGCCAAAGTCAAAATCAAAACTGCACTTGGAAAGCTCAAACCGGAGCCTTTCGTCGAAAAAATCACCCACCTTGACATACACGTTCTCGCTCAGGCGATAAACCTTGATCTTTCGGGCTTCAGGGTAGGCCAGAATATAATATGCCACTCCTTCCCGCTGGTAGAGATCAAATTTGATCACTTCATCCCGCCTGCTGCGTAAATGGGAAACAACTTCGACAATAAGCTCCGGTGCCCTTGTTAATCGATCTCCTTGGGCGGGATAGCAAATAACCACAAGATCAGGACGGACAACCGTTTCTGCTGTGAATTCGACATCAATTTCAAACAGGACTTCGCAGGAAGGGCAGGGCTCAAGGGCGGAAAAGAGCTGAGCATGGATGGCGCTACTGATCCGCTGATGCAAAACTCCCGGCGACGGCGTCATAGCTAAAGGCTGGCCGTAAATCAGCTCCCAATCTCCTTTCCATGTCTGGTAATCAGGCACGGTATAGGTTTCGAGCAATTGGGTTTGGATCATGGCGTTGTCCTCGTACATCTATGGGATAATCGTGGGTCCAATGTCCCTGGGTCAAGAGTTGGGCGATTTCTTCAGCCTTATCCGGGGAATAGCGATCGTGGATCAGATCAACCACCGCATGCTCGATCTGATACAGGGCCTTTTCGGCCATACCGCTGCGATCAAAGTCTTGTCCTCAATGTTCTGGATCTGTTTATCCCACAAAACCCGGATCAAGGAGGCCCCCGGTGACTGCCCGATCTGGGGATCAACCGATCCTAACACGGCATGGGGGGCCATAACAATCTCATCCGCAGTCAAGGCGATGAGGGTGCCTCCGGACATGGCGTAATGAGGGACATCGACCGTGACCTTGGCCGGGTGCTCCTTAATGGCCAGGGCGATCTGCAAAGAGGCCAGAACCAATCCGCCCGGGGTGTGCAGGACGATATCCAGAGGTACCTCGTTGTCGGTTAAATGAATGGCCCGCAATACCTCTTCCGAGTCGTTGACAGATATAGCGCATTAATGGAAACCCCAGGAAACTCATGGTTTCCTGCCGATGAACCAGAAGGATGATCCGGGATGACCTAATTTTCTCCAGCTTGGCCAGGGTCCGTTTACGGGCTGCGGCTATCATCCGCTGCTTGATGAGTGGCTGCAGGGAGATAAAGATCAAAAAAAGCCAAAACAATTCCAACAAAAGCGGCCATGACCAGGATGCCGACAAAATTTCACTCATGGGCATATGCTCCTTTGGGAAAATTTTTTTAACATTTTGACCGGTTATAGTAGGTTTGGATATCAAAGCCCCAAAGTCGTCTCTGCTTCAGGCAGGGTCGGACTGCTTACTGAGAATCTCCCTCGGCCAGGATAAATCGCTGCATCCGGGTCCCATCTATGGCCATGTAAACTATGCCCTTCTCAGTAAAGCGGGCCAAAGGAAACACAAGGTCATGCCTCTGCTTAGGTCCTTGAAAAACAGCAATAGACATCTTTTTGTCTTTGTTCTGGGTGAAATAGACCACATTCCGTCCGTCCGGACTGAACTGGAGCGGTTCATTCCGAAATATATCCCGATATTGAGGACCTTCCCTACCGTCGACAACTACCCGCCAGAGCTTCTCTCTCTTTTCCACCCAAGCTATCCGGGAGCCGTCCGGACTGAAGGTAATCTGTCTAACTAGCCCGGTGCGCCGGGCGAATTCTTTGCCGTTGACCATCAGGATGTATTCATCCTCTTCCCCGTTCTCAGGCTCCAGGGCCACAGCCCATTTGGCCCCGTCCGGACTCAGGGTCAAGCTGGAAAAACTGTTCACCGGTCCATAGGAATGCTCAAGCTCCTGCTCATCAACCACCAAAACAGCACTGTTTTCAGTTTTGGCCACATACAAGGAACGCGAACCGTCTCCACTCATCCGGGCCGGATTCCATATTCCCTTGTAGGCCGGGCCGATCCGACCGTCGATGACCATGGATTCGGTATTGTCCGCATTGGGGGTCACATAGGCGTAATGCGCTCCATCCTGGCTTAAAGTGTACTTATAGCCCACCCCCATTGTGGGCTGCACCTCCCGGCCGTTGAACACCAGAAATCGCTGCTTGTCCTCTTTCACCCCGATATAGGCCAGCACGCTCCCCTGTTCTGAAAATCTGGGCGAATAGATGGTCTTATACTCCGGGTGCTCAACCCCGTCCGTGGTCATCATCCGGTCCTGCTTGTTTTCCGACGACTCTTCCACCCAGGCTGCCCTGCCATCCGGGGCCAGTACGGCCTCCTTGATCCGCCCGGCGGTCTCCCCTACCACCCGGCCGTTGACCAGAACTCGCTCCAGCCCCTTGCGCACTCGGCCGGCAACCATATGATGAGCACCATCTCTGGTAATCTCAAGTCGGAGCATATCGTCAAAGATTGGACCACCTCTCCCATTGATAACCGGAAGCTGCCATTCTCCCAGATCTGCCCGGAATCCGAAGAGTTCTCCATGTTCAGAAAACTTCATATATGAGAATATATCGTCGTACCATTTGCCCGGCCGGCCGTTTACAACCACCCGCATGCCTTTCTCTGCATCCTCTTCGATCCAGGCCGTATGCTGCATATCCATGGAGAAGCGGACTTTGACCCTGTCAACCGCTTTTTGGGACAAGGGAACATCAAGGTTTTCTGCAGGCGGCACCGGCCATTGCCAGTCGGTGGGAGCATCCGTTCCAGCCAGGGGCTCGCTCTTGCCTACGGCATAGATATTGTCTGCATCTGCATACAGATCCCCGGGCATACCAATGATTACCCAGCCGATACGCCGGAAATCATGGCGCAGCTCGCCCATAAATGATTTATTGGGACCGAACTTCTTGACCCGATAGGCCATATATACGCCGATGGCCCGCGGCCCCACAGGACGGTCTGTTTCCTGATCTATAAGGGGTATCCAGGCGGCGCCCCCGCCATGTTCACCGTTTGAATCCTTTGCAAACTCGATCTCTGCATCTCCACGAGCTTGATCAGAGACAATCACTTTGAAGGTCCGGCCGATTACCTCATAGGAGATTCCTGCCTCAGCTTCTTTGTCAGTCAAAACAATACCCGGATTCTGCGGAACCTTTACCCGCACAGCAATCTGTTGCCCGATCCGGGCATAGCCGGCTCGAATCTGGTAGGGGCGGTCGCTGGTCCAGTTCCTGGCATTTGGAGTGAGCTCTTTCTGCTCCAGGACCTTCACTGCTGGACTGTCCGGCAGGGCCTTTTGGGCCATGACCTGAAAATAACGATCATCCTCTATCCGGGCCTCATCCAGGCCTTCCAGACGCAGGCTGGCCCTGAAGGTGCCCTGGGCCTGATCTGTTATTCGAAACTCCAGACCCTGCCCTGAACCGGAGCCTTCAGCGTCAGGGACATTTTGTCCTTTTGGACCGGAAACATCCAAAACCCCGGCCGGAATACTTTCTTCCCCGGACAGGGCCGCGGTTTGTATACCGGCCTGTGCATCCTCCTTCGTTGTGTGCACCCAGCGCTTCTTTCCCTGGCGCACTGGGGTTCCTTCCGGGATCTGAGCCGGATCTGCAACTGCCTCCCAGTCCAGGTATTCTCCAAAACGCATAAAGTCTGCCAATGCCTGCAGGGTCTGCTCATGTTTGGCAAATCCCTGCTCGCCCTGTTCTGCCCTGGCCGTCCACTTCTGGATTGTTTCAAGGTCTGCGCTTAACAGATCCAGTCCCTGCTCCCGGCGCAAAGTTGCCGCCAGGCCCATGAACTCGGACGGAAGGCGGTTCCAGGCCCGCAGGGCCCGAACCGTGATCCGGCCCTGTTCTTCCAGGGTCAAGACCTCGTGTGGCCCAACAGCCTGTTCCAGAGCCTGTTTTGGGGCACGTTCTCCCTGCACAGCCCAGGAACTTGGGCCAGTGCTTCCCAGAATCAAAACCAAAACCGCCATGGTGGTAAAAATACGCCACAAGTACATGATTTTTTCCTCGTATGTATTCCGGTCGATAATTTGCATGGTCATTTTTCAGTGCCGCCTCTGGCCGCAGGCTAAAAACTGATAACCACCCATTTTTTGTCCAAGCTACTCCTTGTTCTCCTGGGCTCCTGCGGCGGAAAACAGCGGACTCAGATCCTTGCCGTTGGCAGAGATTTGACCCTGGCTGTTGGCTCTGATTTGTAAGAATTGTATGGGTGCCCCTTCTTCGGTCACTCTTTCTTCCGCAGCCAGCTTGATAAAGGCGACTATGGCCTGCACTTGTTCGATTTCTTCCTGGTCATCTATATGGGAGGCCAGGGTTTGAACCAAGTAATCCAGGCCCCGAATCTCCAGGTCTGTTTCCATCTCCAATACCGGTTCTTTCCCGCTTTCCGATCCCGCCGAATCCTGTGTAAACGCCAGACCCTTGGCTTTGATACCGCCCCCAGGCAGATCCACATCCAATTGCGCCAAATCGAGGCGGGTGCCATATTTGGATAAGAGAGCCAATACCTGGGTACGTGCTTCCATTCCATCCAAAAGGCCAATGAACAGTAATTCTTGCACAGGTGCCTGAACCAGACGTAGACCAAGAGCTGCATTTTCTGGGGTAAACTCGGCCGGGACATCTTTTACGCCTTGCAAGCCGCCGTGCTCATACCGCAGGCCTATGTCCTGGGCTGAGCCGCTCACGCCTGACAGGGACAGTCCTGCAGTCAGACTGCTTAAACTGGAAAGATCGAGCCAATCATGATTTCCCGACATCTCGGTCACGGAAAAGTTCACCTCCATCCCGGCCAACAAATCCCGAAACGCGCTCAAAGGGTTCCCTTCTTCCATCAAATCCCAATGAGCCAGTTGGCCCAATTTTTCCAGATTCAGACCGGACAGGCCAAAGGCAAAAGATAAGCTGCCAAGGGCCAGATCAGAATATTCAGTTTTCATCCGCAGGTCACTGATTTCATATGTTGTGTTTACGTCCCGCTTGTTGTGCAGCTCATTCGATGCGCTCATCCCGCCCTTGATCGTAACCAGGCCAATATGTAGGCTTTCCGGATCGATTTTTGCCCCGGCCTCCAGCTCGGTGAGGGTCAAGGCAAATTGGCCGGTGCCGGAAGCTGCAAGCAGGGTCTGAAACAGATGGTCAACTGCCACACCATCCTGATCAAGAACATCTTCGACTTCTGCCGGGACAAGGGCGGAAAAGACCTCCAGGTCATGGTCCTGCACCTGCATGTCCACAGTAAGAGAGCCGATGTCCATCACCTGTTCGCCGCATTCCCTGATGCGGACATTGCTGGCCAGAAACTGCCCATTACCACTCCATAAGGCCTGCTCTCCCTGGGATATATCTGTCTGCCAGACCAGCTGTTCAATATCTATTCGCTCCACAGCCTCCTCCTGAATGGAGCTCACCCCAAGCATCAGCTCAACTCTCTGCAGCAGGACGCTCATCTGCACCGGCTGATGTATTGCATCCGCCCAGGTCCCGGTCGTTTTCTGCTTGGCCATTCGCAGCAGGCCAATGGGTTCCCCATCTTTGGCGAACAGCCAGATCAGCTGGGGAAGTTGGAGGGTAAAGGGCATCTCCCCGTCGCTGCCCAGAGAATACCGGACGTGAATGATTGGCTGAGCAGAATCGCCTTCGCCTCCTGCATCCTGGACATACGATTTCAGAGGCAGGGCAAGGTGGATTTCTTCTGATGTTTCGTTGACTGCAATGGGGCCTTGCAGCCGCAAAGGACAGCTAGGAGCGCCCAAAACTTTGGTCCACAATGCAAAAAGCTCTGCCGCCCTGGGGGACATATCCTTCCCTGGCTGGCCCTCCTGTTCCGGATGTTGGGGTTTGGTCTGGGCCTGTGCAGTTATTGAGGGCTCCTGCCCTGTCCGGGTTTGAGGAGACCAGGCCAGGGCACGATTCTCCGGATCCAGGCGCATCACCCCATGGAGACTCATTTTTCCGTCTACACCGGAAATAGTCCGCAACGAGACATATGCATCCTCGTCGGCCCGCAGGAGTTCCCCGGCAGCAAGCTTTTGGCCTTGGTGCACCGGTTCCCAGTTCAGATAGCTGCGTGAGACCATCAGTTCCCTGAGCTCCCGCAGTTTCTCAGGATCGGCATCTATTTCTCCTGCTTCGGCCTGAGCGATAACCGCATCCAACTGCCTGCTGTCCGCCCGGAGGAGATCAATTCCCGATCCGCGCAATGCAAGGGCCAGGCTGACGTACTCTTGCGGCAATTGGCCAAAAGCCAACAGAATCCTGGGAGTGACCACATCCTGGTTCTCCTGGTTCAAGAGCTCAGGCGGTCCGGAGGCCCGTTCCAGATGACCCTCAATCTCCATCACTTCGAATACTTCGGCACTCGCCCAGGCCAGAGAGGCAATACTCAACACTACACAAATCAAAAGAGTGGATGAAACCTTGTGCATGAGAGACTCCATGATACGGGTTCGTAATAAACACTACAGCGATAGTTCTGGCATGAACAAACCTTGAAAGAGCCAGGCAGGCGCCTGGCGATCCCAGAATAGCCAGTCACGCGCAGACGCGTGACTGGCGGTCCGGGGGCAAAGCTTTGGGATCACAATCTGTCGCTATAATGTTAGGCTGTCGCCGGTTTTTGTTAACGCTCCGACTTCATTCTTCAACCATGAACCGTGAACCTGGAACCGTAAACATTCAGCATATCCAGAACCCGGGTAAAGTTTTCTTCCGTGCAGATCAGGCGGACATCCCAGGGGCCGCCACGAACCAGGATCTCTTTTTTATCCCGGTTGACATCTATTTTTTTGACCTCTTTCCAGCTCGACAGTCAAAAGTCCTTACATAGGTGGTTGTATTTGTAGGCAATGATCGAAGGCCAACCCGGAAATTA
>CAYZLB010000111.1:0-7369 GCA_964479235.1 uncultured Desulfohalobiaceae bacterium
GAAGCAAGCTATAGCATCATGGATAAGTGGATGCGAATGCAAAAACCGAAGAGCTGATGTTACGCTATGAATGAGCGTAGTTTATATTTGCTTGATACGAATATACTGTCATCCCTTGTTCGCCAACCACAGGGACGAGTTGCCCAACGTATTGCCATGGTTGGAGAGGAACACGTCTGCACATCAAGATAAAATCTGCGGGCAGCCCAGAGAGGCTGCCCGCAGATTTTATCTGGTCAGCTTCCGGTACTTGATCCGCTGCGGCTGCAGGGCGTCCTGGCCCAGGCGGCGTTTTTTGTCTTCCTCATATTCGCTGAAGTTGCCGTCGAACCAGACCACCCGGCTGTCACCCTCAAAGGCCAGGATATGGGTGGCCACCCGGTCCAAGAACCAGCGGTCGTGGCTGATGATCATGGCGCTGCCGGCAAAGCTCTGCAGGGCGTCTTCCAATGCCCGCATGGTGTTCACGTCCAGATCGTTGGTCGGCTCGTCCAGAAGGAGCAGATTGGCCCCTTCTTTGACCATCATGGCCAGATGGACCCGGTTGCGGACTCCGCCGGAAAGCTCTCCCACCTTGCGCTGCTGTTCCGAGCCGGTGATGTTGAACCGGGCCACATAGGCCCGGGAATTAACCTCCCGGTTACCCAGCCTGATGGTGTCCCGACCTCCGCTGATAGCCTCCCACACCGTCTGCTGTGGATCCAGCTTTTCCCGGCTTTGCTCTACATAGGCCAGTTGCACGCTTTGTCCCAGGCGCAGAGTGCCGCTGTCCGGGACCTCTTCTCCGGTGATCATGCGGAACAGGGTGGTTTTACCCGCTCCGTTGGGACCGATGATGCCCACAATTGCCCCCGGAGGAACAGTGAAGGACATATCCTCCATAAGCAGGAGATCATCATAGGCCTTGCGGACCTGGTCGGCTTCGACCACTACATCGCCCAGGCGAGGACCGGGAGGGATAACGATCTGTAGCTCCTCATTCTGCTTGTCGGCGCTGGAGAGCAGATCGGAGTACTTGATGATCCGTTCCTGGTTTCGTTGATGCCGGTCCGCCGGGCTCATATGCAGCCATTCCAGCTCCCGGGCCAGAGTGGTCCGCCATTTCTTGTCCACTCGCTTTTCCTGCTGCATCTTGGCCTTTTTCTGCTCCAGCCAGGACGCATAGTTTCCCTTCCAGGGAACGCCCACCCCCCGGTCCAGCTCCAGGATCCACCCGGCCACGTTGTTCAAGAAGTAGCGGTCATGGGTCACGGCGATGACCGTTCCGGGATACGTCTGCAGGTGATGCTCCAGCCAGGCCACGGTCTCAGCGTCCAGGTGGTTGGTCGGCTCATCCAGCAGCAGGATATCCGGCTGCTGGATGAGCAGCCGGCACAAGGCCACCCGCCGCTTTTCACCTCCGGATATGGTCTTGACCTGCGTGTCTGCAGGCGGGCAGCGCAGGGCCTCCATGGCCATCTCCAGGCGGCTGTCAATATCCCAGGCATTGGCTGCATCCAGCTTGGACTGGACCTCGGCCTGGCGGTTGATGAGCTTGTCCATGGCCTCGTCGTCCATGGGTTCGGCGAACTTGGAGTTGATGGCCTCGAATTCCTCCAAGAGATCAAAGGCCTGTTTGGCTCCCTCGGCCACCACCTCGCGCACGGTCTTGGTCTCATCCAGCTGGGGTTCCTGCTCCAGGTAGCCCACTGTATATCCAGGGGCCAGGTGGGTTTCACCTTCAAAGTCATGGTCCACGCCGGCCATGATCCGCAGGAGGGAACTCTTGCCCGAGGCGTTTAAGCCGATGACTCCAATCTTGGCCCCGTAAAAATAGGACAGGGAGATGTCCTTGATCACCGGCTGGTGGTTGTAGTGCTTGCTCACTCCCATCATGGAGTAGATGATCTTATTCGGTTCGTGCTGGCTCATGAACTATACTCGCTTTTCGTGTGAAGTTTTGCTAGGTATGGGCGCATCCGTTGCACTGGTCAGAGGTTGAGGCATTCTGAAGGACGAAAGGTCTCGGGGTCAAGGGGCAAATATGGGCACAAACAATGTGGTCTTTTTGGAAGTCATTGAGTGGTTTGATTCAACTGGCCAGGAGCTGGTTCAGCGCATCCCTGAGCACGGATCCGGGGAAATCAAGTGGGGGGCTCAGCTCATTGCCCGGGAAAGTCAGGTTGGGGTATTTTTTTATAATGGCCGGGCTATCCAGGTATTTGGACCAGGACGGCATACACTGAAGACAGCCAATATCCCCATACTCAATAAGCTCATGGCCGTGCCCTGGGGGCTGACCAGTCCTTTGCGGGCTGAAGTGTATATGGTGAACATGAAGGTCTTTCCCAATCTGAAATGGGGAACCCGGGATCCGGTGGCATTCAAGGATTCGGAACTTGGGCTTATCCGTTTGCGGGCCTTTGGCATGTTCAATATCCGGGTTGTTCAACCCTTGCTGTTTATCAATGTCCTTTTGGGCACTCTGGCCGGAATGAATACCTCAAACATCGAAGAATACCTGGGCAAGGTTATTGTCTCCAGGCTGAACGACTATCTGGGTGAGCATCTGGATTCAGTGCTTGATCTGCCCGGGAACTATCAGTCCATTTCCACCGGCCTCAAGCAGCAACTGGAAAAGGATTTCAGCCGTTTTGGCCTGGCCTTGAGCGGGATGTACATCAATTCCATCACCCCGCCCCCGGAGGTGCAAAAGGCCATTGACGACCGCAGTCGATTAGGGGTCATTGACGATCTGGACGGCCTGGCCAAGCTGAAAGCAGCCATGTCCATGGAAAAGGCGGCCGAGAATCAGGCTGGAGCAGGAGAGGGTATGGGTGCCGGCATAGGGTTCATGATGCCGGCCATGATGGCCAGATACTTTATGGATCAGCCATCCGGGCCGGCTGCAGGGAGCCGGCCATCTTCTGGCCAAATCTGCCCGGATTGCCAGCAGAGGATCCCTGAAGACGCTGCGTTTTGTCCTTTGTGCGGACACCAGATCATGATTATCGATCAATGCGCCAAGTGCGGCAAGAACCTGGCTCCCAACGCCAGATTCTGTTCCAGATGCGGTACTCCTGTGCAGCAAAGGACAGAGCACAAAGATCGATTCTGCCCCAATTGCGGAGCTCAGAACCTGGACAACTCAGTATTCTGCAATCAGTGTGGTGAACGACTCAGTACTTAAGATCGCCCTGCAGTGTCCCCAATGTGGGGCGCCGTTGGAGCTGCAAGAAACGGAACACATAGTTCGCTGTTCCTTTTGCCGGGTGCGGCACGTCATTTCCGCTATTCCATGTCCATGTCTGTATGTACAGCCCAGGCTGCAGGGAGAGATGATCTATGTCCCGTACTGGCGGTTTAAGGGCACGTCCTTTGTCCTGGATCAGGGAAAGGTCAGTTTCAAAATTGTGGACGCAACGCGCCTAGCCAGAAAAGAGCAAAGCTTTCCTTTTTCCCTGGGCCTGAAAGTGCAAACCCAGACGCTCTCCTTTGTCCAGCCCGATACACAGGGCCGATTTCTTCAGCCCCATATTCCTTTGCGAACAGCCGTGGCAACTATAGGTTCGGGAGGTCATAGAATCGGACACTCAGGGGCAAGTGGGAAAGTCCAAACCCAGGTAGGAGAGGTGACCAGCCTGGTCTATGCCCCGTTATACCTTGAGGGCCACAAAATTTGGGATGCAATCAGCGGTAAAGAGCTTCCCAGGGATGCAACGCTCTGGAAATCTCTCCAAAGTGAGGGAACGCGGGTTCCGTACCCTGATTTTTGGCCGGCCTTGTGCCCCACCTGTGGATGGGACTTGAGCGGGAAAAGGGACAGCTTGGTTCAGTTCTGTTCAGGGTGCGGCCAGGCTTGGATGGCCGGCGAAAGAGGATTGCTCCAGATCCAGGTGTCCTTAGTGCCAGGCCCTGGAAAAGGTCCTTATCTCTTCCTCCCGTTTTGGCATCTGGAGATTGCAGTTCCAGAACTGGAAATACATACCATGGCAGATTTTTCCCGGCTCTTCCGCAGAGGCAGCAGGATTCACCCCCATGGAGGGCCAGACGGTGATAGACCGGCCGTCTTTTTCATTCCGGCTTTTAAGATCAGGCCCCGGATCTTCCTCCGCCTGGCCCGGCAGATGAGCTTGGTTTCCCCGTTCAAAGAAGTATCTTCGGGTTCGGAGCTTGGAGAAGGTTTTCCAGTCACCATCGTACAATCAGAGGCCTTTGAGGCCCTTATCCCGGTTTTGGGTCACCTGATCAGGCACCAAAAGACCATGGAGAGCCTCTGTTCTCAAAATGGGCTCAAACTCCGATCCGCCCGGCTTATGTATATCCCTTTTCTCCACCAGGGAATGGATTATGTGCATCCCGAGTTGAACATCGCCATCCCTGAGAGAGCTCTGTTTTTCTCCCAGTGGTTGTAGCCAGCTTTGTCGCCGGCAGGCTCATGATGTGTGTCATACGAGACAATGTGTACCTGGTTGACTTTTATGTGTACAAGTACTATATGTGATGTACATTATAAAGAAATTCTAAAAAGGAATATCATATGGAAGTCAATGTCAAAGAAGCCAGGGCACAAATTAGTGCTCTTCTTGATAAAGCCCAAAAAGGGGAAGAGGTTACGATCCTCCGCCGGGGAAAGCAGATTGCTCGTCTTGTCCCGGTTGATGGTCCTTCCAGGAGATTGCCTGATCTAACAGAATTCCGAAATTCGATTGCTGTGAATGGAAAGCCTCTCAGCCAGGCCGTGATCCAGGGCAGGGACGAGGAAAGGTACTAATGGCATATATTGATACCAGTGTGTTAACGGCCTACTACTGCCCGGAACCTATGAGTCAACAAGCCCAAACTATTCTCAGAAACAAGAAACCAACTTTGAGTTCTTTGACTGAATTAGAACTTTTTTCAGCCGTTGCCAGAAAAGTACGCACTGCGGAGCTTGCAAAAACTGATGCACACCGGATTATCGCCCAATTTTCAGCCCATGTTGACAGTGGCTTGTTTGTTGTGGTTGCAGTTGAAAATCAACATTGGCGTTTGGCAAGGGGATGGCTCGGCCTTTTTTCCAGTGCCTTAAGAACTTTAGATGCACTTCATTTGGCCATTGCCTCTTGTGAGGAGCTGGAGTTAGTTACTTCAGATAAAGTGCTGTATCGGGCAGGTACGGAATTGGGAGTGAAGGTACAATTTCTGACCAACAATTAATGTAATGTTTTTGTCAGCTAACTAAAGCCAGGGAGTATACCATGTCCCGTGTACTTATCGAACCAGCGGATTATTCTACCTGCCTGCCGGCTGTGCGCAAAGCCCTGCGGGTTTTTCCCCAGGCCATGGACGGAAAGAAGGTGCTGATCAAGCCCAATGTCCTGCGCATTGCCCAACCGAATGAGGGAATCGTCACCCATCCTGCCCTCTTACAGGCCGTGGTCCAGGTGGTGGAGGAGCATCATCCGGCTTCGATCATCGTTGGAGACAATCCCGGGCTGTTCAACTATGGGGATAATGAGCGCTGCTTTGAACAAACCGGGCTGATGCAGGCAGCCGGGGGGTATTATCAGAATATAGGGACCGAATCGGTGCAAATGGATTTCGATCCCACCCTTTTGTCCCAGGTCGGGGTGTCCAGGGCAGTGCTGGATGCAGACGTGGTCATCAGCCTGCCCAAGTTCAAGACCCACGGCTTGACTGTGATCACCGGGGCCATCAAGAACAGCTACGGTATCCTGCCGGGAGGACTCAAGGCCAAGCTGCACAAGGCCTCCGGGACACCGGAACGATTCCAGGAAGCCATTGTGGAGGTCTTTCGGCTCCGGGTTCCGGATCTGTTCATCATGGATGCGGTGCTGGGCATGGAAGGCAACGGCCCGGCCTCTCCGGATCTGAGGGATATCGGACGTATCCTGGCCGCGGACAATGCCGTGGCCATGGATGCGGTCATGGCTGCCATGATGGGCCTGGAAGCCGGACGGCTTCGGTCGCTGCAAAAGGCCAAAGAACTCGGCCTTGGAGATTTTGATTTGCAGGCCATAGAGATTGTGGGTGAGCTGGAACAGATTCCGGATTTCAAGCTCCCGCCACTCAGCGGGGAGCACCATATGGCCAATCAGGATATCCAGGAAATGCTGGGGGCCAGGGCCGGGCTCAAACCGCAGGCCGACCCCGAGCTGTGCACAGCCTGCGGAGAATGCATTGAGCACTGTCCGGTATCAGCTCTGACCATGGGTCATGACAACATTCCGGAGGTGGATGCCGACACCTGCATTACCTGCTTCTGCTGTCAGGAGTTGTGTCCGGAAAAGGCTATGAGCCTGCAGTAGATTCAGCTGCAAACAGGGCCGCGCCCAGGGCGCCCATAATCTGGGGATTTTCCGGTATAAACAGCTTGCAACCGGTCAGATGCTCCAGCTCCCGGACTACCCCTTGATTAAAGGCCACCCCGCCGCTCATGGCCAGTCTGGGCTCTCGTCCCACCCGATCCAGCATGGATACAGTCCGTTTGGCGATGCTGCGGCAGACGCCCTTGCAGATGACCTCCACCGGGGTGTCCTCGGCAATCAGGGAAACGACCTCGCTTTCGGCAAACACGGTACACAGAGAGGATATGGTGGCCGCCTTGCGGGACTGTAAAGCCAGGCTGCCCATATCTTCCAAATCGATCTCCAGGGTACGGGCCATCATTTCCAGAAACCGTCCGGTTCCGGCCGCACATTTATCGTTCATCTGAAAGGTACGCACACCGCCCTGGCTGTCCACGGCAATGACCTTGGTATCCTGGCCGCCGATGTCGATAATGGTCCGCACCCCGGGAACCAGATGGGCCATGCCCCGGGCATGACAGCTGATCTCGGTGATTTCAGACTGGGCAAATCTCACCGCCGCCCGGCCGTATCCGGTGGAGACACAGCCGGCGATACGTGAGGACCAGTCTCCTTGCTCCAGGATTTTTTCCAGCTTGGCGGCTGTTTTCTTACTGCTCGCGCCTGTAGAAAAGATCTGGGTATGAAGTATCCGGCCCTTGGAGGATATAAGGGCCATCTTGGCGGTCAGGGAGCCGATATCCACGCCCAGAAAGATTTGACCGTCGTCGTGCCGGGCAGATGAAGGAGAAGGACACTTACCTCTTTTAAAAAGCTCGGCAAAACCCTGCAGTCTGGTCCGGATTTGCTCCTGGCCCACCTGCCGGCTGTCGATGCAGTCTCCATGGATTTCCAAACAAGGTATATCTCGCTCTCTCAAGGCATCGAAGATAGGTTTGACCCCTCCGCACCCCTGGCGGCATCCCCAGTGGGAAAAATGGATAACGCCATCCGCACGGCATTGGTCGACGAGGCGGAGGACTTGATTCACCCGGTTATCGACCGGCCCCAGAAAGGGATTTCCAAGCATCTTGCGGGCC
>CAYZLB010000112.1:0-7289 GCA_964479235.1 uncultured Desulfohalobiaceae bacterium
ATTTAAGCTCTTCGACACAATGGGTACCTAAAATATCGTAATGAAAATCGGTGGTAAACAAAAACAAACACCTATGCGTTTACTTTTGACTGTCGAGTTGGCCTGAAGAATAGTCAGATTTGCCAGCGGCAAATCTGACTAGCGATCCGTCCACAGGCACCTATTGCCCTTGATCGTTACCCACCCCAGAGGAAGATCTTTCCAAAACAATCCGGCCAGAGGACCTGGACCAGGAGCCGGCAGGCTCTGGCCCTGCAACAGCCTGTGCAATTCTTGGATATCGTCCAAGACCAGCGCAGGACCGGATTGGGCCGGTGGAACCAGCCTTCTCATCCTGGGGGAGAGCTTGATTCCTTTCCGGCCCCGGCCCAAAACCGTCCCCTGCCAGGATACGCCTCGTAAGACCTGCCCTGCCAGTGCCGGCCGGAAAACAAGCCTCTCCCCCTCCATCTCGACCCGCCCGGAAGGCAATTCCGGCCAGTTGACCTCGACTTTGAGCCTGGACAAAACATCAGGATCTATTGCTGCCTGCTCCTGCATTGTATTTTCTAAGCCAGTTCCCGCTGGCTGACCTGGTTTGGAAAGCCCGGCCACAAAAAAAGACTGGCCCTGGGAAGCGGGACCGTTGACCCGCAAGGTTCCTTTGGCAGCCGCATCCTGGACAGAATCAAATACAAAACCCGGCACAGCAGGCAATGATTCCAGACCAAGACCTAATTCTGCCTGGGCCCAGAGAACGTGATCTTCATTTTCCTCTCTATTCGTCGTGCAAGTGGAATAGATCAACCGCCCCCCCGGGGCCAGAAGTTCGGCCGCCCTGGCCAGCAGGTTTCTCTGCAGGACCAGCAGGGGGCGGATGTTTTCCGCCCTCCACAATGAAAGCACTTTCGGATTCTTTTCCGCTGTTCCCCATCCGCTGCAAGGGACATCCAGCAAAATCCAGTCCCATGAACCAGGTTTGGGATACGCTTCAGCCTGATATGAAGTGCTGACCACCTGGAACAGGTTGAGCTGCTGCATATTCTGGCGCAGGGTCTGATAACGTTTTTTCTTTGGCTCATTGCCCACGACCAAACCATGATTCCCGACCAGCTCAGCCAGGATGCCGGTCTTGCTCCCCGGACTGGCGCACAGATCAAGGACCGTTTGCCCCCATTCGGCCCCAAGACACAGGGGGGGGAGCATGGATGACTTGTCCAAAATATAGAGCAGGCCGAATGCAGCAGCCACAGAGGAACCTAAGGGCTTGGGTTCCTCTGTGATACAGCGGGCGGTATCCAAGTATGGTTCAGGCTCAAAGACAAATCCTTCGGCCGCCAGCAGGGACTCTACAGCATGTCGCTCCGAGGGCTGAGAAACCAAACGGAAAGTCCGCGGCCGGGAAGAAGGCTGCAAATGGTTGGTCCGGTCCATGTTCATCTTTCCAGCCTGGTGCGCTCTAAGGCCAAAAGGGTGTACAAAAGCAGACGCATAACCGCCTGCTTGTAGGACAAGAGACCGTTGGCGATTCGTATCATGTCCCGGAAGATATATTTGTTACGGACCAGCCAGTGAAAACACGGGCCAGGCCAAGAATACAGAACTTTGGCCAACTTGGCCGCCCAACCCATATCCCGGCCGATGACCAAATTTATCCTCTTGGAATACTGCCCAACCCGGTCCTGGATTATGGCTTCGGCCGCCATCCGCCCACTGTCAATGGCATGCCGGATTCCCTCACCAGTTAAAGGATCGACCAAACCGGCTGCATCCCCTGCTAAAAGGACCCGGCCTTTGTGCATCTGTTCTGGTTTGATATAGATAGGCAACGGATGTCCCTTCATCCTGGCCGACTGCAGATTTATACCCATCTTCTTCATGCTGGTCGTAAAGTGTTCCGGCAGGGAGTGGGTCCCTTTGGTCATGGAACCTATGCCCACAGAGAGGTGGGAAGATTTAGGAAAAATCCAGGCGTAGCCGAAGTCGACCTTGCCAAATTCTATAACCACCCGGCCCTGCAAACTCTGCTGCACTGCACCATTAGGATCCACTTCAGCCTCCAGGGCCACTCCCATGCTCCGGGATCTGCGCAGGCCAATACTGCGGGCCACCCTGGAATTCGGACCATCGGCTCCGATAACGTACCCAGCCCGTATGGGCCTTGACCGGCCCTCAATTTGAATCGCCACTCCCTCTCCTTCCTGACCCACATCCAAAACAGCATGCCCATCCAGCACATCGGCTTTACTTTGCTCTACCAGGTAGTGGTCAAACCGGTCCCGCATGACCATCGCCAGCGAATCGGCAGGCAGCCTATGCGTGGTCTGAGCCTGTTCATGGATAAAGGTCATGTACTGCACCCACTGTTCGATGACTGGAGCAAAAGAAAAAGGGAACTGCTCTAAGGCACCGGCGGGAAGACCTCCGGCACATATCTTGTATCTGGGCAAACGCTCTTTTTCCACCATCAAGACCTTGTAGCCGGCCTGAACCAGAAAGCTGGCGGCACTTCCTCCGGCCGGTCCGCTGCCAGCAACCACCACATCGGCATCCACCCGCATCAGCGATACTCCTTGCTTCGCTTCATGGAAAGGTCATTTTCATTCGTCAACCAGCCTGACCAAAGTTGTTGTGAATCAAATTACGGCAAAGATCAATTTGATTGTTTTGTTCTCCATTCTTTGCTATGCTCGGATGGAACAAGAAGTTTAAGTTTAGCTCACTTTATGGTTCATTCGTATCTTCTTAAAATACCAAGAAGGACCGGAGCCATAAGAGAAAGACGTTCACGCCAAGGCGTGAGAGGACCCCGGTGAAATGGAAGAGATTTCAGGATAAACCATGGGAAGGAAGAAAAACACTTTTGTCTTTATGCTGCATCACGACCCCAAGCTCCAAGCCTTGAAAGACATCCTTCTTGCCCATCAGCCAGGCATAATTGGCGTATCAGGAGGAGTGGACAGCGCCTTTTTGGCTGCTATGGCCGCATTCTGGACATTGGACTATCATGCTGTATTCTTGACTGGACCGCATATCTCCCCGGAAGACCGAAAGAATGCTCAGAAGCTGGTCCAAGAGGTGGGACTCTGTTTTACGATCCGGGAATTTTCCCCCCTGGACATTCCCGAAGCGGCTGCGAACAGCCTGGAGCGATGTTATTATTGTAAAACAGCCCTCGTAAGGGCCTTACAGGCCACAGGGTATAGGGGTGCAGAACATGTCTTGGAAGGCTCCCACCTCTCGGACAGCCAGGAATATCGCCCAGGCCGCCGGGCCCTGCAGGAACAAGGCGTCATCAGCCCCCTGAGCCAGGCTCAGATGGTCAAGGAAGATATCCGAAGATATGCCCGGGACCTTGGACTTGAACAGGCAGATCAGCCGTCCCGGCCCTGTCTGATGACCAGATTTGCTTATGGGTACAGGATGACAGAATGTGAGCTCCATCAGGTCGGAAAAGCTGAAGACAGCTTGCGCCGCATAGGTCTTGATCTGTTCCGAATTCGCATTCACCATCCTGACCATATAGTTCTCCATATTCATCAGAGCAGCAAACAGACGGCAACAGGTAAAGGCGAAGCAATCGTTGCATGCATGAAACACGCTGGTTTTCCAAGTTTTTCGTTGCAATTTGTGCAAACATTGAGTGGATACTTTGATCGGGAAAATGCAGTTACTACTTAGCCCTCCAACGATATATTGTGATCCATCTGAGTAGCCTGATTTTGGTCAGAGAAAACACGGAGAATGCCTGTGCGTCAACATAAGCCCGCAAAAGTCTATTTCTGGCCTTTGTCTGTCTCCAGCAAGGCCCCATATGCCCAGCGGATGCGTCGTCTGTTCAAGGCGACCAACTTAGGATCACGCATTCAATCCGGCGATCTGGTGGCCCTGAAGATGCACTTCGGTGAACATGGGGGCACTGCTTTTGTCCAACCCCACTGGCTGATTCCACTCATCGATATCTTGCGCAAGGCTGGTACCCACCCCTTTCTTACCGACACAAATACCCTGTATATGGGCCAAAGACAGGAAGCAGTCTCCCATTCCCTTCTCGCAGCCATGCACGGCTTCGATCCCCTTCGGCTGGGAGCCCCGGTCCTTATTGCCGACGGCCTGAAAAGCCACAACGAGATATCTGTACCAGGAATCGGTCACCATTTTGAACACTGTTATCTGGCCGGAGACCTCTTGGACGCCGACGTTATGATCACCATCACCCATTTTACCGGACATGAATTGACAGGATTCGGGGGGGTTATCAAGAATCTGGCCATGGGCTGTGCCTCAAGACAAGGCAAGATGCACCAGCATTGCGGACTCGGACCCAAGGTTCACACATCCAAATGCGTCGGCTGCGGGCGCTGTGTAGAAGTCTGTGCACCCGGAGCACTGGCCTTGAACCAAAGCGGGGTCGTTGTTCTCGATCAGGCCGCTTGCACCGGATGTGCCAACTGCATTCAGGCCTGCAAGCACGGCTGCCTGTACATCAATTGGGACCTGGACCTGCCAATTTTCCAAGAGCGCATGGTGGAGTATGCCGGCGCATTTCTGCATGCCTTCAGTTGTCCCTTGCTCCATATCAGTTTTTTGCTCCAAATCACCCCCAAATGCGATTGCAAGGCTTACAGTGAGGTACCTGTCTGTGGCGATCTCGGAATCCTGGCATCCTATGATCCTGTAGCCCTGGACCAGGCCAGTCTGGATCTGGTCAATAGAGCTGTACAAAAAGAAGCATCTCAAACGCTGGATCAGGATGTGTTTGCCGCCCTGCATCCCAACTCAGAGGGCCAGTTGGCCCTGGAACTGGCTGAAAAACTGGGATTGGGATGCAGGGAATATTTTTGGGAGATCGTACAGTGATTTATGGTACGAAGCTGAAACTGGACAGTCTGCGCAATTCCTGCTAAGAAATTCGTTTCACACATTTACAACACGGAGGTCTCCATGGCTCGACATAAAAAGATTGAGCGGCATAAAGAACTCGATCGTCGCCGCAAGCGGCGGGAAAAACGAATCAAACAACGAATCAAGGAAGCCAAGGCAGAAGCCAAGACGTCCTAGTCAGCGCTTGACCAGCTGCAAATCGGACTTATTCTTATATCTGAAACCAGAGTTTAACCCCAACATTTGCCTTGCAGTTTGGTTTTTAGGAGGAGGGCACCATGCCTATCTACGAATATTCATGTGAAGATTGTCAACATCTGTTTGAAGAGTGGCAAAAAGACTTCACAGACAAGAAAATGACTTGCCCTGTTTGCGGTGGACGGGCCAAACGAATGATTTCCAACACCGCTTTCATTCTCAAAGGCTCCGGCTGGTATGTTACTGACTACGCCAGGGGGACCGCCTCTTCATCAGGAAATGGGGGCAACGGAAACGGTGGAAAAACCGATGGTTCGGAGACAACCGCCAAGAGTTCCACAACTGAAAGTTCCTCCACAGCTGCCGGGTCCGGTGAAGGGAGCAAAGCAGCCAGTACCCAGGATTCATAATTGATGAAAGACCGTTGTCTTGTCTGGTGACGGAAAGGCCCGCTGACTGTGCCTCGGACCTTTCCTGCCATCTCATCTTATCTGCTCCAACCATTTTGCAACCTCACATACCATGATTGAACGATATACCCGCCCGGAAATGGGAGCTATCTGGAGCCTGGAAAACAAATTTCAGGCCTGGCTTAAGGTGGAGATTGCGGTCTGCGAAGCGTGGCATGCCCTTGGCCGAATCCCCAGTCAGGACATGGAAACCATACGTGCCAAGGCCGGATTCGATCTGGACCGGATCCTGATCTTGGAAGAAGAAACAAAACATGATGTCATCGCCTTTCTCTCCGCAGTTGAGGAAAAAGTCGGGTCGGCTTCCAGATTCATTCATATGGGTTGCACGTCTTCGGACATTGTAGATACAGCCAATGCCCTGCTTTTGGTACAGGCCGGGGAATTGATTTCCGCCGATCTGGATCTGATCCTGGAGACCCTGAAAGGCAAGGCTCAAGCGCATAAAGGCCGCCTGACCATGGGCAGGACACACGGTGTGCACGCCGAACCTTTGAGCTATGGGCTGAAATTTGCCAATTTCTATGCCGAATTTTCCCGGCACAAAAAACGTTGGCTTCAAGCCGTAGACCAGGTACGGGTGGGCAAAATATCTGGAGCGGTAGGCACTTATGCCCATCTCCTGCCCGAGCTTGAAGCCAAAGTCTGTTCTCTTCTTGGGCTGAAACCCGATCCTATTTCCACGCAGATTATCCAGCGCGACCGCCATGCCGAGTATTTTTCCTCCCTGGCCCTGATTGCCGGGGGTATAGAACGGATCTCTCTGGAACTCCGTCACTTGCAGCGCACCGAAGTACGGGAACTGGAAGAAGGATTCAGCAAAGGGCAGAAGGGCTCGTCTGCCATGCCGCACAAAAAAAACCCCATCTCAGCAGAAAACATGTGCGGACTGGCCCGCCTGGTCCGGACAAATGCCTTGGCCGGCATGGAAAACATGGCCCTGTGGCATGAACGGGATATCAGTCATTCTTCAGTAGAACGAGTCATAATGCCGGACTCGACAATCCTGGTGGACTACATGCTCAGGCGACTTTGTTTCGTCCTCCAAAATCTTCGCTTCATCCCTGAAAATATCGATCAGAATTTGAACCGATCGTACGGACTGTATTTCTCACAGCGAATTCTTCTGGCCCTGGTGGAAAAAGGTCTCACCAGGCAAAAGGCGTACGAAATGGTCCAATCCGTAGCCATGCAGGCCTGGGAAAACGGTATGTTTTTTCCAGACCTTGTCCGGGCCGATCCAACCCTGGGCAAGTATTTGACTGCGGCACAACTTAACCAGCTCTTTGACCCCAACTACTATTTGCGCTGCGAGGATCTCATTTTCACCCGCGTCTTTCAGGAAACAGACCATGAGTGATCCACTTTCCAGACTGGCCCGGATGCTGCTTGAAAAATCCTACATACCCGGCGAGGTCACCTTGACCTCCGGGCGGACAAGTGATTACTACTTTGACTGCAAACAGACAGCTCTGCATCCTGAAGGCGGATACCTGCTCGGGTTGACCCTGCTTCAAAGTCTCCATGATGCAATCCAGGCCGTTGGGGGCATGACCCTGGGGGCCGATCCATTGGTCAGTGCGGTCGGCGTCCTCTCTCACATCCACAATAGGCCCCTGCCCGGGTTCATTGTCCGCAAAAACCCAAAAGGGCATGGAACCAATCAGTACTTGGAGGGTTTATCCAACGTACCCAAAGGGGCCAGCGTAGCTATTCTCGAGGATGTGGTCACCAGCGGGGGAAGTGTCCTCAAGGCCT
>CAYZLB010000113.1:0-7197 GCA_964479235.1 uncultured Desulfohalobiaceae bacterium
GGCGAAGACGCCTGGCGAAGACGCCTGGCAATGACGGCTTATCTGACAGGTCGTCTTGAGCTTTGAGCTTTTTCATGCTTCCTTGAGATTAAATTATCTGGCAAAAAAGGTCAACCTTTTAGCCAATGGTTGTGCGCACAGATGAGCACCATGAACGAGCCACAAGTGCAACTCATCCATATGTCCAGTGGGATAGATAAAAAGACCGGCCTGCACCCCATAAACCTGGCGGCCATTGATTGCTACCTTGGATGCAGTCCCTGGCAATTCGGCCTTTTCTTTTTTCCATTTTATTTCATTTTGTCCCAGTTGGATCCTGATGTGCTGTTTCGTTCCGGAACGTACTGCTTGCTGTCCGGCACGAGCGAGCAGAGTGTTTACTGCGGTCAGCTGTCCTTGCTCATGGCCTTTGGCCATATCCAGGCGTGGGAGCAGGGCGAACCATCCTGCGCCAATAACTACCAGCACAATCAAAAGCTCAATAAAGGTCAGCCCGGCAGCTTTCAATTGGACAGTTCCCAGCTTTTGATGTCCCGGGCGAATGCAGTTCCGCCTTCTTTTCCATCCGCGCCCAGACAGATGATTTCATAGTCCCGTCCATCTTCTCCCGGGCAGCGGTAAATATACTTGTTGTCCCATGGATCTGTGGGCAGCGATGAAGTCTCAAGGTAACCGCCGGAGCGCCAGTTTCGGGGTTCCGGTTTGGTCTTTGGCTTGTGGATAAGGGCGTCCAGTCCTTGTTTGGTCGTGGGGTATCGGCCGTTGTCCAGGCGGTAGAATCGCAGGGCGGATTCAATAGTCCTCATGTCAGTTTTGGCCTTGCTCACCTTGGCTTCTTCCGGCCGGTCCATGATCCTGGGAACGAGCATCCCGGCCAAAAGCCCCAGAATGACGACCACAATCATGAGTTCAATCAAGCTGAATCCATCTTGGGGAGGAATATCATGTTTTTGGATAGTCATGAAACACTGGGTAGCTCAGGGCATATCCCTATGTCAATCAGCTCGGACTGTCTTGCAGGATTGGTCGAAAGTAGGTAGTATTCCTAATGCAAGTGAGTGCCGGTCGGCCGCCAATAAGCCACAAGTATGTTTCGTTGGCGCAAGCGTGCCTGCGCTTTGGCAGGCATGTGGGTTAAGGTAAAGGAGAAGGCCAATGACTGCCCCTGATTCAGCCTCTATTATTGATTTGTACGACAGCCTGCTGGCAGCAGAAGACGAACGGACCCGGGCAAGGATTATTGCCAATGCCTTTGAGCGCTTGGAAGACCGGTATCCCGAGCTCAAAGACCTGGCCACAGCCAGCGGACTGCGGGAGACGGAACTTCGACTGCAAAAAGAGATCGAACAAGTCCGGGCGGATCTATCAAAGGAGATCGAACAAGTCCGGGCGGACCTATCAAAGGAGATCGAACAAGTCCGGGCGGATCTATCAAAGGAAATTGAGCAGAATCGCCTGCGGATCGAGGAAGTTCGCTCTGAGTTGATCAAGGAAATCGAGCAGGTACGATCAGATTTGATTAGGGAAATCGCCCTGGGCAATCAAAAGGTGCTGCGCTGGACCACTGGTCTCATGTTCGCCCAACTGGTAGCTATTCTTGCGGCTTTTATCGGGCTGTATGTACTATAGCCCCTGCATTTTTCATTCGATTCCCATCCATGTCGCCGGGATTTCAGCCCGGATATTTTGTCGCCGGGGAAGTTTCAAATCATATTCTTTAGCCGGCACATCAGCATTTTCGGTCCACCACAGGTAGTAGCCCTGATCAGGAATGTATCTGGCCCACAGGGCCCAGTGATCCAGGACCAGAACAGGATCGGCCAATCGGAATTTCACACCGTTCCAGACAAAACCGCACTGGGCAGTGACAGGCACCTGCTTGAAATTCAGTTCTTGTTTCGGAACTGGTACCTGCATCCCGGTTCCAGCGTGATAATACCGTTTTTCCCCATCCAGATCCAAGACCTGGATAATCCCTTGACCAGGATGGACAAATGCCTGGAGTCCAGCACCAGAAAGTACGGCTTTTTTGACCCATTGCGGTTTTGAGCACAGATAGTACAGGACATTGTCCTCAAGGAAAAACCGTCCCTTGCTCCTGTTTTTTGTGCTTTTGCTGCCCGCAGGAATATCCCAGACCAGGGATTTTGCCTTATTCTTTTCCGGATAGAGTATCAGCCGATCCTGTTCAAAATGGCCCTGTTCAAAAGGTCCACCTGGAATGCGCACTTGGTCCCACATTTGGTAATCGGACAGAGACCACAGGACCAGCCAGCCCATTCTGTCAGCGGCCATGAGCAGACCGCAGCCCGGGGTAAACGCAATATCCAGGACATCATAGCGCAATCTGGCCATCTCCTGATTCAGGCGGTTGTTTGTTCCGGTCCAAAGTCTTCGGCCCGCATCTACGCAAGCAAGGTGGGTTCCCTGTGGACCGACCGCGAACTCTTTGACCGGACCTTTGGTTGGAACATCTGCCGCCCTGGAACATGAGCGCAGGTTATATACGCTGATCTGTTGTTGATTCTGGTCACAGGCCGCAATAAACGGGGAAAAGCCATTCCACCATATGCTGTGTATTGCTTCTTTTCGGGGCAGGGTCACGGATGGACAGGCCCATTTGCTCCACACCCTGATGTTCCCGTTGATATATCCGGCTGCCAGATAGTCAGACCCTCCGGCGTACGCAGTGACATCCCGGTCCAGGATCAAGCTCGGTTTTTCCTTGTTTATCAGGATTGTTGGGTGTGGTCCTGCGTGCTTGGGCGGAGTCAGGGCAGCAGTGATCGGTGTGCATTGATTCTGCATTTTTTCAGCCAGGAGTTGATCCAAGGTCTGGGATGGACCAAAAGGATGTTCCTGGCTCAATTGGTATTTTCCGGGGCCGGCAGGTTGTGCAGGTTTTTGAACCTTTGGAGTGCACCCTGTGAGAATCAGACAGGATATGGCTGTCGTCAGCCATATCCATGAGACAAAGTTGATCTGGCGGCTCTTTCTCATTTGTATTCTCTTTGTCCTTGACCAGTCTGCCTTTCCCCTGGATTGCCCGGAGAGTCTGCCCCACGGTGCATTCGACCAGTCCCGGCCGGGCAATGACGGAGAGCAGATTGCGGTAATCCAGAAAGTCGTTCCCATCAAAAAACATCATATAGGAGCACGATTTAAAAAATTTGATCCTTTGGAATTACAAATCCAGCACATAAACAACCACAGCCAATATCCCCAAAAGCAAGGGCTGGTGCAGCATATATATCAGCAGGCTGTGTCGTCCGGTAAAGGCCAGGCCTTGTCCAAGACAGCTTTTGGGCCGGTCGTAACTCTTCGATGATTGGTCCACAAAGGAAAAAACCCACCTGCCGAAAAAGATGCCGAACATAAAGACCCCCAGCCAGGGAAAGAGGGGGACATAGTCCTCGGTCAATGGCTTATAGGTGGCAAAGCCGATCCAGTTGATCCATTTGGGATCAAAAAAACTGTGCTCCACAAGGAGGCCGGCCCCCAGGATCACAAGACCGGCCCACAAATTGAAAAATACAAGGCGAGGGCAGAAATAGCACAAAATTCGGGCCAAAAGAATACAGTGCAGAACGCCGAAATAGATCCAGGAATGGGGAAAGACCGGGTAGGTTCCCATACTGACCAGCAGGGCACACACGGCAAGCCATTGTTGGTTTTTTAGATGCGAGCTGAAACTGCGGCAAGTATTGGCCGCCGGATAAAGGCTGATTCCGGCGATGAACAGAAAGGAACTGAGAATGATGTTGCGCAGGGTAGTCCAGAATAGGTCGGTCTTGATATCGATATCTATGAGCCCGTAGATCTGATCCAGGTCAAAGCAGAAATGAAAGCCGATCATGAACAATACGGCCAGTCCCCTGGCCTGGTCCAGACGAGTCCAGCGCTTCATGATATCCCGGAGGTGAGGTCGAATATAGGTTCCATAACCGCCAAGACGAAAAAGCCGATGACCAGGCCCAGGACCAGGATGAGGGCAGGCTCAAGCAGGCCGATGATCCGGCGCAGGGTGGTGTCCACGCGATGTTCAAGGATGCGGTGCAGACGCTCCAGGAATGCAGGCAGCTCACCGGCCTTTTGTCCGCTGCCCAGGGCGGTCAGATACATCTGGGGGACAAAGTCCATTTTGAGCAGAACCTGATCCAGGGCCTGCCCGGCGGATACCTCCTTTGCTGCCTGGCCCATCTGTTCCCGGAAAAAAAGGGATCTAACCCCCTGTACAGCTCCTTGCATGGCTTGAACCAGGGAGATGCCGGCAGCCAATTGAAAGGCCAGGAGTCCGGAAAATCTGGACAGGGTACTGTCCCGAATGATTGGGATCTTCCACAACAATTTGTCAACCCTGTAGCGTAGCGTGTTTTTGGTCTGATAGGCCCAGCCGGCCCAAAACAGAAAAAGAAGGAACAGGGGAAGGAGGGCAGAGCCCCAGTCGCCGAGCCATTGGCTTAAGCTGAAGAGAAAACGTGTATAGACCGGCATGTCCTGTCCCGATGCCTGAAATATACCCGCAATCCGGGGCAATATTCCGGCTAAGAGAAAGGAGACGGCCCCAACACCGATGAGCAGAACAACCAGGGGATAGGCCATGGCCGTGAGTAGTTTGCTCTGCATTTCTTTGCGCTGTTCTTCATAGGCAGCGATCTGCTCCAGGATATTTCCAAGGTGACCTGTTCTTTCAGCTACTTGAACCATTCCGATGCTGACCTGGGAAAAACTCTGAGGATGTTCCTGCAAGGCCTGGGAAAAGGATATTCCGGACTCTACTTTGTTCCGGATATCCTGCCAGACATTGGTGCTTCGGTCCTGGCCCATGCGGCCCAACAGTTCCAGACCCTGTGTCAGGGAGTTGCCTCCTTGAAGCATAAGCCCCAAATAGTAAAAAGCCTCTTCCACCCTGATCCTGTTGTGGCCGGTCAGGCGCATCCAGACCTTGGGAAAGAACTGCCCGGTTCGATGTGATTTTGCCTGGACTTTGCTCAGCTGGACAGGAGTGAAACCTTGGGCCTGCAGCTGAGCAAAGGCCTTGGCCTGACTCTCGGATTCCAGAGAGCCTTTTCGTCGTTTGCCGCTTTGATCCAGGGCTTGGTAGGTATACGTGGGCATGAGAAGGAGTTTTGAGAGGAAGACCGGTTTTTTGTATGCTTTGTTAGCGAAAGCGTGCCTGGACTTTGGCAGGCATGAGGGTTAGTGAGAAACTCAAAGGATAACATTACAGCGAAAGAGAAGAGCCGCTTGTCCTTTCCGTCATTGCCCGGCCCCGATTTCTGAATACATCGCAATCTGACTTGCCGGGCAATCTAGTGGAAAGCCTTTTCTGTATCTTGAGCGCTCCAGCGGTCTTTGCCCTGAATGAGACAGAGGGTCTGACTTGGTTCCCAAGTTGTGTACTCTGGATTGCCCAGAACGTATGATAACGATTTGTTCAAAAACACCGGCTGGGCAATGACGGAAAAGACAGGCGTTTATTCTTACAGAAGTCCCAAGAGGGCAGGCATTACGCGCAGACGCGAAGCCTGCCCCTACGCGGGGGACTGCGATGAAACGCCAAATGTGGTCAGTGCACAAGTTGTTCATACAACAGACAAAGGGTAATGGGTGCAGCCCTAAAACCTGGTCACCCGAACCACCTCTTCCAGGGTTGTCCTACCATCAGCCACCAGCTGCAGTCCATGTTCAAACATACTCCTGCGCCCAAGGCCCTGCATGTGCCGGCGCAAGGCATCGGCCGATTGTTTTTGGACCACCATGCTCCGCAGTTCTTCATTTACCGGCAAGAGTTCAAAAATCCCCTGCCTGCCCTTGTATCCGCTGTGCATACAATGGGTACACCCCTGACCTTTGTCCTGTGTGCTCAGATCTATGTGCCGGGCATCAAGTCTGTCCAGTAAGGCTGCCTCCATGGGTACTGCTTTGGTGCACAAGGGACAGTTGATGCGGACCAAGCGCTGGCCAAGGACCATAATCATGGATGAGGCGAGCAAAAAGGGTTCAATGCCCATTTCCAGCAGCCGGATCACAGCAGTGGGCGCATCGTTGGTGTGCAGGGTGGCCAGGACCAAATGTCCGGTCAACGAGGCCTGGACTGCGGCGGAAGCCGTTTCATAATCCCTTATTTCTCCAACCAGGATGATATCCGGATCCTGGCGCAAAAAACCGCGCACAGCTCCGGCAAAGGTGACTCCAGCGGCTCGGTTGACTTGAACCTGGTTCACTCCGGGCAAGTGATATTCCACCGGGTCTTCCACAGTCATAATGTTTCGTGATTCCAGCACCAATTCACTTAATGCCGCGTACAAGGTGGTTGTTTTGCCGCTGCCGGTGGGGCCGGTGACCAGGATGATCCCGTATGGGGATTCGGTCATTTGTTGTATCAGATCGCAGTCATCGCGATCCAAGCCCAGCTCAGAAAGGGAAAGCACGTTCTTGGACCGGTCCAGAATGCGCAGGACAGCCTTTTCTCCCCGCAAGGTGGGCATGGTCGAGACCCGCAGGTCGATATCTTTGTTGCCGACCAGGACCTGAAAGCGACCGTCCTGGGGCAGCCTGGTCTCAGCCACGTCCATCTGACCCATGACCTTGATCCGGGCCAGGACCGTGGGCTGAACTCCAGGTTCCAAACGGCGCACTGTCCGTAGTTCCCCATCCAGACGGTAGCGAATGACAAAGGCTTGATCCTGGGTCTCGAAATGGATGTCGCTGGCTCCCTGGCTGACGGCCTGGTGCAGACATTTGTTCACCAGACGGACAATGGGCGCGTCCTCATGGGACCAGCCCAGAAGATCACGTCCCAAGGACTCCTGTTGTGCAAAATCATTGTCCGGTGCCAGGCCCTCCTGGTCCTCTTCCCACAGAGCCAGGGCCTGGTCTAAAAGAGGGTAGAAGCTGTCTTCATCCACCATTCTGGCAGCCACCAGGTGATTTGTTTTCCAGCCCAGATGATCAGCCAGGGGGAAGGCCGCAGGGTTGCGGACCAAAACTGTCAGCCGATGACCATTGTGGACAGGCAAAAACTCATTCCGCTGGGGAAAAGCCAGATAGGCATCGATCACCTCTTGGGGGATAGAGCTGAGGTCAGGGTCTTGCAATTGATGGCTCCGGTTGTTTGATGCGCTGTCCAGCATGGATCCTTATTTGCCGGGTAACGGCAAATAAAAAGGCAGCCTTGTCCAAAACCGTTACCCG
>CAYZLB010000114.1:0-7079 GCA_964479235.1 uncultured Desulfohalobiaceae bacterium
AGGCTGCCTTTTTTCCTGCTCCGATGGCTTCCACCACAGTAGCCGGCCCGGTGACTACATCGCCTACAGCAAAGACCCCTGGTTCAGGGGTGGCCATGGTGGCCGTGTTCACGGCCATGTTGTTTCGCCGGGTCCACTTCAGATTCTCCCATTCTTGCAGCCCAGAGGGGTCAATGCTCTGGCCGATGGCCGGGATGACAGCATCGACTTCCAGGTCATGCTCGCTGCCCTCCACAGGTACCGGCCGCTGGCGGCCGCTGCTGTCAGGTTCGCTCAACCTGGCCCGCAGGCAACGAATGGCTGTGACCCGGCCGTTCGCGCCTACCACTTCAGTGGGGATGGTCAAGAAGGAAAACTGCACTCCCTCTTCTTCGGCCTCCACAACTTCCTGTTCGTGGGCCGGCATTTCAGAGTGGGTGCGGCGATAAAGGATGCTGACTTCCTCGCATCCCAGACGGACACAGGTTCTGGCCGCATCGATAGCAACATTGCCTCCACCAATGACCGCCACCCGTCTGCCGGGCTTGCGCCTCTCACCTAGACTGACCCGGCGCAGGAATTGAACCGCAGGAAAGACTTGCGCAAAGTCATCTTCGCCCGGGATCATCAATTTGAATGAATCGTGGGCCCCGATGGCCACTACAAAGGCTTCAAAGCCTTCGGCCTTGAGATCATCCAAACTTATGTCCCGGCCAAGCTTGGTGTTCAGGCGGAGCTCAACACCGAGTTCCTCGATCATCCCCACTTCCCGGTCAATGACTTCCCGGGGCAGACGATAGCGGGGAATGCCGACCATCATCATCCCCCCGGCAATGGGCAGAGCTTCAAGAACAGCGACCCGGTATCCCCACAAAGCCAGGAAATAGGCTGCGGTCAGGCCGCCTGGGCCTCCACCCAGAACACACACCTTGTGCCCGTTATCAGCTGATTTTTCCGGGTTGACGTATGAGCGGTCAGACATGGCCCGTTCGGCAGCAAAGCCTTTGAGGTCCATGATGGAGATGGGTGAATCCATCCGTTTCCGCACACACATGAACTCGCAGGGGTGGGTGCAGACAAGCCCGCAGACCCAGGGGAAAGGATTGTCCTTGCGGATAACTTCAATGGCCTCATCATAACGTCCCTGCCCTATCAGAGTCACATAGCTGGGGATATCGATCCCGGCCGGACATGCCATCTGGCAGGGGGCAGGAGTCAGCTGGGGACAGTCGCTGGTAGGGCAGGTATGGGTGTCGATATGACTGGCGAAGACCTCGAAATGGTCGTTCAAGCGCTGCAAAAGCTCTTGGGCAATTTCGGTGCTGGCCTGGCTGATATCTTCGTTCTTGATCTTTTGGGCCAGCTCTTCCAGGTTTTGCAGATCTTCACGCCGACCCCGGCCCTGGGCCACGTTTTCAGCTCGGGCCAGGGCTTCCCCTACGAGTTGTCTGGCTCGGGGATGGATGACACGATTGGTTTCCAAAGTTCCGTTCAGCCAGTCAATGGTTTGGGTTACTGGGCATACATGCTCTGTCATGATTCACACTGCCTTTGGCTCATGTAAAGTATTCGATCAGGGGGCTTTTCCAGCCAGGCGTTGCGGGCCTAATCTCGGTTGTTTGATTCTTTTTCTTATCAGTTCCAATACGAATTCATCATCAATTGTAAGATGAAGGGCTGGTCACCGCCTGGCCGGAAAAGGCCCCCTGAACTTTGGATGGGGGCGCTGAATGCTTGCCATTACCATGTTTATCTGTGTTCACTGAACACTTTTCTTCCTTCCTGCTGCGGCCCTGCCTACTCCTGAGCCTGGGCCTTGGCGTGCCGGATGCGCCTGATCTCCGGAATTTCTTCCGGAGTGCCAAAGTGGATGCAGTGGGTGGGGCAGATTGTGGCGCAGGCTGGTTTCAAACCCTGGTCCACCCGGTCCATGCATAAATCGCACTTAACGACCTTGCCCAGTTCCTGATTCCATTGCGGAGCCCCCCAGGGGCAGGCGGACATACAGGTCTTGCAGCCCACGCACAGGCTGTGGTCAACCAAGACGATTCCGTCACCCGGCCGTTTCTGCATGGCCCCTGTGGGGCATGCGGCCACACACCAGGGGTTTTCGCAATGAAAACAGGGCATGAAAGTAAAAGCAGCCTTGGGCAGTGTGCCCACCCATTTCGGTCCAACTGTGATCACTGAGCAGGGTTTGGGGCCTTGATGCAGCCCTTGCCTGGTTTTGCAGGCAACCTCACATGCCTTGCAGCCGATACATCTTTTTTGATCCTGGAACAGGTAGTATTTACTCATGGTCGTTCTCCAGTACAGAGATTTTCCGGTAGTATAAAATGAATTTTCAAGGACGTATGGATTCTTGCTATAAATTACGGAATACGGATAAGGGGTTAGTTCACTTTATGCACAGTGACAAAGGTGTCATGAAATGCAGGACTTCCTCCGATAGTATCACTAATATTTTCCTGCAGCATGGCATCACTCACTCCCCGATTGAAGGAGCGGCGGGCTGCTTGAGCCTGATGACCGAATCCGTGCAGCATAAACACAGCACCCGGCTGAATCATGTTCGTGACCTTGGCCTTAATAAGGCCTGAATTTACCGGGGAACGCACTTCGACCATATCCTGGTCGGCGATTCCCAGTCTGGCAGCAGCCCGGTCATTAATCCACAGGCAGTTCTCAGAGAGAATCTCGTTCAGGTACGGATTGTTTTGAGTCGATACATGGGTATGGAAGACGCAGCGGCCGACCACCAGCCGGAACTCATTATCTTTGTCCGGAATTTGAGGTGTTTTATATTCGGGAAAGGATTTGAATCCGGCTTCTTCCAGAAGAGATGACGTGAATTCTATCTTTCCGGACTTGGTTTTCAGTTTCAGGTCTTTTTCCCGATCCCAGAAGATCTGTTTATCGGTGTAGGACACAAAACCCTTGGCCTTGAAATCGTCAATGCTGAACCCGGTGGGTTCCAACTGCCATTGAACCAGCTCTTCCACACTGTTGTATGGGAAGTACTGACCGATACCCAGGCGATCGGCCAGGCCTTTGAGGATCATGGGACCGGGCTTGGTATCGTAACGCGGGCTGACCGCCTGCTGGCGAAGGAACATCTGCGGTTTGAGGCTGTTTGCTTGTTGCACGCAGTCGGTCCGCTCCAGGTATGTCGATTCAGGCAGAATGACATCCGCATACCAGGCGATATCGCTGTAGTTAATGTCTATGGCCACCACCAGATCCAGTTTTTCCAGGGCCTTCAGGGTTGTCTGAGTGTCCGGCATTGACATCAGGGGGTCCAGGCGGTAGGCGAACAGGCATTTGATGGGATAGGGGTCCTCATTCAAAATGGCCTGCGGCAAATACTGGGCTACTCCGTGGGCTGGATCGGGTAAGGGGAAATCCGGAGTTCCGGCCTTGTCGAAGCGAATGGCCTCTGGCTTGGGCAGATCCTGATCAACGAGCTTGCGGGCCGGTTTGCCGCCCACTTCACCAGGTCCTTTTTTAAAATAGATTCCTCCCGGGGTCTCGACACTGCCCATGAGGCAATTGAGAATCAGGATGGAGCGACGCAGGTAGATCTCATTGGCATGATGCGCCCCTCGGTATCCATAGTGGAAGATGACCTTGGGCTTATCCCGGCTGATTTCCCGGGCCAGGTCCACAATCTCTTTGGCCTTGATCCCTGTCTCTTGCTCCGCCCATTCAGGAGTAAAGGAGTTGACAAAGTTTTTGAGCTCATCAAGTCCCTGCACCCATTTATGCACAAAGCTGCGGTCATAGAGGTCTTCCTTGAGAATGACGTGCATCAAGGCGTAGTTCAGGGCCAGATCTGTGGCCGGCCGGATAGGCAGATAGCGGTTGGCCTTGGTGGCTGTGACCGTCACCCTGGGATCGATATAGGTCAGCTTGGCACCGTTGTCCATGGCCTGCATGATTTGGTTTGTCCCCTTTACAGTCACGCTTTCGAAGACATTGCGGCCGTAGAGGACCAGGTGCTTGGTATTTTTGTAGTCCACATTCATCTGTCCGTCGGTGTAGCCGAACAAAGACCGGCAGGCAGTGTTCACAGATCCCTTGCACAGGGCGTCATGGGTAAAATGATTTGGGGAGCCCAGAGCCTTGAGGAAAGTCTTGCTGATATGAGTGCTCAACTGCTGTCGCTCGCCCAGAGTGACGCTTTGCGGACCATAACTGTCAATGATCTTTTTCATATTTTCAGCAACATAGTCCAGGGCTTCGTCCCAGCTGGCCTGCCTCCAGTGTCCGGACCCGCGGGGACCGCTGCGGATAAGAGGAGTCTGGACCCGTTGATCATCGTTGAGCAGTCCGATTCCGGCTGCCCCTTTGGGGCACAAACTGCCAGCCATATCCGGGACATGGGGGCTGCCTTCGAGAAAGGTGACCTGTCCATTTTCAACTGTGACCTTAATCGGGCAGCGAACTGAACACATAAAACACAGACTATACACTTCTTCACGCATAAGTTTCTCCTTGCCAACCAGTGTTGTATCCTCATTCATGTGCGGTGTGCATCATATCCAAAATTCCGGGAATTTATCCCGGATTATTGACAATATTTTCGAAACGCAGCCGGAGCCAGGTCCCGGCCCAGGCACCCAGCAGGCCACAGGCTAACAGTCCAACCAGCAACTTTCCGGAAAGTATGGAAATCAACGTGATTTGCTGAGCATAGAAAAGCAGCTTCCAGGCAACACCGGCCAGTACCGTGCCGCAGATCAGAGTCAATACCCAGAATATGGTTCCGGTTTCTGTCCTGCGTCGCTCGGCCAGGGTGTATCCGGCTGTGGCTGTGCTGAGAAAAACTGCGGCCAGGACCCAGGCCCCGGAAAAAGAGGGAGAGAATAGGGCGAGAGCCGTGGCGCAGGCCCCAAGGCCCAGACATCCGGCCAGACAGGCCCAGACAAAAGGAAAAAAGTTGGCCAGCCGCTGCTGGATCTGGGTCAGAATGCTCTCAGCCAGGACATCGATCATACGAACTCCCTGCTTAAAGACTTCGCTTGGCGGGAAAGGGATGATTGTTTGGACTCGGCAGAAGAAGACCCAGAAGCGGCTTTCTTTTTGTTGGATGCTTTCATTTGGCGGTGTCCAACAGCAATCACGATAAACAAAACAGTGAGGGACAGAATAAAGAACAAAAGGGGAGTGATGGTCATTTCAGTGCCCAGCCAGGATTTGAGGCTGAGCAGATGCGGAGTGTTCAGCATCCCCTGCAGATTTTCCGGTTTGAAGGCCTCATTGATATATCCAGCCACACACAGGATGGGCAGATAGGTGGTGACCAGATTGAGGAGCAGCCCTTCGAAGAAATAATCATAATAGACCTTGTTCAGTGTGGCCTTGTCGATGTTCTGGGCCAGGCATTTGGCTTTCTCCGGGTCGGAATGGGCGGACAGGGCTTCCTCCCGCACATTGTACCAGTGCCTGAACTCCTCCTGAAGGCGAAGGTAACGTCTGGTAACCACGTGTTTACGCAGAAACCTGGTCAAAACCACGGTACATACTGCCAGAAGCAGGATGCTGAGCATGGGATGCACGGAATTGACAGGGGCCAGGAGAGTATTCAGGGCGTCCATGACAGCCTGGGTCGCCTGGAGAATAAAAAGCCACAGGGTATCCATATCTTACCTCGGAGAGTGCTTTTGAAAGCACAGAAAATTTTAAATAGTATATCAGGTAATTTTTGTTGTTGTTTGTTCTCAATCAGTCCTTGCAATCAGGCCTGCCAGGACTGATTGAGAAGTAATTTGTTGTTATGGCTTAAAGAGCTCCCTGCTGATCAATCCGGCAAATCTTTTGTCCGCTTTGGGACAAAAAATATTTCAGATTTGCCGGAGGCAAAGCTGAAACTAGAGCCAGATTTCAATTTTAAAGAAACGGAAGAACAGGAAGAAGAGGACAATGGCCAAAGTCCACTTCAACTGCTTTTCAGTGAACATGCTCTGCAACCGGCTGCCGATGGTCCCGCCCACAAAGCCGCCGATGATGATGGCGATAGCAATCCACAGGTCGGGCAGGTAGCCGTTTAACAAGTAGCCGATAAACGATCCGATGCTGGAGAAGCAGGTTCCGACCAAGCCCACGGGAACGGCTACATACATGGGCAGTCCGCCGATCATGGTCATGATGGGCACCAGGAGAAAACCGCCGCCGATACCGAAAGAGCGGGCTACAATACCGATACCCAGACCGATGATACCGAAGAGCAAGGGGTTGATCTTGAATTCTTCCCCCCAGAACTTGAACTGGTAGTTGGTCAGCCCGGACTTGACCGGCTCAATAGAACCCATCTGGGCTGCCCGGCCCTCGGCCTTGGCCTTGGCCACCTCTTCGTTGAACTTCTGGGTCATTGCCTTGATGTTTTTGCGTTTTTCCATGACCTTGGGGGTCAGCTCATACAGGGTACGGATGCCCATGAGGACCACCAGAACGGCCAACCATTCCTTGTAACTGGACAGGGGCAAAAAGGCAGTGACATACTTACCCAGCCAGATGGAACCGATCAGGATGCCCACGCCAAAGGACAGGCCAACCGGCCAGGCCACCCGGCGCTCCTTGATTGCATAGCGGTAAAAGGATCCCAGGGGGGAGAACAGGGTCAAGGCCACGTTGGAAGGCCGCAGAACGTTGGCCGCGTTGATGCCCACCGGCCCCATGGTGTTGACCACCATGACCTGATAGGCGGCCATGAGCATGCCTCCGGCCGCACCGATCAGGGAGAAGAAGGCCCCGACCAGGATGGCTCCCAGGATGATCCACAGCGGATTCATGTACCGGCCGCCCAGGTCCAGCCAGAAACCTTTGCCGGCCAAGGTATAGGATCCAATTTCTTGACCGTTGACATAGACGTTGAACTCAGTGTCCGGGGGAGAATGGCGGAAGGTTTTGAACGAAGCAGTGAATTCTCCGGTTTCCTTGTTCAAGTCGATCTCTGTACCTTTGTCCCAGTAATTTCCGGACTTATCATAGTCAGTGAGCACGCTGCGGGCAAAGATGGTCACTTTGCCGATCTGGGTGCGCTCCTTGGTCACTGTATTGATGCCGTAGTCGTTCTCATGATTGTAGAGGAAAAATGCCCA
>CAYZLB010000115.1:0-7014 GCA_964479235.1 uncultured Desulfohalobiaceae bacterium
TCGTTCGTATAGATGTTTGGGTAGAGCAGATGCCCAATACGGGCTATGCCCAGCAAGAGGCGAAACGTCGGTCTGGAAACCAAAACTTCATCAATGATAAAGACATCTCGGGTGCGCACCGCTTTAATGGCCTGAAACCCCGGCTCCCGATAAATCATTTTTTTGCTGGGCTGATTCATGGGGCCTTTCTGGGCCAGATAGACGTCTATCTGTTCCCCCTGAGCCAGAATCCTTTCCTTGCCGTAGGCAGCGATGTTTGTCCTACGCAGGCCCTTGGCATCGGCGGCGGCATTTATTCCTCCGGCCGACTCCAGGGCGAATACGGCCGTGGAATCCGGGGCAAAGGTCTTCATTTTGGAGTGAATGGCCTCAAAGTAGACCAGTTTCGGTTTTTCGATTTTCGCATTGAGTTGTTTGAATTGATCCAGGGTCCGGTTAAATCCGTTGATCATCTTTTCGGCAGCTTGCTCTCTGCCGGTCAGGATGCCCAACTTCTTCCAATAGCCGGTTATTTCTTGCACCGTGTTGGGCTGCAGGGAAACTGCGTGCACTCCAAGGCGCTGCAGTCCTTGCACCAGCCTGGGATATCCCCGGTCCAGCATGGGCCGGATGAGAACACAATCCGGCCTTGCGGCCAGAAAGCGTTCCAGGTCCTGATGAGCGGCAAAAGCAGGCTTGTCCAGGGCCTGGGGAGGAAAGACTTCATGCCGGCTGACCCCGACGATCTCATCCTCCAGGCCCAAAGCGAAGAGATTTTCTGTGTGCGCTCCGTACAAGGAGATGATGCGCTGCATAGGTTGCCGGACGTCAATATGCCGGCCGGCCTGATCCACGACAGTCTGGTCTTTGGTATTACTGGCTGATTCAGCTGCGCTTATCGGGGACAGACAGCACATACTCACGCACCCAAGGACAAGGGCAAAGTCGATGAATATTCGTCTCGTCGTGTTCAGTAGGCATATGATATTTTTTTTGACCAAAAGAAATAACCTCTCTTTGCCCTGAAAGGACATGCCCTCAGCTTTACCCGGTCCAGGGATCGTCGGCCCGGAAAACCACATGGCGACAACCGGTGGGGTCATCTCTGCGGACTTCAGCATGGACTTCAAAGACCTGGGCCAGAGTCTTTGAGGTCAGGGTCTCCTCGGTCCGTCCCAAGGTGTGCAACTTGCCCTGGCGGAGAAAAATGAGGTGATGACAAAAGGCTGCGGCCAGATTCAGGTCTTGAAACACAGCCACCACGGTCAGACCGTTGCTGTGAACCAGATCCCGGGTCAAGCCCATCAAATGCAGGCCGTGCTTGATGTCCAGGTTGGAGGTGGCTTCGTCCAGGAGGAGAACCGGGGTGTTCTGGGCCAGGGCCCGGGCAAAGATGACCCGTTGTTTTTCTCCCCCGCTCAAAGCGGTGACCGTCCTGGTCCGCAGGTGGCCTATTCCGGCCTGGTCCATGACCTGATCCACCAGATCATGGTCATGGGCGGACAAAGCCTGAAATCTGGACAGGTGTGGATAGCGGCCCATGGCTACCACTTCCTGCACTGTGAAAGGAAAATTGATCTGATCACTTTGAGGAACCAGGGCTATGTTCCGGGCCAGCTCCCTTTGGGAAGATTCCCGGATGTTTCTGTCCTGAAAGCTGATCCTTCCCTGTGTCGGCCGTTTATGCCCGAACAGGAGATCAAGGAGCGTGGTCTTGCCGCTTCCGTTGGGGCCTAACAGGCCGTAGAAGCAGCCGGGATGCAGACTCAGGGTGATGTCCTCAAGCACCGGCTGTTGTGCATAGGCAAACCCGACCTGCTCCAGCTCGAACAGGGCCGGATGCATTGCACCTGAGGGCACACGATCTCTGCCGGATGCATTTGTCTCGTGAAATAGAGTGTCTGGTGCATGCATTGCTGACCTTTGCAATTTTACAGTCCTTTTTCAATCCTTACCTTGTATATTCCCTGAATGCTTACAATGAAAGTATTCGGCTACTCCACCTGCATTCTTCGGCTGCGGAAGATGATGAAAAAGAACGGTCCGCCCAGCAGGGCGGTGAGTACGCCAATGGGCACCTCCTGGGGCAGAAGAGAGCGGGTGATGGTGTCTGCAGCCAACAGAAGCAGGGCACCGGCCAAGATCGAGGCCGGCAGGAGCAGACGATGATCCGGTCCGGTAAGAAAGCGCATCATGTGCGGGATCACCAGGCCCACAAAGCCGATGATTCCGGAAACCGAAACGCAGACGGCGGCCAAAAGGGAACCGGCCAGCAGAAGAAAGAGTCTGCTTCTGGAGGAATCCACCCCCATGGATCTGGCCACCCGGCCGCCCAGACAGAGAAGATTCAGGTCTCTGGCTGCATACAGAAATACAATCACAATCAGGCCCAAAAAGGCGCAGACCAGCCAGAACTCGGACCAGGTGCTGGAGGCAAAGCTGCCCAAAAGCCAGAAGATGATCACGGCCACGTCTTCCTGGGCCAAGTATTTGAGAAAGCTCATCCCGGCGGAAAGGATGGAGGTGACAATGACTCCGGAGAGGATGAGATTGGTGGAGGAAAACCCACCTGCGGTTGATGAAAGCACAAGGACCAGGATCAAGGTCAGCCCGGCCCCGGCAAAGGCCATCAGGGGCAGGGACCAAAAGCCCAAAAAATCGATGCCGAAGAGCAGGACCAGGGAAGCGCCAAACGCTGCTCCGGCTGATACGCCCAAGGTGTAAGGTTCGGCCAAAGGGTTGAGCAGGATGCCCTGAAATACGGCCCCGGAAGAGGCCAAGCCGGCCCCCACTGCGGCCGCAGTCAGAATGCGGGGCAGCCGGACATCCCAGATGATCACGGACTGCACATCCGGCTGAACGGATTGGCCAGATCCGGCACCCCAGGGGGGCGAGGCCAGAATGCCCAGCACATCCTGAACCGGTATGTCTATGGAACCCAGGCAGGCTGAAGCCAGGATCAGGGCAACGAGTCCCAGAAAGAGAAGGGGCAGGGTAAACACTTGTTTCATGCCAGCTGCTTGTATTTAGAAATGCGAAAAGATGTCCTTGAGATGGTCAACCCATAGATCGGCTATGTTGTCATACTCAGCTGTACCTTTGAGCACGACCTTGGTCGTGATGCCTTTGTCAGACAGGGTGGATTTCCAGGAATCGGTTCCGGCTCCAGCCATATCATTGCGCACATGGTCTCCGGCCACCGACATAAATGGTATGAGATAAGCCGTGTCTGTGCCCTTGTCTTCAATCCTGGCAAGAATTCCGTCCAGGGAAGGTGCACCTTCCACTGTACCCACATACATGTTGGGATCTTTTTGCTGAATTATATAGGCCATAGCCTGATAAAAGGCATTGCTGGGATGGTGGGTCCCGTGTCCCATGAGAATTACGGCGTCATCCGCCTTCCTTTCCTCAGGGATATTGTTCAACATGGCGTCCCTGACGGCGACAAGATCATGCGGTGCGGCCAAGAGAGGATATCCGAGCAGGATTTTTTCAAAACCGCAGGACATGGACTCGAAGCCGTTGACAATGGACCTCAGATCGTGAAATTCAGCTCCGGCGATGGTATGCAGGGATTGAACAGCCACATGTGTAAAGTTCTCATCCATCATTTTGGCCAGAGCCGTTGCTGTTGAGTCGATAGGCTTTCCCTCTTTGGCCAGCTTGTGCCGGATCATCCTGGATGTGTAGGCCCAGCGGACAGGAACGTGGGGAAAGGCCTTTTTGACCCTGGCCTCGATATTTTCAAAGGAAGCTTGTGCCTGGAGACAGCTGGAGCCGAACGTAACGAGAAGTATACCTCTTTTGTCAGTTTTTTTGTGTCCATGCACATGGCCATGAGCCCATGCTCCTGGAGACAGGACCAAACATAGGCAGATCAAAGTCGCTACATGAAAAACCGCTCTTGCTCTGGGCATACGAATCTCCTTCATACGTCAATTTTACTTCTTAGCCGGAGCGGGACGCCGAGAGATGTCTCACTGCTCCCTGTTTCAGCCCTGTTTCAGGGTGGAGCCGATATGGAAAAGGTAAAAAAATCCCTGGATCGAATTCATTCGATCCAGGGATTTCCCTTTTTATCCACTGGAAACGACTTGGAACGGACTCCAGCCACGGGAATCGACGTTCTGACTTTCGCTTAGGCAGGTTTTCTGACTTCCGGATCGTCCTACTTGCCCGGTTGAATGCGATGTCATCGCCCTGCCGAAGGCAGGATTCAACTGGGCTTGCCGCGCCTTCCCATCCGGCACTCACGTGCCCAAAAAGCCTTCAATTGAGAGCAGGGCTTTTAGTTCTTAACCCTCTCATTCTGGCTAGATTTGAGCGTTTCTGGGAGTGTCGTACAGTGGCCGATTGCGGCTTTCGTCCCGAATACAGCGGCGGGCCCGTCCCTGACTTGCACAGGGTTCCCTTTTCAGCCTGTTGCCTGACTCTTACACCATAAGAGTTCAGGCAGTAAGCACCCAAGCTATTTTTTGTCATATATCTTAAGCTGAATTGTCTGTCAACTCATCCTTGAGGTCAAATCAAGGGCATATGCTTCTCTCAGAAAAGTTTGTAGACCAGAACCTAACCACCCGAATCCCCTTGAACAGCGCAGAATGCATTGGTGCTTGGGGATAAAGAGCGTCAATTTGTTATTACGAACTCAAGTATGGAGCATTTAGTCAAAAATAAGATGATCGGCTTGGGCAGGTATCGTTTATGTAACGTGAAGTGTATTTCTGCTTGAAGTCTATCTTTCCCTTCCTTCTCGAATAATATCGACCACTTCATGTGTGGTAATATTCGCTTTGATGCAAGGCACATCTAGTGGTGAAGAAATGTTTTTTTCCGGAACCAATGCGAAGGTCCTGCCGTCCTTCCTTCGGATGATCACTTTGCCTGTGTTTTCCGCTTGGTCAAGAATCATGGCCAGTTTTTGACGTGCTTCAGAATATGTATAAACTTGCATTTTAAACCTCCAGGATTTCGATGTGGAAGTTTTGGGCATCTGCCATCAGCTTTTGATCCAGGGTCATGAGCGGTGCCTTATGTCTAATCGCACAATCTAAAAAATACGCATCGTATGCATAGATATTGGCCTGTTCGGATAATTTTAATGCCTTAACAAAATCTGGATCGATATACCTTACTGGAATACCATTAAAAATTGATAGCCCTTTTTCAGCTTCTGCAAGTGTCAGTCTTTTTTGTTTGAACATTGCCGAAAAGGCGTTGCCAATTTCCCAAGGGATTGAGCCGGGTCCAATAAGTGTATTTCCTTTGGTAAGGTCGATGATCCTTTCTCGTTCTGGTTCACCGACAATCACTGCAATCAAAGCAGAAGTGTCTATGACGATATCCATTGATTACCTCCGAGCTTGTCAGAGTAACAATTGTACGACAGTTTATGGAGGAGTTGTCAAGCACCAGGAGATAGTTTCCGTCCGGAAAGCCCTGTTGCATATGATTTGAGATCTGATACCTTTGTTAAGCTGGGCAGTCTTAACTTTTTAAATTGCCGACATTGTTTCACGATTTAATTTTTCGTATATAAAGTTATCTTTTTTAGACGCACCACTCCTGTTGTCAGACTTCTTCGGCTTATTTATTGCTCAAGTTCGTGCCATTACCTGGAGATTTAACGTCACGATGCATGACCAGACATATTGTTTAAAATTTAGGCATTATACTCTTCTCCATCCAACGCCAGCCGTTAAATGCCGTTTTCGGCTTGGGCACCATCGGCGTCGGTCTTTTGTTCTATGCCTATTTTGCCTGGAACAAAATGCGTATGGAAGCTGCTGTGGAGTGAAAGTCTCTGATAGCCGGTACAATACATGGGCACCCGAACATATTATTTTTGTTGGAGATTTAGGTCAGTAGAGCACCTCAATGCACTGAGGCATCACTCATTTATCCAGGGATTATAAAATGTTACATTGCTGACCTCCATACCCTGCGTATTTCGGGTGACAACGGTCAAATCATGGGTTAGGGCAGTGGCGGCAATGAGGCCATCAATCACTGGCATGGATTTTCCAGCTTGTTCGGCCCTACCTTGAATGTATCCAGCAAATATTTCACAGATCAACCTCCCGGGGGAGTTCTTTGCTTCGCGTCACATCCAGCGTCACATCCTTTAAGGGCGAATGTTGAAAAAAGTCGACCAGATCCCCTTGAGGCCTGGTGAGACGAATAAATTCTTCCATTGAAATGAGGACCGCTGTTTCTCTGCCTCTTTTGGTCACGATCTGTGGCCCGTGACGCAAACAGGCTTCAACGAGGCTGCTAAATTTGTTTCTGGCGTTTTGAAGAGACCACGCTTGCATTGTATAACCTCCAAAGGCAGCGTCATCCTGCCAACGATTTTGAGCTTGCAGAGTTACATACGAGATAATGCATTATATTTTGAGCTGAACAACCTATGGAAATACCAGCTTTCGTTGTTGCAGGCACCCACAGCGGGTGCGGGAAGACTACGGTGACTCTGGGGCTGATGGCCGCCTTGAAAAAACGCGGCTATAGGGTCCAGCCGTTCAAGGTCGGACCGGATTTCATCGATCCCGGACATCATACCCGGATCACCGGCCGATTCTCGCACAACCTGGACGGCTGGATGCTGGACCGATCCACCAATCAGGAAATTTTTTCCCGAATGCAGGAGGAGGCCGATGTCCTGGCCGGGGAAGGGGTCATGGGTCTGTTTGACGGCTTCTCAGCCACCGACGAGTCCGGATCCACGGCCCAGGTGGCCAAGTGGCTTGGTTTGCCGGTTCTCCTGGTGGTGGATGCCAGGTCCATGGCCAGGTCGGTGGCCGCCCTGGTTCAGGGCTATACCCGCTTTGACCCTGAGCTCACCTTTGCCGGAGTCCTCTGCAACCGGGTGGGCAGTCCCGGGCATGCCCGGATCCTGGAAGAAGCCCTGGAAACCACTGGATGGCCGCCCTGTCTGGGCTGTCTGCCCCGGCAAAAGGATCTGGCCATGCCTTCCCGACATCTGGGGCTGTATACAGCCGAGGATATGGAGGACGGCCGTGACATCCTACC
>CAYZLB010000116.1:0-5625 GCA_964479235.1 uncultured Desulfohalobiaceae bacterium
CTGATATCCTCACGTCTTTTTCCAGGCGATGAGAGATTTCTTTGACTTCTGAGTTCATATGAACCACTGTTCTCCCGTTTGGCGAATAATGTCTCTATCATAGCGGCAGCATGCTGTCTTTTCTTATCTTACCGAGGGAAGGCCGGAGCTGCAAGCAAAAGCCGTCTCCAGGTCCGTGAAATGTGTCCTGATTGACTCCAGAACAAAACGTGAGTACTTTGGCTATATTGCCCAATATCTGTGCAAAATTGGTCTTTGCAGAAGGATGCTGAGCATGGAGCACATCAAAACAGGCATTCGCAAGACAAAAATACATTTTGCTGATCGCCTCAAGCAATCCGAACATAGAGGTTCATGTCCATGAGTCAATTTGCGCAGTTGGATGTACGCCAGGTGCAAACTTACTCAGCCCGAACCCGGAACTCCAAGGTCCAATCTGAGGCTGAGGCCAAGCCTTTGCGGGCCGGGATGAACGTGAGTCAATTCCTGCAGTCTTTACCCCGGATCATGAAGGCTCAGGAGCTTTTCGAGATTGCCAAAGCAGTTGTTCGGGCCAGGGAGAACGGCAAGCCGGTGTTGGCCATGCTGGGTGGACATGTGATCAAGACCGGGTGTGCCCCTGTGTTGGCCGACTTGATGGAGCATGGTTTTATCACCCATGTGGCCGGCAACGGATCCATGGCCATCCACGATACAGAGCTGGAAATCCTGGGCCAGACTTCCGAGGATGTAGCCGCTCAGTTGCAAGACGGTTCATTCGGAATGGCCTATGAAGTGGCAGAGGTCTTGAATTCCAGCGCCAAATCAGCCCAACTGGAAGAACTTGGATTTGGAGAGGCCTTGGGCCGGAGTCTGTGCACAGAACAAAATCATCATGTTGCACGTTCCTTGGTGGCCAAAGCCTTTGACCATAAAGTGCCCTGTACGATTCATGTGGCTTTGGGAACAGATATTGTTCATCAGCATCCTTCAGCAGATGGAGCTGCTATTGGCGACGCTTCCCTGCGGGATTTCCGTATCCTGGCCAATACTGTCTCTCAGCTTGGGGGCGGGGGAGTAGTCCTCAATTTCGGCAGTGCCGTGATCATGCCTGAAGTCTTTTTGAAAACTCTGGCTGTAGCCAGAAATGTAGGCTATCCTGTGCATGGGTTCACCACTGCCAACTTGGACATGATCCAACACTATCGTCCGACAGTGAATGTGGTCCAGAGGCCGGTGCTTGGATCAGGAAAAGGTTATGCCCTGACCGGGCATCACGAGATCATGATTCCTTTACTGGCGGTTGCCATATATGAGCAGATATAGGATGTAAGATGTATTTCGTTAGCTTTTCGCGCCAAATCATGAATCATGGAAAAGTCTTATATGAAGCAGATAACTCGTGAGTGGTTTCAGGCTGGAGTAATATAGCGTGCAAGCAGTTGAAATTGATACCATCCAGGAACTTATTGCCCAGGGCAATGTGGAAGAACTGGTTGCCCTGCAGGAGCAGGTAGACCTGCATCCTGCTGACTGGGCAGATTTTCTGGAACAATTGCCTCTTGAAGAATTGGCCAGGTATATTCAGCTCGTGGGCCCTGAGATGGGGCTGCCCATTTTTGAATTCATTTCTTTTGAAGCCAAAAAAGCGGTCATCGAGATCCTGCCCACGAATGTTTTGGGCCGGCTGATCACCTTGATGAGTCCGGATGATCGGGCTGATCTGGTGGAAGAAGTGGACGAGGCCATGAAGGAGAGGATTTTGTCCCTTCTCTTTCAGGCTGAGCGTCAGAACCTGCTCAATCTTTTGAGCTATCCGGAGAACAGCGCCGGGGCGTACATGACTACAGAATACGCCCTGCTCCGAATGGACGACACGGTTCAGGACGGTCTCGATCAGATCCGCCTGCAGGCCCCGCGCAAGGAAAATGTGTATTACATCTATGTGGTGGATACATCCTTTCACTTGGTGGGGTTTATTTCCCTACGCCGGTTGATCATGGCCAGACGAGGAGAGTACATCCGGGATATCATGGACAAGCGGGTCATCTCCGTGCAGGTGGACGATGATATCGAAGAAGTTGCAGAAAAAATGCGGCACTACGACTTTCTGGCCATGCCGGTCGTGGACGCTGAAGAACGTTTGGTCGGGCTGATCACTTTTGACGATATCTATGACGTTATCCAGGAAGAGGCCACGGAAGACATGTACTATCTGGCCAACCTGGATACCGACGAAACAGTCCAGTCTCCATTGTACCGGTCGGTGAAGCTTCGGTTGCCCTGGTTGATGTTTAATTTGATCACAGCCCTTCTTGTGGCCACGACGGTCAATTTTTTCTCCGACGCCATATCCCAGTATGTTGCTCTGGCAGCTATGATGCCCGTTGTCGGGCTGCTTGGAGGCAACGCCGGCAATCAGACCCTGACTGTGGTCGTCCGGGCCCTGGCTTTGGGTGAAATTGATCTGGGCCAGCATTGGAAGGTCTTGCTCAAGGAACTGGCAGTAGGCCTGTGCAACGGACTTCTGGTCGGTGTGGTCATCGGCGGTATCGCCTATTTTTGGTACCACAACTTCTGGCTGTCCCTCATCCTGGTGGCTGCCATGACCGCCAATCTGCTCATCGCCGGACTTTTTGGGTCTATGGTCCCCATTATCCTTCGCAAGCTGAATCTGGACCCGGCCTTGGGCTCAAGTATTTTTGTGACCACAGCTACAGATGCCGGCGGCTTCTTTATTTTCCTGGGGCTGTCCACTCTGCTCCTGCACCATCTGCTGGCCGGGTAGAAACTTTCTGGTCAAAGCTCCAGGAATCTTTGTTGGCGTTTCATGTTTGGTTGTGTCCGGGTCGGCCCGGATATGGAGGTTAGTGACAGCCAGCACGTGTGTGTAGTTTGGAGACGATCATGAATACTCAGGGACAAGATCCTTACCAAGAAGTCCGCTTGGCTATGGTCGAAAAACAGATCAAGGCCCGAGGTGTGAAAAACCCCTTGGTTCTCAAGGCCATGCAGGAGGTGCCCAGACATGAATTTGTGCCAGAGTCCGACCGCAAACAGGCCTATGCAGATCGGCCGCTGTCTATCGGGCGAGGCCAGACCATATCCCAGCCATATATAGTGGCCTATATGACCGAACGTTTGCGCTTGTGCGGGGGCGAGAATGTTTTAGAGATCGGGACCGGTTGCGGATACCAGGCGGCAGTGCTCAGCCTTATTGCCAAAACCGTATACAGTATAGAGGTCTTTCCAGAACTGGCGGAACAGGCCCAAAAGAATCTGCGTCGTCTTGGGTATGACAACATAGAGGTTACTTGCGGCGATGGAACCCTGGGTTGGCCGGAACATGCACCATATGACGGAATCATTGCTACAGCATCTGGACCGGACGTGCCTGAACCCCTCAAGGAACAGCTGAGAACAGGGGGGAGACTGGTTATGCCTGTCGGCGAATACAGGTTCGGGCAGTACATTGTCCGGGTAACCAGAGGCAGTGGAGACAATTTCCACAAGGAACGTCTGTTGGATGTGGCTTTTGTCCCCCTGATCGGCGAATACGGCTGGCCGGAGTAGAAAAGGGGATTCGTGAGGGTGCAGAGGGGTCAGGCTCGGATCAAACTGGCGGCTTCTTGCTGAGAATGAAAACCCCGTTTTTTGCCCATGTCCCAAACAAATACCTTCATCTTCCACCCGCAAGACTATCCTGATTCCCCAGGCTGCTATCTGATGAAAGATGCATCCGGCCGGATTATCTATGTGGGCAAAGCCAACAATCTCCGCAGCCGGGTCGGTTCCTATTTCCGTTCTCCAGAGCAACTACCGGCCAAGACCAGAGTCATGATGGGCAAGGTGGCCGGAATCGACATATTGTGCACTCACTCGGAAAAAGAGGCTCTGCTTCTGGAAGCCAGCCTGATCAAAAAGCATCGTCCCAGGTACAATATCGTCTTGCGAGACGACAAATCCTACATCTTGTTCAAGCTGGACACCCAGGCCACATACCCCCGTCTGAGCCTAACCAGAAAAGTTACTCGCAATGGAGCCCTGTATTTCGGACCTTTTACCTCAGCCCATGCGGCACGGGAAACTTTAAAGGCGGTCAACCGCATATTTCCCTTGCGCAAATGTAAAGACACCTCGTTTCGTAATCGAACCAGACCCTGTTTGCAACACCATATAGGCCGTTGCCTAGCTCCGTGTGTGTATGATGTGGATCCTGACGAATATGCGCACATGGTGCACAATCTTCAGCTTTTTCTCTCCGGACGTTCCAGGGATCTAATCTCCAGCTTGCGCCGGGAGATGCTTCAGGCATCCGAAGATCTCAGGTTTGAAAAGGCAGCTTCACTTCGGGATCAAATCCGGGCCATAGAACAGACCGTAGAGCAGCAGACCGTGGTTTTGTCTGAAGAAGAGGACTGCGATGTCCTGGCCCTGGCTGAGACAATGCAGGAAATAGTGGTTGGGATCAGTTTCATTCGGCAGGGCAAACTCCTGGATCATAAGACCTTTGCCTGGACCTTCGATCACCCGGAGGAAGGGAGCCAGGACCAGGAAAATTATATGACTGCACCCTCCAAGGCATCCAATGATCCATCCTCTGCTGCTAAAGACAGCGAGCATGCGATATCCGGAGGGGAAGACATCCTGCGCACAGTCCTTTTGCAGTTTTATACCCCGGGAAAATTTATTCCGGAACGGATCGTCCTGCCCTTTCAGCTCAGCGACCCTGATCTGGAAAATATTTTGGTCGAGAGGCGGGGCGGGAATGTCCACCTGATCCCTGCCTGGAGGCAGCGAGATAAAAAGATGATTGAGCTGGCCCGGACCAATGCCCTACAGTCCCGTTTACATGACGAAACTGACCAGCTGCTCTACTCTGTGGGCCGCAAAATGGGGATTAAATCTCTCAAACGGATCGAGGCCGTAGACGTCTCCCATCTCGGCGGGCAAGGGGTGGTTGTGGGGCAAGTGGTGGCTGAAGAAGGCAGGTTTCAACCCGAGGCCTATCGTCAATATACTTTTCCGGAACTGGAAGGGACTCATGACGACTATGCCGCCCTGGCTGCCTGGGCCAGACGCAGGATCCAGTCCGGACCTCCCTGGCCGGACATGGTGCTTATTGACGGGGGGAAAGGGCAGCTGGCGGCTGTGCACCAGGTGCTGACCAAGGAATGGAAAAACTACGCAGGGGCGTCAAATGCATCGTCAAGTTCCTGGGCATTGGCAGCTTTGGCCAAGGGCTCCAGGCGAAAAGGGGAGTTGGAAGAGCGGGTTTTTGTCCCGGAGCGGAAAAATCCTCTTCCCTTGCGTCCAGGGAGCAAGGAGCTGCTTTTTCTGCAGCAGATACGGGATGCCGCCCACCGTTTTGTCCTCAGTCGACAGAAACGTTCTCGAGGCAAAAAGGTCTTGGACAGCAATCTGGAAAGACTGCCTGGGGTTGGCCCGCGAACAGCCAGACTTTTATGGGATAAATTCGGATCCCTTCAGAACATGCTTCAGGCAGCACCCGAACAATTCGAGACCATCCCCGGCATTGGACCAAGCAAGGCCCACAAGCTTCATGCCGCCCTGCATGATGAGCTTCAGGACATGTAATATATGCCAAAGACGTGCTGCTCCTGCTCTGGGAACAGCAAAGCTCAG
>CAYZLB010000116.1:5725-7000 GCA_964479235.1 uncultured Desulfohalobiaceae bacterium
AAAGCTACCCGCATGAGAGCCGACCAGTTGACGGAAAGAGAAGATTCTAACATATCAGGATTATCGTTGTTCAAGAAAGGTCTGGGCCCGCTTGGCCTCTGCAGTATCTGGATAGTCTTTAATAAGCTGCTGGAGGCGAATCCGGCCGGCCTTGTTTTTGTCCAGGGCATACAAGGAAAGGCCTTGTTTGAGCAAGGCTGAGCTGTATTTGGAACTGTCCGGATATAAAGATATTACTTTATCGTACAATAAAACTGCCTGGGCGTATTCGTCCATTTGATACAGGCATTCTGCCTGCCAGAAATAGGCATTCGGAACGAGCTTGTGTTCCGGAAACTGACCAGCGAATTCAGCCCATAACTCCTTGGCCTGATCGTATTCCCGGTTGTGAAAAGCCTTTAATGCATTTTCATAGAGCAGTTGGGGCGTATTTGCCGTATCTTCTGTATCCTTCTTTTGTGTCTCCACAGACTGCGCAGAGTTTTTTTGTAGCCCTTCCAGATCCAGGCCGAACTGGGATCCGATGACGTCCATTTGCTGATCCAGGCGTTGTAATGTTTGGTGCATGTCTTTGATACGTTGTGCTTGCTCTTTTTCCTGGGACTGCAACGTGCTGATATTGTATGCCGCCTGCTCCATCTTGCCTTGAAGCGTGGCGACATTGACGCGCATATTTTCAAATTCCGACCACAGATCGGCTTGATGTGATCGCATGCTTTCTGTGCGGTTGGAGACCAAATGCGATGTTTTTTCCTCCAAAGAAGCAAGTTTTTGCTCCAGACTTTGGACTCTGTTCTGCATTGTATTCAGGACCTGCTTCTGTCCGCGCTCTAATTGATATACCCGGCTTTGCAGGTTTTGCAAGTCCTGGGGAGTGGCACACCCGGTCACAAGGATCAGCAAACTGATAAAGATAAAAACACGAAGCATATTTCACCTCTGGTGGATGAAGCAATATTTTACGGCCCAACTGGTACCACGATCCAATTATTTGTTTACAAAAATGTCGTCTCAAGTACAAAAAAAGTTATCATCATGACCACCCACCCCTGTCCCCGCCCTAACCAGGGCGGGGAACCGTAACCGACTGCCCATACACAAAATCCAAGGAGCTCGGTCTTCGTGAGATCTTGACCAATCAGCCCATAAATGTGCTGATAAACTTGATCCTCTTCCTTCCCCTCCCTGCTGCGGCTTTGCGCAGCTGTAAGGGATGGGTTAGGGGAGGGTGCTGCGATTCCAACTCTTTATCTATCCATTGCTATCACCCCACGG
>CAYZLB010000117.1:0-6777 GCA_964479235.1 uncultured Desulfohalobiaceae bacterium
AATGAAGCAAAAAGTCCATTTAACATATCAAGACCCCGAAATCCAATATGAGCCATTATTTTTCAACCGGACTCGTAAACCACGAAACCCAAAAACGGATAACCAATGTGCGGAATCGTCGTCTACTGCGGGCAGGCTGAAAATCCCCTGACCAGGATTTTGACCGGGATGTGGTCTATCATCTACAGGGCCCCGGACAGTACCGGGGTGGGGATGTTCGGGGACGAGCTGGAACCGGTGCGGACCCGTAAGGCTCTGGGCTCGGTCGTGGACCTTGTACACGGCCTGAACCGCCATCCCCTGACTGGGCGTACAGGGGCGGAGCTGGTTTCCTGCTTTGTCTCCTCTGATTCTGGAGTGGCCGGGATTGTGGAAGGTCAGCGCCGCCTGCTCCAGTTTGAGGGATTTTCTCCGGATGAAGCCAGACAGGGACAGGATGGTGAAGGGGTCTATCCCACTTGGTCCGAGCTTTTGGATGCTGAAAATGTCTACCGCCTGAATCCCGGGAACTCAGGGCAGCCGCTTCCCGAACGCAGACTGTATATAACTTCAGCCCAGGAACTGCGGAATGTGGTCCATACCTGTGTGGTCGACCACGATCTGCCTCCTCTAGTGGTCAAGTCCATTCTGGGATATGCAATCCAGAGTACTTTGGACCGGATGGCTGCCCAAGGCTCACTGCCCTTGGCTGGGCCCAAAATCATGGAAGATTTTGATCGCCTGTTTGAGGGTCTTGTGGAGAGAGGCCGTCCTTTGCGGCCTTTGCGGGATGAGCATGAAAGAGCAGGCCGGTCCGCCTATGCCCGCCGTTATCTCTGGCAGGCCCTGGTGCGAACTCCTTTGTTTCTGCCAGTGGATTATGACCGGGATGGAGTGCGGCACCTGTTCCGGCATCTGGATGCCCTGGTCCAGAGCAAGGCGAGTCGTGACGGTAGGCTGAACGAGACAGTCCAGGATATTTTTGTCCAGCTGCAAAAAGTCAAAAAGTTGTCTGGTCTGCACTGGCAGAGCCTGTACCGGTCGGAAAGAGCTTTAAATGTCTACGGTCTGGCTGCGGCTGCTGCATATATCCATGTCCAGCAGGAAGAGGCCTCCAAGTTGGGCCGCCAATCCCCGCCCTGGTCCGGAAGTCCTCCTGGACAGACGCATCCCCGACTTCTGCAGGCCTTGACACAGCCGATCCTGGCCCATGGCAGGTGGGCCATCCAGTCCCAGGTGACCCTGAAAAATACACACCCCTTTCTGGATCAGGAAGGGATACGATGCGCCTGCGTCAATGGGCAGTTCAGCAGTGAGGTGGAAAACCGTGTTCGCCAGTTCCTGATCCGGGTGGCCGGGATTGAGCTGCGCAGCGAGAACTCCACTGAGTATTTCGCCCAGTTGTGGGGCCTGTATGCGAAAGTTCTGGTCCGGGAGCAATCCAGGTATGATGCGGTGCGTCAGCAGGTGGCTCTTGGATTGGATGATTTGGCGGTGGGCAGTCAGGCCATCGACCATCAGGTCTATAAGCGGCTGCAGGGGGCCAGTGCCGAGGAAATCGAAGAGCTGGCCTTTGTCCAGGCCATGCGGGTCATGATCCGGGACGGCGGGCAAGTGGCTGTGGCCGGAATGAGCCTGGTCTCCCCCCACCGGGTTTTTGCCGCCAGCCATAATCGGCCGGTATTTGTGGTCCATAGGCCGGGGACGGATGAATTCATGCTGGTCTCGGATGTGAATGCCGCCCTGGGACTCTTTCCCCAGAGCATGATCCAGAAGGAAGCCACAAAGCTGCAAAAGTTGATGCAGGAGCAGTCTCAGACTTCCCTGGTCATGAATCCGCAGGGAAATGCTCAAACAAAGTCTCAGCAGGAACAGGAGGCAATTCTGGATCGTTTCAGCGTCCACGTAGTGCCCCTGGAAGGCGAGGAGCTTTTGGCCCGGATCAGCAGTCGCTGGCAAGACGGCAAGTCCAAGCGGGAAGTGACCATAACAGATTTGGACGGCCGGGAGCAGGGGGAGATAGAACCCTTCACCACCCGCCTGTCCCCGATTCAGATCAAGCGCAATCTGAACCAGACCTTCTATGAGACCCATGTCCAGGAAATTCCTGAGCGACTGCAGGCAATTCTCAATGCATATCTTCCAAGCGGCAACCATCCTGATCTATCCGAGCTTCCGATCCGTTTGCGCCTGCTCAGGCGCAGATTCGGCCAGGGGCTGACTTCTCTCCGGCGGATCTTTCTGGTGGGTATGGGCTCCTCCTACCATGTGGCAGCCATGGCCAAGAGTCTGATCCAGGAATTGGTTCCTGATGTGCCGGTTGTGGTCCAGAGTCCGGTAGAGATCGACAGTGTGGCCAAAAGCCTGAATCCGGACCGGGATCTGGTGGTCATGCTCAGCTGGTCCGGGACCACCTCGGACATGGTCCAGCTGGCCAAGGATATGCGCAAGGCCCACATAACCACAGTTGGAATTACGGAAAAGCCCTTCGCCGACTTGGGGCTGGTTTTGCGCAAGAGCGGAGGTGTGATCCCGGCCATGAGCGGAGAGGAAGTGACGGTCAGCGGAGTGAAAAGCATGCTCTGCATGCTGATGAGCATGGAGCTTCTGGCCCTGGCCCTGCTCAGCGAGTTGGGGTTCGGCCGGAAGGCAGCTGCTGTGGGACGGCGTCTGCATGAGCTGCCCCGGATATTGGCCGATATGCTTATGGAGGATTCCTATCGGAACTGGGGCCGGGACCAGAGCAAGATCTATGGCCAGAGCCTGTGTCACGTGGTTATGGATGCCCAGCACTCTGTGGGATCGGGCACAGAGATCGCTCTCAAACTGGAGGAGAACAGCTGGACCTCCATGGGCAAAACCTTTGATTTTCGGGACGCGGAGCTACACATCTTCGAGGACTGGAACAGGGACAACCTGATCGTGGTCAATGCCACCAACCGGGCCAGACTGCAGGAGGCAATCTTCTGTATGCGTTTTCTCCATGCCCGCAATGTTCCTTTTGTATGCACCACCTTTGAGCACGAGGACTTGGACACCATTCGCCAGTTGTGCGGATCCAAGGTTTTGGTCCTGCCCAAGGCCGATGATCTGCTCCAGCCCTTTGTCGATCTGTTCTTCTACCTTCAGTTCGGTTTGGACTATGGATTGGCCCATGGCCGTCAACCCGGAGAATTTCCCCGGAACAGAGCCAAATCGGTGACTGCCAGCCGCAGCAGGCCTCAGTCCATGCCCGGAGCTTCCCGGGAGATGGCCGTCTTGCAGGCGGTAAATAAAGCCTGGCTGGCTCAGAGCGGCGCAGAATATCAAGCTGATGAACAAGGGGCCTCATTATGGGAGCAGGTCACAACTCAGGATTGGGAGGGGCATATATACCGGGATCTGCGCACCCTGTGCCGGATCTTGGCCCAGGCCGATCCTTTGGACCGGTTGATGCTCAGACCAGGGCAAGCGGTTCAAGACCTGGCTGAAATGCTTTGGGAACACTTGGCCGTGGACGGGGAAATGGCTTTTATGCCCCTGGACAAGGCTGCGGATGCCACAGCCAGGACCGTGGCCAAGCAGTGGGCATCGCTCCTGGCCTGTCCCATCCGGGTGGACTCGCCCGGAGCCAAGCTGCTGGTTCCGGGCGAGGACGCCTTGATCGTCTTCCTGGCCTCCCAGGTTCCGGAAGATTACGTACTGGAAGGCTTTCTTCCCGATTTGTCCCCAAATTGTTTGTGGATCGGTCCGCAAGTCAAGGAGCGGTTTGCCCGGGCCTTTGAACAGGTCTCAGGGTATGCACCTTTACAGGCCGAAGAACTCTATTGCCGCCAGGATGTCCTGTATGCCGCTTTATCCCTTTTCTTTATTTCCATATGGGAGCAAAAGGCCCCGGACAAGGCCCAGGTATTGAGACGGCACTTCAGTTTGGCCGGTCTGGTCGTGGAGGCGGTTCAAAACGATGCCGGCCTGCACCGGGACCTAATCCGGGCGGTACAGGATAACCGGGAGTATCTGACCGCTTTGTGTATCGGTCCGGCCACGGGCAACGGCCTGGCCTGGGTCCAGCGCTTTGACCAGCACGGCGGCCAACTCCTGGAGTGGTACCCCTTTGGGGCCAGTTCCCACGGTCCCCTGGTTACTGTGGACAACAGGGTGGAAGAAAAGTTCGTCTCCTTGACCAACCGTACGGAAATGGTCTCTGCCCATGGAGAAGAACAGGTCCAGCTGTGGGAGGAAAAATATTTCCATGGATATCAGGCCCACCAGATCTGGTCCGAAACCGGGACAGCGGTCACACCGGCTCCGGTCTCAGCTTTTTTTGCCCAGGGACAGTGGTTTCTGCCGGAACTCAAGCCGGGCTACGACTGCCGGCAGGACAACCTGGTGCTCATCGACGTCTGCTCAGAACGGGCCTTTGGGCAGGCATTGGACGAACTGGCCACATTCGGCTGTCGCTTTGCCCGAATGACGGTCATCTCCCAGGCCGCTTTCGCCCGGCAGGGAAGGCTTTCCGGGATGAATCCCCATCCTATCAGTCATCTGCTCCTCCTGCCCGATCTGGGGGCTCCAATTTCCGAATATCTGCTGCCCTTTGCCCATACCCTTTTGAGCACGGCCATGGCTGCGCAAAGTTAAAAAATTTTGACAGCCAAAATTTTTTAATCTACAATTAATGTCCGGCTTTTGTCCCGAAACCGAACTGTCCATTTTCGGCCCCAGGCCGGAAGCTCCCTGCGGATGGGCGGGCTCTTCCGCACGCCGCCGGTCTTGGTCAGCAGGATTTCCTGAAGGTCTGGAAAATACTCTACCTGCACATCCATATTCTCCAGCTGCAGACGCCGGGGATAGGTACGTTCAAAACGTTCCCGGTCCCAATCCGGAATTCCCTCAAAATGCAGATCTTCAGGCTCTAAAAGCTCAAGGTCATCGCTCTCGTCCAGACCGAGTTCTTGCAGTCTGGTGGTCAACCACTGCTCTGTATCCACAATTTTTCCCTGATATAAGTCCATTTGTACGGCCAGGTTCCATGCTCGAACGTCTTTTGTGATCTGTTCACCGGCCGGAACCAGGAAATGATCGTCCAAGATAAGGCGGCTCACGGCCCAGCACAATTTTTCACCCCGGGGCTCATGCCGTTCACTGCGCACAACCCGGCCGGCCACGCTCCAGGCCTGCTCCAGGTATATCTTTTCCCCTTCCAAAATGGGAGTAGGCGCTGAAGGTGTTCCCACCCTGACCTGAGAGACCACGTCCATATCCACCGGGGCCAGACAGGTGCCGATATTGACAGTATGGGATGTCCCTTTGCCCGGAACACTGTGCAGATCAAAGACCAGAGCGGCTGTCTGTTTTTTCGGCATCCGGGATTGGCTTCCGATCTGGATCTCCATATTTTCGTTGCCCATGGCCTGAGGACGCTTCACTCTGCGGACAAAAAGGAGTTCCGGCGCAACTTTCATGACCGCCAAAAGAAAGTTCTGCCTGGGTAGCGCTTCTTCTCTGCTTCGGACCGGAAGTCTGCACAGATCGCGCAACTGATCGGCAATAGCTCTGGCCTCGCGCAAAGGACCGGATAGTACCTTGAGCCGGGCCGGCGGGTCGCTTCGCAGACAGCGGATAAGGGTCAATGCGTCGCATTCCTCGGGAGCGAAGTCTTTGAGCGCTTCCTGTTCCTGGGCCGGAGGCAGGCCGGGCAGGATGCGGCCATTGGCCGAGAGGGCGGCGGTCAGATCAACCATCATGGCTTGGGTGATTGGATCTGGCATGGCCATGATCAGGTGGGCCAGAAGAGGATCCACCGGCAGGCGGACAAAGGCTCGGCCGTGTTCAGTGATCCGGCCGGATGAGTCCACAGCCTGCATGGAGGCCAGCCGGTTCTGGGACTGCTCCAATGCGGCCGCGGGCAAGGGCTCAGGAAATTGCAATTCCTCAATCTTTCGTCCGCAGGCCGCGGCCATGAGGACCAGGTCGCTTAAGTCTTCGCGCAGGATCTCCGGAGGAGTGTATGCTTCAAGTTTGGCCTGTCGACCCCAGAGGCGCAGGCAAAGCCCCGGTCCCAGACGTCCGGCCCGTCCAGTCCGCTGCTCGGCCGAGGCTTGGGAAATAACTGAGAGTCCAAGGACCGTTCTCCCGTTGCGGCGGAAGGTACGTCGTTCCAGGCCGGAATCGACCACAGCCCGGACCGAGGGCAGGGTCAGGGAGGTCTCGGCCACATTGGTGGCCAGTATGACCCGCTGTTTGTCAGATGGGGCCAGGACCGCGTCCTGGGTGGCCGTATCTGTGGAGGCGTGAAGGCCGATGACCCGGTCCGGCGGCAGACGCTTGGCTAAGAGTGATTTGGCGGCCTGAATCTCTCCCCGGCCGGGGAGAAATGTGAGTACATCCCCTTCCGGTGTCTGGTCCAGAACCTGGCCCACAGCCTTGGCCACCCGCTGGTCCAGGTTTTTGCTCCGGGGAAGGGCGGTGTTTTCCGTATATTCGGTGCGCACCGGGTAGGAGGGATCCTTGGCCGTAAGGCTTGTTCCCTGCACATACTCGGCAAGTTCGCGGCCGGCAAAGGTAGCCGAGGTCAAGACCACCCGGCTGGCACCGGCCTGGAGCAGGGCCAGGAGAAGATCCATGTCCCAGCGCCGTTCATGGAACTCGTCCAGGATGACGGTGGAGTACTCGGACAGCTTCTTATCCGCGTACCAGTGCAGGGCAATGCCCGGAGTGACGAAGATGAGCCGGGAGTCCGAACCATATTTGGACTCGAACCTGGTGGCGAATCCGATGCCCTGTCCCAGAGCCACCCCTTGGGTGGAGGCCAGGTAG
>CAYZLB010000118.1:0-6742 GCA_964479235.1 uncultured Desulfohalobiaceae bacterium
AAGCGGGCGGTTCAAGATTCTCTTGGTTGGGTTGCGGGCGTAGCTCGCCTTGGGAGTTTATTCATTTCCGGAATTTGAGGTTGTTATGCAGGACCAGATCCCAACCAGTGGCCAAAATACAAAGCAGGCCGATTACCGTCTCCTCCTGGACCGAATGCAGACAAAGCTCCTGGCCGGTCAGGAGCAGGATCGTGTGTGTCGAATGCTGGGCAGGCAAGATATCTGGTCCAGCTTGGACATCGACTCGGCCCTGAAATGGGCACATTTGGCTCTCATGGCCGGAGAAACGGAAGTAGCTCTACAGGTTTTTGAGCATGTGCACAGGCTGCAAACCGACCATTTGGAGGCCTGGAAGGAGCACTATGAGCTTTTGCTCGGGCTGTGCAGGTACGAGGAAGCGGCTGCTCTGCGCACCCGGGCCCTGACCAGTAATCCGGGAAATGCTAATTATTTTCGGTTGCCTGCAAAGACTGCCCAGGTGGATCCTGAAGAGATCGGGGATATTGGGCAGCCTTTTGTGCGCAAAAGGGAGCAGGAAAGGAAGCTGAACTTATATTTGCGCCTGTTTCAAGGCCGGGAGGATTGTTTTGCCCGCCAATGGGCGGACAAAAACGAAGGGAAGCAAGGATACGTTCCGGTCCGCCGACCCATGACCAGGGAGGATGTGTTGGACCATTTGAATATGCGCCGGACCTACGGAATTTATCTTTTGCAGCCAGGCAGCCTGGTCAGCCTGGGAGTGGTGGATGTGGATATGGTCAAAAGCGTGCGGACAAAAGCATTGAGCTCGTCGGTCCGCAGTCAGATGCGTAAGGAACGGGACTATCTCATGTCCCGACTGCCGGAGATCAGTGACAGCCTGGGGCTTTTTCCTCTGGCGGAATTCAGTGGAGGAAAAGGCTATCATTTCTGGTTTTTCTTTGAGCCACCTGTCCAGGCCAGGCAGGTCCGGCAGACATTGACCCGGATGGTGAATCGGCTGAAGGGCGATTTGTCCTGTTTTGCCCTGGAGGTTTTTCCCAAGCAGGATACTATTTCGGGTAAAGGCCTGGGCAATCTGGTCAAGCTGCCTCTGGGAGTGCACCGAGTCACAGGCAAGCGGTCCTATTTTTTGCCCCGACCGGGCCGGGATGTATGGGAAGATCTGTCCAAGCTGGAATCCGTACGGTTCTGTTGCCTGGACAAGGCCACGTCCAAGGTGGAAGAGGAAAAATCGGCTCAGGTCCTGGTCCATCCCCGGCAGGCCCAGTGGGCCAAAGAGCAGCCTGAACTGGCATTGTTGCAGGAAAAATGCCCGGCATTGGGGCAGATAATGATTCAATGCCGGCATGGACGGAGCTTAACCCAGAGGGAGGAGCGTATCCTTTTCGGAACCCTGGGCTTTCTCACCCGGCGCAAGGCGGTCATGCATGCCTTGCTGCAGAACCTGCCGGAGTATAATCCACATCTGGTGGACTATAAACTGTCCAGAGTCAGAGGGTCGGTTTTGGGCTGCAAGAAAATACATACCCTGATGGCACTGGATATCGACTATTGCGATTTCGATTCCAATGCCGGATATGCCCATCCATTACGCCACTGTCCTCAATGGCGGATTCAAGAGGGACCAGCAGAAAAAGTGGATTCTCTGCAAGACGCCTTGGAGCAACTCCGACAAAGCCTGGATCTGGTCAAACGGTTCCTGCCGGGCAGGGAGTAAATTCTGAATTCAACTACCAGCGGAAGTCGGAATTTATTCTTCAGCCTTGTTGCTGGCTGCAGAGGTCTAGTTTGATAAAGGATAAAACGCGCGGTTTGGTAGTAGGGGCGAATGATTATTCGTCCTCTTGGTCCAGCCACGTGTCTGTGCGTGATTGTCGGCTCCGACTGCCAAGACAGCGACCAGGGTTGAGTCATGTTTCATGCGACTTGTGTCATGTTGTTAGCCGAGCCACAGGGTAGTTGAGTAAAGAGGGCGTAAATGCATAACAGGTTGAAATGTTACAAGAGTGTTCTTTGAGGGGTGCGGTTTGGTTTATCTTCAATAAAATCAGTATGTAATAATCAAAGAGTGATCAATGTTAAGTGCCAGAAATTCTACCGGCAACAATTTTGGGGGGGTAGGTGTGGTTTTTAAGCTCTCGTCCCTTGACTGACAAGGGATTTCGCGGTAAGTGTCCGAAGAAATGCCCCGATTCGAGGGGATTGAGACTTCGAGCATTTGCTGAACATGACTTTGAAAAAGTTGTCCGAAGAAATGCCCCGATTCGAGGGGATTGAGACTAAGCTCTTTTCCATCCTTAAATTCATAGTTTTTCGGTCCGAAGAAATGCCCCGATTCGAGGGGATTGAGACAGGCTTCCGCCTCTGACTGGAAAGGTCCATCAACGGTCCGAAGAAATGCCCCGATTCGAGGGGATTGAGACATAATAATCGTTGGACCTTTCCACACCGCCGAACAGTCCGAAGAAATGCCCCGATTCGAGGGGATTGAGACACCAACTATATGCAATGCATACTGTTTTTCGCGTGTCCGAAGAAATGCCCCGATTCGAGGGGATTGAGACTGATCCGTTACCCAGTATGAGTTATTCTTTTTCCAGTCCGAAGAAATGCCCCGATTCGAGGGGATTGAGACTCGCATACATCCTCCAGGGTCCAACCGCGTGGGTTGGTCCGAAGAAATGCCCCGATTCGAGGGGATTGAGACTTTCTATATTATCGCTTTCATCTTCGCTATAATTGGTCCGAAGAAATGCCCCGATTCGAGGGGATTGAGACCCAATGGTAAGCTGAATATCCTGTGTGTCCTGCTTGTCCGAAGAAATGCCCCGATTCGAGGGGATTGAGACATCGGTGCTGGCCATGACATTGCACCCCTCGCGTGGGTCCGAAGAAATGCCCCGATTCGAGGGGATTGAGACTAGCTGTGATTTGAGATCCTTTTCTTCCATGTCCGTCCGAAGAAATGCCCCGATTCGAGGGGATTGAGACTTTCATCTTTACGGGCAGCTAACCATATTTCAATTGTCCGAAGAAATGCCCCGATTCGAGGGGATTGAGACTAATCGTCGTCGTCGTAGTCGTCGTTATCGTCATAGTCCGAAGAAATGCCCCGATTCGAGGGGATTGAGACTGTGTCTTCTCGACTAGTGCTCCAGTTATAGCACCGTCCGAAGAAATGCCCCGATTCGAGGGGATTGAGACAAGCGTATTGACTTTCACCACCAGCATCTTTCTTGTCCGAAGAAATGCCCCGATTCGAGGGGATTGAGACTTTCAACAGCACTGTCAAACAGGTTCTTGTCCATCGTCCGAAGAAATGCCCCGATTCGAGGGGATTGAGACATTAATGATCTGTCGCATAATGTTCTCCTTGTTTATGTCCGAAGAAATGCCCCGATTCGAGGGGATTGAGACAAGTCCCTATCAAACAGTATTTCACCAAGTTCATGGGTCCGAAGAAATGCCCCGATTCGAGGGGATTGAGACAAACGCGGTTCCACAGGTCCCGCATGGCCTCGGCCTGGGTCCGAAGAAATGCCCCGATTCGAGGGGATTGAGACGATATCTGTAAAGCCATGATTATCAGTATCTATCACTACAGCGACGGTTCTGGCATGAACAAACCCTGAAAGAGCCCAGCAAGTGCATGGTGATCCCAGAATGACCAGGGCGGCCTCTGGCGGTCTGGAAGCAAAGCTCTGAGATAACAATCAGTCGCTGTAGTATTATAAAGTCCGAAGGGGGACCTGATTCAGTCAGTACCGGTTTGGGATGGATGGTCCGGTGGGTTGGGCAGGGTAGTGGCAAAAGAGGGCTGAGCTGAGACTTTCAAGTTCGGCTCCTTTTGGGCCGAATTCTTTAATCGGTTATCCTTGGATCATATGAAAACCTTTTCGCTTTTGGCCACGTCAAGCGGAGTATGTCATCCGAGCACTTTTTTCGGTGTTTTCAGCCATTCTTTGGAATTTTCTTCGTTCTGGATGTTTTTTTGAAAAATATCCCGGCTCAACCGTGAAAGGGTATTGAAACCACTTTCACAAGGAGCCGGAACCATGTGCCTGCACCCACCTCCGTTATGGCCGGATAATTCCCAGCATTTTTTCCCTTCCCTGCAGCTTCATTCCGCCCCTGTTCCAGGGACATTCAGCATTGCAAGCATCATTGCTTCCCTGACCAGCGGGGACCTGGAGAAGATTATGGATCAGATCGAAGCCAATGATCCTTTGTCCTGGTCCAGTGTCTTGGAAGATTACGGCATGAAGCTGGCCTATTGTCCCACAGACATACGTCGGATGATCCATTATCTGGATGAACTGGTGGCCTTACAGGATGTGTTTATTTTGACTTTCTATACTCCTGAAAGACCACAAAGAATATTAGCAGAACCGGACAATCTGGGCTGGATCTGCGGCATGCATTCAGTCTTGCTGGTTCGGGATATGGTCTATGACCCGTATTTGGATATCCGGCAGAGGATCTATGCTCACCACAGCCGCCACTTTCACACCAAATCCATATTTCGAGTTGTGCCGAGCAATTGCCAAAGGGGTTTGTAAGGCCGCCCTTACCCCAAGGGCAGGTCCTATTGAAGTGAGTACATATTTCATTCGAGATGTCAGCGATGAGAAAACACGCATGGAGGTTTGTATGCCTCAACCCCAGGTGAGAATAGTCTCTCCTCCCCAAAAAGAGCAGGAGGAAAAAAGTCAAAGGCAGGCCGGGATTCAGGTCAGTCACCTGGATGCTGAGCAGAACTTTTTGAACCAACTGGCTGAGCACGGCAGTTCAGCTGAAGATCTGGAAAAACGGCGAAAACAGGTCCTGGCTGAGATCAATGATCTCAGAAGCGACAACAGGTGGGAGGATATCGTCACCTTGTTCTATCCCTTGGACCGGCATGTACCGGAGCTGGTCCAGGCCGGATTGGACAACGAACTGCGGGCTGAGCTTGCTTTTGCCCTGGGGCAGACCGGGCGGTATGACCAGGCAATTGCAGAGTTTGAGGCCTGCGTTCAGGCGGACCCGAACTCATTTCTATCTGTCTCCGGGTTGGCCTATGCCCTGTACAACTCTCTCTTTGCAGCCAAAAACCGGGAGATTCTGCTTACTCCGGAAGCCAAGCGGAAGCGGATAGAAGCTGCCCATACCTGGTTTCAAAAGGCGCAAGAAATCAGGCCAGAGGGAGTAACAAACTTCTATCGCCAAGGCATGTTGTACAAAAACCTGCAAGGCAAAACCAGGCTGGCTATACCCTTATTTGCCAAGGCTGTGAAGAACTGGAAGGCGTATTCCCCGGAGAAGCAGGAAGTCCGGCACCAGGAACGTAAGAATTACATCAAATCATTGTACAATCTTGCCTCCTGCCGGTCCAAAATCGAAGAAGTCAAAGGGGCCTTGCCCCTTATTGAAGAGTGCATCCAGGAAGATGAGTCCAGTGGGCTGCTGAAGATGGAGCACAAGTATTTTGCCTTGGGTAAGATCCAGTATCAGCTTGGCAATTTGGACCAGGCCCTGCATGCATTGGACATGGCTACCGGGTTTATCAATGCCAAAGACGGGGATTATGTCTTTGAGCTCAAGGCCAGGGTCTTTTTGCAGAAAAAGGAATTTCAAACCGGACTGGATACTGTTCGGAGCATTCCAGTAAAGGCCAGGAGGCCGTATGTGCACTGGACCGAGGCTGACCTGCTCATGGGCCTGGGCCAGGTGGACAGAGCCAAAGAGGTCCTCCACCGTAGTGCGGAACGGGACCGGCGCTCAAAGCACCGGGCCTTGATCCGTTTGGCCAAGATTGAATTTTGGCTCAAAAATAATGATCAGTCCAAGGATCTGGCTTTGAAGGCAGACACCTTTCACCGGGAAACCTTTACCACACCTGATCCGGATGGACTGTTCTGGGCCGCGGCGGCCTGCATCCGCCTGGGCCAGATGGAACAAGCTTCCAGATTGGCGGATGAACTGGAAGCATTCAGACCGGGGTATCCGTATCTGAACAAGTTGAGGCGGTTGTGTAAGGTTTGATGCAAAATCTCCAACCCGGAAGTGCCACATGCACAGAGTCTATATCCTGGAGCAGGGGACGTATCTGCGTAAGTCAGGGAACAATTTGGTTCTGGTCAAAGATCGGACAACCGTTGATGAGGTCCCTTTGCCCCAGCTGGAACATTTGGTCCTGTCCGGGTTCATTTCCCTGTCCGGAGCGGTAATCAATGCCTTGGTCCACAACCGGGTGGAAACCGTACTTTTGGACCGAAATTTTGGATTTCGGGCCAGGCTGCACGTGGACGAGCACAAACATGTCCAGCGCCGGCAAAGCCAGTACCTGCGGCTGAGCGAACACGATTTTTGTCTTCGGACAGCCAGATTCATTGTCAGCGCAAAACTGAATCATCAGGCCAGGTTTCTGCAAATAAAAGGGAGGCAATCCGAATCCAACGCCTTGCTCTCCTGGGCAGCGGCCATCAGAGCCGTTGCCAAAGGAGTAGGGCAGGTAGGGGATATGGAGCTTGTCCGCGGGGCGGAAGGGCATGGATCAAGACTCTATTTTCAAGCCTTTGCTCATCTGATCAAAAATCCTGGATTTACCTTTCAGGGGCGTAACCGTCGGCCTCCGTTGGATCCGGTCAATGCCATGCTGTCTTTTTGTTATACCCTGCTGACCAATGAGGTGCTTACAGCCATTAAGATTGTTGGCCTGGATCCTTATCTGGGCAGCCTGCATGAGGTGGCCTACGGCCGTCCGTCGCTGGCCTGCGAT
>CAYZLB010000119.1:0-6674 GCA_964479235.1 uncultured Desulfohalobiaceae bacterium
TGTCTTTAAAATCAACTAGTTACACCGTTATTTTCATACAAATAACAAGTCCAGAACTACACCCGGCGGAACCGTCCTTTTTCCCACTGCAATCCGGTGTGAAACTGGACAAAGGAGTCCAGTGCCTGCCACAATTTTTTTTCCCCTGACCTGGGCCAAGCTGAACAGATCCAATCCTCCGGGCTGCCCTGGAGTATTTGCCCCAGCCTGGCCAGATCGAGATCATGGATCAGAGCTGATCCCTGGTCCCTGTTCCGGCACCGCGGACATAAGGCCCGGCCCCCAGCCCAGGAAAAACTGCCTTTGTGCAGGTCAGACAATTTTTCACCGCAATTGCCGCAGACATCAAGCACTGGTTCATAGCCGTACATACACGTCAGTTTGACCCTGAAGACAAGGGGGAACGTGGCCGGGACATCCGACGTAACACTTAAGACATGCAGTGCATGAAGTGTGAGATCAAATATCGACTCTGCCTGCCCAGATCCATTATGGGCCGCTTCCAAAAACTTGATGCAGTTCACAGCCATGCCCAGACGCTGTACGTGCTGATGCAGCCCGGAAAAACGGTGTAACAAGGTTCCCTGGCAGAGAGTTAAATACCTGCCGGAACGGGGTCTCTCCAAGTCAATGCGCAGATGGCTCAAGGCATCCAGGCATCCGGGAAACCGACGGCGACTGCGTCGCCCACCAAAAGCAAAAGCGGTTTCAATTCCCCGGACAGGAGAAAAAAAGCGCACCCAGCAATCAATCTCCCGAAAGGTGCCCACCCGCAGAACCAGGGCCTGTTCGCCCCTGCTCTCCTCTCTGGTCATTATCACGGAAATTTCAGGCTGAGCACGTCACCGGAATCTGCATCTAAAGGATATGCCTTGCCGTCATAGGACAAGGAAACACCACCGGCGTTACCCAGCTTGAGTTCCAGACTGTCTTTGAAACGAAAAGTTACCGATTCGCCTGGCCGTAAATATATGTCCCGCTGCTTGGCATCAATTTTTGCACCCATCCAGCAGGCCTCGTTTGCCTGGATTTGCAGCACATGCTTTCCGGTGGCAGCCGTCATTTGAGTGCCTTGTCCTGACTGCTCAGTGCCCACATCCGCGGCAACTGCCTCCTGAGGCGTTTCAGGGGATCGACTCGCTGCCTGTTCGTCATCCTGGGTCTGGTCTTGACCAGATGGGCTTTCAATGTCTTGCCTGCCACTTTCAGTAGCCTGAGACAAACCATTCACAATCTTTTCGTCGTGTTCCGCAACCTGAGCAACCGTTTCCTCTTCCGCAAAGGTTTCATCAAAACTTTTGGGTTTTTCCTCAGATCCCAAAGCCTCCCCAACCTGACTGTTCTTTTCCTTGTCAGCTTGCTGTTGTTCCTTTAGTACGTGGTCCATACCTTGGTTTTGCTGTGAAGACACTGCACTGGATGTTGAGGAAATATCCTGCCCTTCATCGGCAGAAGCCCAGAACAGATCGTATACCAGCCAGGTCACAGCCGCCAAAAGCAGGATAGAGATCAAAACGGAGATCAGAGGCCATCTGCTCTTCTCCCGGGAAGATGTCAATTCATGTTCTAAAGGTTCAGCATCATCTTCCAGTTCTTCGTCGATTCCAGCCTGTTGGGCAAAAGCCCTTGCCCACTCCTGTGCATTGAGCCCGAGGCATTGGGCGTAATTCTTGATAAATCCCTTGGCATAAACCGGATGGGGCAATTCATTGATCCTTCCGGCCTCAATGGCTTCCAGGCTGCTGATGCCTATTTTTGTTTTTTGCTGAATATCCTCTAGGGAAAGCCCTTGGTTTTCACGTTCTTGTTTGAGATATGCACCAAGCTCTGAATAATCCATAGCATGTCCTCACCCATACTGATTGGTCTGAAAAAAAAATCTCCCTCCAGCTGAATATCAGTTGACGTCTTGCAGGCGGACATCTATGACCGCCTTTTCTCGAAGTCCTTTCATATACTCCTTATACCGTTGCTCCAATTTCTGGGCATAGATCTGTTCTCGAATGTCGTCCTTTACCGCCTGAAATGGCTGTACCTGTTTATCGGCCAGATCCTGGAGATACAACATAGCATAGTTGCCTTGCAGAGAAAATATAGGCGTCACCTGCCCAGAGCGCATACCACTGAGCATTTCCCGCCATTCAGCTTTGAGATCTTTCCACATAAAAGTCCCCAGATTTCCGCCCTGACCAGCTCCTGGGCCCAGGGATACAGAGTTGGCAGCTTGCGAAAATGTCATTTCTTCGGAAGCAACGGCCTGACGGACCTGCTCCAGTTTGTTCCTGCTGGGGTGGACAATAATCCGCAAATGGACCTGTTTGGGTTGATTATATTCATTTTGATGCTGTTTATAAAATTCCATCATCTCCTCTTCGCTCACAACCACTTTTTGCCGAACCATATTGGACAGGACTCTGTTCTTTTTGATTTCTTCCCTCAGGGCTTGCCGGTACTGATCAATCTCCATACCCTGCTCTGCAAGGATCTGTACAAATTCCGCCTGGCTGAGGTTGTTTTCCGATCTGATTTGCTGGATTTGATTGTCAATTTCAGCATCTGAAACTTCGATTTCAAACTTCTCTGCTTCTTGGACGACAAGCTTGTCATTGATCATAGCCTCAAGAATCCGGCGTTGCCTGGCTAATTCCCGAGCAGGATTCTGCAATTCTCGCTGGTCCATGCCCTGAATACTGTCGTCTACTTGCCGTTTTACGTCATGCAGAGTGATGATTTCCCCATTGACCACAGCCACAATCCTATTCACAAGCTTTGCAGAACATGTGCTGGCACAAAAGCACACACACAAAGCAAGTACAATCAGTCCGATCCTTACTCGACGCATATATCCTCACTGCTTCAGCTTATCATTCGTCAACGATGTACCAGGATTTACAACCTGCATCCCACTTTCACCATACATGGGTAAAGACCAGCTGAGACGGGGGAGTCCAGGGATGTTCTTTTGGTACAACAATCGAGATATCCAAATACTACTGTGCGGCCTGCTCGACCTGAACCGGCGAAGCCAGCATCTCGTCCAGCAACTGGCCCGCCTTTTGAATGGCCATAGAAATACGTGCTTTGGGCTCAAAGCGCAACTCCAATTTTGCGGGAGGGTCGAACTTGACGTATTCCTGATGTGTCTGCAGCCAGGTCAAAAAAACGTCCGGTTCCAGCGGTTTTGAACCCTCGGACCAATGGACCACAATCCGGTTGGCGAAAAGATCGGCCCGCTGGACCTGCAAGACTGCCAATCGCCGTTTGAGTTTAAGGACTGTGGCCAGATTATGGACCGCTTCCGGCAAAGCCCCGAATCGATCCTGCAGATCGGCCAGCCATTCTTCGATCTGGGCATCAGACTGGGCCGAAGACATCCCCCGGTAATATTGCAGCCGTTCCTGTGGATCAAAAATATAGTTTCCCGGGATATTGGCCTCAAATGTAATATTAAGTTCCGGATCAGTCTCCTGCTGCAATGGCTCTCCTTTGACCCGGCGAATTTCCTGTTCCAGCATCTCCAGAAACAGATCCAGCCCTACCTTGCTCATAGTTCCGGATTGAGCTTCGCCCAATATATTCCCCGCACCGCGCAGACGCAAATCCTCTATGGCAACCTGTAAGCCGGCTCCATGGTAGTCCATATCCAAAATAGTTTGCAAACGCTTGGCAGACTTGGATGGCAGCCCCTCCCTGGAAGGGACCACAAAATAGGCATGGGCTTGAGCCGTGGAACGGCCCACTCTGCCTCGCAGCTGGTATAGCTGGCCCAAGCCGAACATCTGGGCCTGATCCACAATCAAGGTATTGGCCCGGGGGAAATCCAATCCGGACTCTATGATGGCTGTCGTAACTAAAATATCCACCTCTCCATGACAAAAAGCGCGCATGGTCTCTTCCAGATTGCGCTCTGACATCTGGCCGTGGGCCATGGCCACCCTGGCCTCGGGAACCAGGGACTGGACATATTCTTTGATCCTGGGCAGCCCTTGCACCCGGTTATAGACCCAAAAGACCTGACCTTGACGGTCCAGTTCCTGCTGGAGAATGTCTTTGAGCTGTCTTTGTTCCCTCTCTATCAACGAGCTCTTCACTGTTTTCCGCTCTTGGGGCGGGGTTTCGATCACGCTCAACCCTCTGATTCCAGACAAAGAAAGTTGTAATGTACGGGGAATGGGCGTGGCGGTCAGGGTCAAGACATCAAGGGTCTGGCGGATATTTTTGAGTTTCTCCTTGTGCTTGACCCCAAAACGTTGTTCTTCATCCAGAATAAACAGGCCCAGATTGGGGATATGCACATCGGCCGAGAGCAGGCGATGGGTGCCGATCAGGATATCCACCTTCCCTTTTTCCGCAGCAGCCAAAATCTGTTTCTGCTCTTTGGCCGGTACGAAACGGCTGACCATGGCCACCCGGACTGAGAAATCCTCCATCCGCTGCCGAAAACTCTGATAATGCTGTTCCGCTAAAACCGTGGTCGGACAGAGCATAGCCACCTGTTTTCCGGCACACACAGCCCGAAAGGCGGCCCGCATGGCCACTTCAGTCTTTCCAAACCCCGCATCCCCGCAGATCAGACGATCCATGGGCTCTTCACTCTCCATGTCTGCAAACACTTCCTTGATTGCCTGCTCCTGATCAGGGGTCTCTTCAAAACCAAAGGTGGCCTCAAACTCACGCAAAAGCTCCTGGTCGGCCACATAGGAATATCCCTTGGCCACCTTGCGGTAGGCGTACATTTGAACCAGATCGTGGGCAATGGCCTCTAAGACCTTGCGCACCCGTTCCTTGGTTTTACTCCATTTGGTACTGCCCAAGCGGTCCAAAACCGGTGCCGCATTTTCAGGACCCTTGTACTTCTGGATCAGATTCAGACGATCCACAGGCACATACAGTTTGTCGTCGCCTGCATAGACCAAGACCAGGTAGTCGTTGCCGGTCTGATCAACCTGCATCCTGTTCAGGCCGGCATATTGACCCAAACCGTAATCCCTGTGCACCACGAGATCGTCAGGTTCAATCTCATCCAGTTTCTTCAGGCCCTTAAATTCATCAGCCCCCTTGTTCCGTTTCTTTCCCGAACCGGATTGACTTGGGTGCAAAATATCTTCAGACAAAATGCGTACATGATTCCATTGCAGTTCATAACCGCCTTCCATAGAACCGAGAAGGGCATAAATTCCCCTTTGATCCGGCTGATATGCGGTGTGTATGGTCAGTTCTTCTTGGGCAATCATTTCCAAAAATTTACGTCTGGAATTATGGGTATGAAAGACAAGCAAAGTCTGGTTTGTGGTTCTGGACCACTCCCTGAGTCCATCGATAAGGACCCTTAATGTACGCGTGCGCTGCTTTGGCTGCCAAAAAACATCTTGAAAGGAAGCAAAACGCCGCTCAGGCAAGGCCAAGCTGCTCTCTCGATCTCCTACCGGCAAGGTTTCAAACAGGAGCTGATCCGTCTCAAGCCATGTACGGCGGGCCCTGGATGCCGGCTGAATCAGGTTTTGTTCCGGCCAGCGCAGTCCCTTCGCTTCCTTATCTTTTTGAATATACGATTTCCAATCCCCTTCTATGCCCTCCAGTCTGGTCCGGGCCTGACTGGCATCCAAAAGCAGAAATTTGGCCCCCTGGGGCAGCCATGCCTTTATAGGAACACTCTGGGGATAATACAGTCCTGGCCATAGATCGTGGTGACCGTTCTCCAAGACGGTTTCCAGATGGGATTTGGTCGGCTTATCCAATATCCCGGTTGTCCACAAATGCGTCCAGTATTCCCGGGCTTGTTGTTGCGCCTGTTCATGAAGCACAGCAGGTGCACAGGGCAAGAGGACCAGGTCTTGCAATTCCTGCTTGGAACGCTGTGACAAAGGCTCAAAGAAACGCATGCTTTCTATCGTATCGGCAAAAAACTCGAGCCGGATCGGCCAGTCATATCCTGGTGCAAATATGTCCAGAATGTCTCCCCGCCAGGACAGTTCCCCAACTCGGGTGACCATAGAGACTCGTTCAAAGCCCAGGATGACCATCTGCTCGACAATGAGTTCCGGAGAAAACTCCTCTCCAGCGTAGACATGCAGTGATTCCTGCTCCAGGATATACAGCGGGGGCCAAAAGGGCAGGAGATTGTCCAGACTAAGGAGCAGTCCTTTCCGATTGTGACCGTGCTGCAAGGCATACAAGGCGGCCCAGCGCTCTGCCCATAATGTGCGGCCAGACTCACCAGGATCATGGGACGGCAGACTTATCCACTGCTGTTCCCATACTGGGGCTTCCGGACGATCTCCCGAGATGAGGGACAGCACGGCGAAGATCTCCTTGACTACTCCTTGGTCAGGAACAATAAGGACAACATCTCTTCCCTTGTCCAGTTCTTGCTGGGCTATCACCGCTTGAGTGGCCGGTCCACTTTTGTGAATAACTTGCTTTTCGCCGGTAAGGCTTTTGTTCAATTTGGGAGGAATAAACATGAATGATTTACTCTATTGTCAAGTAATTTAAGCGCTTGGTCCTTTATTGGCCTGGCATCCGCCATGCATACCGCGCCCGTTGTCCCAGATCAAGCCTTGCATTCTATTCGCTGCAAGTCTATCTTGCTGGTTCAAAGTTCCAGGTTCACGGTTCACGGTTATAAGAATAAAATCAACAAGATAGGATAAAAATTACATCAACAGCTTATC
>CAYZLB010000120.1:0-6347 GCA_964479235.1 uncultured Desulfohalobiaceae bacterium
CTTAAATACTTAACATTAAGAACAAAATCACCATGTGAGGTCGGGTTTGCCTCTTGTCAGAAGATAGATTTTGTTTTAGGTATTCATCCTTTCGTTTTTCAAACTCCACACACTTCGGAGCGGCCTTGGGGTCCTGATCAGCGTGGCCGAAGGCGAGTCAGAGACATTTTTGCCAAAGAACAAGGGGCATGTTCCTCATTGCTGGGCATAAGAATCGGCTGGCTGTGCAGGTGAAGGGCCTGGCCGGAGTGGAGGAAAGCAAACCCAAGGAGCTGGTATGGCGTACATTAGTATGAAAGAGATGCTGGAGACCGGAGTCCATTTCGGTCACCAGACCAGGCGGTGGAATCCCAAGATGCGTCCCTTTATTTTTGGGGCCAGGAAGGGGATCCATATCATTGACCTACAACAGACCATCCCTTTGTTCAATCGGGCCTATGAGTTCATTGTGGATGTAGTGGCCAACAAGGGCAAGGTTTTGTTCGTGGGCACGAAGCGGCAGGCCCAGGATATCATCCAGGAAGAGGCCAACCGGGCAGGCATGTATTACATCACCCACCGCTGGATGGGGGGGACACTGACCAATTTTAAGACCATCAAGCACAGCATTGATCGCTTCAAGAAATTGGAGAGCATGTTTGAGGATGGAACAATCAACCGGTTCCCCAAGAAAGAGATTGTTGGCATGCAGCGGGAATTGACTAAACTCCGGGATACCCTGGGCGGGATCAAGGACATGACTGAGTACCCTCAGGCCGGGTTTATCGTCGATCCCAAGCGGGAAGATATAGCTGTCCAAGAGTTTCGCCGCTTGGGCATCCCGATTGTGGCCATCACGGACACCAATTGCGATCCGGACGTAATCGACTATATCATTCCGGGCAACGACGATGCCATCAGGGCCATCAAGTTGTTTACCTCCCGGGTTGCCGAGGCCTGCCTTGAAGGGAAGGCCCGTCAAGATGAAGCAATGGAAGAGTTTGAATCAGCCCAAGAGAAGACTGAAAGCACAGTGAGTGATCAGGAAAAAGTGCTGGACAGCCAAGAACCTGAGCAATCCGGTGCAGAGGAGGAATAGGCAGATGGAGATTTCAGCCAAAATGGTCAAGGGGCTCCGGGAAAAGACCGGAGCCGGCATGATGGATTGCAAGAAGGCCTTGCAGGAGTCCAACGGAGACGAGCAAAAGGCAGTGGTCTGGCTGCGGGAAAAGGGACTATCTAAAGCCCAAAAGCGGGCAGCACGTTCAGCTTCCGAAGGTTTCATCGGCTCATACGTGCATGCCAACGGCAAGATCGGGGTGTTGGTGGAACTGAACTGCGAGACAGATTTTGTGGCCAAAAGCGATAAGTTCCAGGAATTGGCAAAGAACTTGTCCATGCAGGTAGCAGCGGCCAATCCCGTCTGTGTTCGTCCTGAAGATTTGCCCCAGGATGCGATTGAGCAGGAGAAGGAGATTTACGCCAACCAGGCCCGGGCAGACGGGAAGCCGGAACAGGTGGTGGAAAAGATCGTTGAAGGCCGGGTCAAGAAATACTATAAAGAGGTCTGCCTGCTTGAACAGCCGTATATCAAGGATGATTCCCTGGCAGTCAAGGATTTGATCAACGAATTGGTCGCAGTTTTGGGGGAAAAAGTTGAGGTCACTCGCTTCGTCCGCATGGAAGTCGGAGAGACCCATTCCGGGGAGTAAGCGCTGAAAAACGGGCCTGACGGCCCGTTTTTTCTTAATCGGCCCAATCGGTGGACGGGATTTCCGGCTGCATAACCTGGATGCACTGACGAGGTGTGCATGAGTGTACTGAAGTACAAACGTGTTTTACTCAAGCTCAGCGGGGAGGCACTGGCCGGGTCCCGCTCCTTAGGCATAGATCTCTACAGCATTGATGCCTTCTGCCAGGATCTGGCCGAAGTCGCCAATATGGGATTGGAAGTGGCCCTGGTCATCGGGGGAGGGAATATCTTCCGGGGCGTATCTTCATCTGCTGCCGGCATGGACCGGGCATCCGCCGATTACATGGGCATGCTGGCCACGGTGATAAACGGATTGGCCCTTCAGGACAGTCTGGAAAAGCAGGGAGTGACCACCCGGTTGATGACCGCCATCAGGATGCAGGAGGTGGCTGAGCCCTATATCCGCAGACGAGCCATTCGTCATTTGGAAAAGGGGCGGGTGGTCATTTGCGCTGCAGGTACAGGCAACCCCTATTTTACCACAGACACCGCCGCTTCTTTGCGGGCCATGGAACTCAAGGCCCAGGCCTTGCTCAAGGCGACCAGGGTCTCCGGTGTCTATGATGCCAATCCGGAAGACACACCGGATGCGCATCTGTACACCCGGCTCAGCTACCTGGATGTATTACAGAACGGGCTGAAAGTTATGGATTCTGCGGCCATATCCCTGTGCATGGACAACAAAATGCCCATAGTGGTATTCAATCTTTTGGAACGGCACAATATCAAACGGGTTGCGTGCGGAGAAGATATAGGAACCATTGTGCACGGATGAACGGGAGGATATGAGCATGGATGATGTTTTTCAAGACTGCAAACAACGGATGCAAAAGGCCCTTGACACATTAAAAAAAGATTTCAGTCGGTTGCGAACAGGGAGGGCATCCACGAGCCTGGTGGAAGACATCACGGTCAATTACTACAATACTCCCACCCCCTTGAACCAACTGGCCTCGATCTCCATACCGGACAGCCGGACCATTACCATCCAACCCTGGGACAGGAACAGCTTTTCTGATGTGGAGAAGGCCATCATGAAGTCGGATCTTGGACTGAATCCGATCAATGACGGCAAGGTGATCCGCATTTCCATCCCTCCGTTGACAGAGGAACGACGCAAAGATTTGGTCAAGGTGGCCAAGAAGAATACCGAAGACGCCAAGATTGCCATTCGCAATGTACGCCGGGACGGTAATGAGACCTTGAAAAAGATGAAGAACGACAAGGACATTACCGAGGATGACCAGCACAAGGGACAGGACAAGATCCAGGAGCTGACGGATTCTTTTACCGCCAAGGCAGATGAGCTCTTGACGGAAAAAGAAAAGGAGATCATGGAGATTTGACTGCACTGAGCCAGGCCGATCCGCAAAATCCCCGGATCAAGCATTTGGCCATAATTATGGACGGGAACGGGCGATGGGCCAAAAAGCGTGGGCTGCCAAGGAGTGCCGGACACCAGGCTGGAGCTGACACCGCGCAAACCATTGTGACCTCTTGCCGGAAGCTGAATATTCAGGTTTTGACCCTGTATGCCTTTTCCCGGGAGAACTGGACTCGCCCTCAAGAGGAAGTCCAGTTTCTTTTTGATCTCTTGATCCGGTTTCTGCGCCGGGAGCAGAAAAAGCTGGTCGATAATTCCATCCGACTGAACATCCTGGGAAATTGGCAGGAGTTTTCTTTTCCAATACGAACAGCCATCAAACAGACCCTAGACCGGACCGCGCACTGTGACCAGATGGTTCTCAATCTGGCCTTGAATTATTCGGGCCGGGAAGAAATCATTCAGGCCTGCCGGTCTCTGGTGGCCGAAGGGTTGGCTCCGGAAGATGTCACTGAACAGGCCTTTCGCCGGCACTTATGGACCGGCCAGCAGCCTGATCCTGATCTGATTATCCGCACCAGCGGTGAATTGCGGCTGAGTAACTATCTTATCTTCCAGGCCGCATATTCTGAATTCTATTTTACCAAGACCCTGTGGCCGGATTTCAGCGAAGGCGAGTTGCTGTCGGCATTAAAGGAGTACGGCCATCGGAGCCGGAGGTTTGGAGGGGTAGAGTGAAACTCACCAGCCATCGACAACGCCTGCTGACCGGAGCATCACTGACAGTATTGCTTGCAGCCCTGATATTCTGGGCCACTGCTTTGGTTCAAGCCGCGGCTGTGATTTTATTAAGTGTAGTGGCTTTAGTTGAGCTTTGGAATATGTTCTGGTCGGGAAAGACGGGGCTGAAAACGCTGGGCGCGGTTTTGGCTGTGCCGGTTGTTGTGTTTCCGGGCATGGGCATTAAAGCGGGGGGTATCCTCCTGGCGAGTTTTTGGGTCTTGGGGGCAGTCTATACCTTTGGGGCCAGAAAAATTTCGGAAACCGCCCTGACTGATGTGGCTATCCTTTTTTTGGGCTTGGCATACATTCCTTTCAGCCTGCAATTACTTCTCTCAATGTCTACTGGTGAGCTGGTTTATGTCCTGGCTGCCGTCTTTGCTTCGGATACAGCTGCTTTTTACGGTGGTTCGAAATGGGGAAAACGTACATTGTGCCCCGGCATCAGTCCCAAGAAGACATGGATGGGTGCTCTGTGCAGTTTGGGAATCTGTGTCTGCATCAGCCTGTTTGTGGGGTTGATCTGGGGCGGGGCCATGTGGGCAGCCTGGCTTGTGGCCGGGGTGTGTATCAATTTTGGGGCTCAGGTAGGTGATCTTTTTGAATCTGCCTTGAAGCGTGAACTGGGAGTCAAGGATTCCGGAGGGCTTTTGCCCGGCCATGGTGGTGTGTTGGATCGGATCGACAGTCTGCTTTTGGCTGGGCCGGTATACATGGCCTTTCAATGGATGTATCCTTTGTTTTGATCCTTGGTTTTTAAAACAGGCGGATATGCTCACGTATATTTCAAAATTACCCTCTGTCATTGATCTGCCGGAGAGTGGGCGGCAAATTGTTGTTCTGGGCAGTACCGGGTCAATCGGACAAAACGTCCTGCGCATTGCGCACAGTCATCCAGATGCGCTGCATATCATCGGGCTGGCCGGAGGGGAGAATATCAGCCTGCTTGCCAGGCAGGCAGCTACGTTTCGCCCCCCCATACTGGCAGTGAAACTGCCGGATTTGGTCCCCGAACTCCAGGCCCTGTTGCCTGCTGATTATAAGCCGGAAATCGTCTCTGGCCCAAAAGGATACGAAGGCATGGCCAGCATGGCTGAGGCGGACATTGTCGTCTCTGCCCAGGTAGGAGCTGCCGGTCTGGCCCCGACTCTGGCTGCGGTCAACCAGGGAAAGGTGATCGCCTTGGCCAATAAAGAGTCTCTGGTTTTAGCCGGGCCTTTGCTGCGGGCACACTGCTCCCGCAGCGGATCCGCCATCCTGCCTGTAGATTCTGAGCACAACGCCTTGTTTCAGGCCTTGATCGGCCATTCGGCCCAGGAAGTGAAATCCCTTATTCTCACTGCATCCGGGGGGCCTTTTCGCCAAGCGGACAAGGCCTTCCTGGATCAGGTGACCCCGGAACAGGCCCTGAAACATCCCAATTGGTCCATGGGGGCAAAAATCAGTGTGGATTCGGCAACCATGATGAACAAGGGGCTGGAGGTTATTGAGGCTCATTATCTCTTTGGTTTGCCCCTGACCCAGATTGAGGTCCTTGTTCATCCGGAAAGCATCGTTCATTCCATGGTCGAATATCATGACGGATCAGTCCTGACTCATATGGGCATCCCGGACATGCGTATCCCCATCGCCTTTTGCCTCAGCTATCCCCAGAGGCTCAATCTTGGTTTACAGCCTCTGGATCTGGCCCGGCTGAAAACGCTGAGTTTTTATTCTCCTGATGAAAAGCTGTTTCCGGCTTTGGCTTTGGCTAAATCTGCCTTGCAGTCCGGGCCAAGTTATCCGGTGGTTTTGAATGCAGCCAATGAAGTGGCTGTTGAGCTGTTTTTGGCAAGACGGATTTCCTTTGCCCACATCCCGACCCTGGCTGAAGAGGCCTTGGCTTGGCATGAGGGAATCGTGCCTTCCAGCCTGGAGGATATTCACTATCTGGACGCCCAAACCAGGTCTTTTGTTCGGGGACACAAGCTAGCGGTGAAAGTATGATAAATGTATTAGCCATCCTTTTGGTCATCGGGGCCCTGATCTTTTTTCATGAACTGGGGCATTTTTTGGTGGCCAAAGGTTTTCGGATCGGGGTCAAAACCTTTTCTTTGGGATTTGGTCCTCGTCTGGCCGGATTCCAATGGGGTAAAACCGGATATCGACTTTCTGCGGTGCCTTTGGGCGGGTATGTGCAGTTAGTGGGCGAGAGTCAGGAGGCTGAAATCCCTGATGGTTTTGACTCCGGGGAAAGTTTTGCCTTGCGGCCGCCCTGGCAGCGGATGTTGGTGGTGGCGGCAGGCCCGGTATTTAATTTTGTTTTGGCTGTCGTACTGTATTTTTTCATCTTCTTCTTTGCCGGTCAGCAGGCGCTTTTGCCCATTGTGGGGCAGGTCCAAAGCGAAACCCCGGCGGCACGAGCCGGGCTGCGGGCCGGCGATCGGGTGGTTGCGGTCAATGACCAGCCTGTTCAGTACTGGTCAGACTTAGCTGGAAAGATTCAAAGCTTTCAAGGCGGGGAGTTGCAGC
>CAYZLB010000121.1:0-6310 GCA_964479235.1 uncultured Desulfohalobiaceae bacterium
GTAAGCGCTGCATACTGTACAAACCCACAACAGCCACCAGAACGGTCATAATCAACACCACGGCAAACCCCGCCCCTATGCGCACCCCTAGCCTGGCATTCTTGAACATTCCCTCACTCCCTTCATCAAATATGATCCCTGATCTCTAATCTTGCGCTTCATTATTTTCCTTTTACTTGGGAGGATATTTTTGTAAACGATAAATTGGATCGTTGCCCTAGAAGTGAACTCCGTCCCTAATTTGTGGCCATGCGCACCACGCCGCTGACGTCAATGATCAATCCGGGCTGTCCGTCGGACATGATGCTCGCCCCGGCTACCCCGGGAATAGATCCCATGGCCGACCCCAGGCTTTTGATTACGGTCTGGTTCTGGCCCAGAAGTTCATCCACAAGAAGAGCCGCCTGCCGCCCGCCATCCTCGACTACCACAGCGATACCCTGGGTTGGGTCTGTCATTGCATCGGATACTGAAAACAGCCGGCTTAAACGGAACATGGGCACCAGCTTGTTCCGAAACGGCAATGTCTCGCCCCGGCCCACCACAGAGTTGAGCATTTCCGAAGTAGGTTGAAAGGATTGGATGATGGACAAAAGAGGAAGGATGTAGCGTTCACTGCCCACCCGGACCTGCATTCCGTCGATGATGGCCATGGTCAGAGGCAGGACCAGGGTAAAGGTTGTCCCTTCACCTGGTACGGATTGAATGCGGATATTTCCGCGCAGAGACTCGATATTACTCTTGACTACATCCATGCCAACCCCTCGGCCGGACACATCCGTGATCTGGGCCGCAGTGGAAAATCCGGGCTCAAATATCAAGGCATAGACCTCTTCATTGCTCATGCCCTCTGCTGTGGAAATAATACCCCGCTCTATGGCCTTGGCAGCCAACGTCTCCCGTTTCATGCCTCGACCATCGTCGCTGATAGCAATATGGATGCTTCCCCCTTCGTGGTAGGCACTTAAGACGATCCTGGCCTTGGCCGGCTTGCCAGCGGCAATTCTGTCCTCAGGAGTAGGTTCAATCCCATGGTCTACTGCGTTGCGTACCATATGCACCAGCGGATCGCCCAGCTTTTCCACCATGGCCTTGTCCAGCTCAGTCTCCTTGCCCTGCATTTCCAGCTCCACCTGCTTGCCGGACTTTTTGGCCAAGTCCCGGACCAGACGGGCCATGCGCCGGAAGGTGGCATCAATGGGAATCATGCGCATGGACATGCCCATATCCTGCAGACTGCGGGTGATCTTGGTCAATTGAGCCAGGTTGCGTTCAAGCCGGGCGGACATGTTTCCGTTCAAACTCTCGTCCTGGGTGACAATAGACTCCACAATCACCAGTTCGCCGATGGTGTCCAACAGGAGATCGATCTTGTCCGCATCGATCTTCATGGTCTGTCTTATCTGGGTTCCCCCGGACCCGTTCGCAGCAGCAGGCTGCGCTTCAGGTTGGGCAGTGGGCTTGTCCTCTTGGTCCGCGGGCGCAGGCTGTTCTGCCTGGGCTGCCTCCTGACTGGGCGCAGGTCTCTGCTCCACACGAGATTCGCTGTGTTCACCCCCTGTCGAATCAGGTGCGGCCACCTTCTTGACCGACGCATCATCCCGGACAGCGATGACAAAATCGTACACCTGCCGCAGCTTGACCTCAGGAACGTACATCCCCCCCTGCTCCAGGGCGGTTTGGAGATCCGCAGTCATAGTTTTGAGCATGTCCAGGGCGCTGAACGTGGCGTCAACCACTGCCCCGGAAAAATCCATCCGTTCCTTGCGTACTTCATCCAGGAGATTCTCTGCCTTGTGGGCCAACTCGGAATGAGGGGAGAGTCCCAGGAAACCGCACGTTCCCTTAATGGTGTGAAAGGCCCGGAATACGGCAGCCACTGCATCCAGGTTCCGGGGGTCGCTTTCCAGGATGAGCAGATTCTCGTCGGCAATATCGAAATGCTCTTGGGCCTCAGCAATGAATTCGGCCGTGATCTCCGGATCGCTGATACAAACCGGCTGTAAGAGCGGGTCATGCTCTCGGGATACAGTATCTTTGGGTGCTGTTTCCTGTTCTGATGCCGCGGTCCGATGGTCACTCTCGTCCTCATCCGCAACCGGAGCACCATGATGTTCGTGTTCCGACGTTTCTGGCTCTTTGCCCTGGATCATAAACAAGGGTTCCGGCAGAGAGCCGCCCTTGTCACAGGCCTGAATCACCGCCTCGAACCAGTCCTTAAATCCCAACAGGATATCCGGAGATACATCCTGGCTATGGGCCTGAATATAATCCTCCAGTTCATGACAAGCCTGAGCCACAGACTCCAGCCCCATCACCCCGGCCTCGCCTTTGGCCGTGTGCACCAGACGCTTGATTTCTGTCAGCGCCAGGTCGCCGCGCTCTTTTTCATAGTCCAGGATCAGGTCTTCCAGATCGGAGAGTACAGATACCTGCTGTGTTATATACACGGACAGCATTTCGTGATCCACACCCAGGGCGAATCCTTCTGCTTGTCCTTCATCCTGCCCCTGGAACTCCGAAGCAAAGGGCAAGGACATCTCCTGCTCATCCCGGCCACCAACAAGAATGGATTGCAGGGCGGAAACAAGTTCAGCAAGGTCTTTCTCCAGGTCCTGATCCGCCTGCTCTTTGCCTTGCAGAACATTTCCCGCTCGCTCAATCGCCCGAGCAGAACGAGGATGTGAATCCTGGACAAGGTGGGAAAGGCGAAGGAAAGAATTTCCAATCTGTTCCCCTTCCCCTGGATCAGAAAGATCAACCATGACCACATCTTCAGCAATTTCTTTTATCAGGCCCTGGGCCTGGGGACTAGCTTTGCTCATGGGCACATCACAACTTCGTTTACAAATTGGGCAATAATTTTCAGATGCCGGACCCCGCAGGCAGACTATTATGATTATCTTGTATTTGGTATTCGCCAGAACTTACTTTCTTGATAAATGAGATACTTCTACACCTGCATGCGCATAATCTCCTGATACGCTTCCAGGGCCTTATTTCGTATCTGTAAGGCTAATCGCATGGACAGATTGGCTTTTTGTCCGGCAATCATGGCTTCATGAATACTGGTTTCCCCACCGGCGGCCACATCCTGCTGGGCCATAGAGGCAGTCTTTAACTTTGCATCCACTTCGTGCAGCGATTCCTGCAAGGCCTGTCCAAAATCCCGGCTCACCTCGCCGGCCGTAGCAGGCTCAAGCCGTTTTTTGTTTTGTCCCAGATCCTGAATCCCGGACCAAGCAACGTTTTCTGTTATATCCATGCCCTATCCTCCAATTTCCAGGCCTTTCAAGGCCATGCGCTGAGCTGCCTTCAAACTGTTCACATTGGCCTCATAAGCCCGGGAAGCAGTCATGATGTCCGTTATCTGAGTCACCACGTTGATATCCGGCAAACTCACATATCCTTGGTCATTTGCGTCCGGGTGGGCCGGATCATAGACCTCTTTGACCGCATCCTCATGGCTGATAATCTCATTCACTTCTACCCCGGCAACGCCCTCCTGTTCGCTGAACATCGCCTGCTGCAAGGATCCTTCAAAGTCCGGCCGGGACTGAAAAATTACGGACTTGGGCAGATATGGGCCGCCCTCCGGTGTCCGGGTGGTATTGACATTGGCCAAATTTGCGCTCAAGGCATTCATGCGCACCGTCTGCGCGCTCAATGCACTGGCATTAATCTGCATGGCCTGAAAAAAATTCATATCCATTCCTAGGGTTATTTTGTTGATCACTGCATGTTTTTCTCTTCAATCCCCATCCCAGCATCCCAGCATTTCTTCATTTCTTCGTTTCTTCATTTCCCTTGCTGAATAACATACTGCATCAACGAGAATTTCCCGCGCAGCATCCTGGCTGCGGCCTCGTACTTGATCTGATTCTCGGACAACAAAGCCATCTCCTCTTCCATACGCACACTATTGCCGTCCCCGATCTCGGGCGAGTCTCTGGTGACCAGGTCTCCATCTACCTCCTGCACCTGTCCAGGCCCAAAACCGAAATGATCCTCATGAGTCGCCCGCAGCCCCCCCCCGTATATAGCTTCCCGCAGCTGACTCTCAAAATGGAGATGGCTGGGGGAATAGCCCGGTGTTTGAGCATTGGCGATGTTTGAAGCAACGTATTGATGATTCTGCTTGCGCAGGTCCAAAGATTTCTCCAAAACCTGATATGCTTGTCCAAACAAGGCAATGGTGCCTGCCATCCGTATCCTCCCGTACTTTTTACCCCCTGAGGGGGTAATGACAACATCGATACCACCCGTCATTCCCGGGCGTCTGCCCCGAAAGAAAGGTATCTTCGATTTAGGGTTCATTCGTACTGGAAAACAGCTTCTCGTTTTGGGTCAGGAAACTTCCCTCCTGGGCCAGTTCGGCCCATAATGTCCCCTCTCCTTTTTCGGCAAGTTCCCGGTATGTTTTAATCGCCGCCTCCTGCTGTCCTGATGCCGCCAGCAGCTCTGCCGCCCGAAATAGAGCTGGAAAGGCGTATTCAGATTTTCCCCGGCCTATCTCTTGCAACAGGGAGAGGGCCTGCCCCAGCTCACCCAAGACTGATTTTGCTTTGGCCCAGGCAAACAGAATCTCAGGGGGAAAGGATTCCTGCGGCGACCAGGCCCGCTGCAAGTAGCGCTCTATGCGCTCATAATCTCCCGCTTCAGCAAGGGCCTTGACCGTGAGCAGGTCGAGTTCCCGACTAAAAGGGCGGGACGTATCCAGCAGCTGCTGTAAGGCCTTTTCATGCTGCCCATTATCCAGCAAAGTCTTGGCGGCCAAAGCCATGATCTCTGCACTGTATCGTCCATTCGGATATTTTTGGGCGTACACCTCTGCATATTGAACAATATCGCCCCAACGGCCCTGCTTGGACCAAAGGCGCAAAAGACGGGCATAGAGCCTTCCCTGTTCAGCCTCCTTATCCGTCCTGGCCAGCATGTACAAAAAGACCCTGGATGCACGTCGATAGAGTCCAAGACCGGCAAATGCATCCCCCATGGACCATAAAAAATCTTCCCCAAGATCTGTTTTGACCAATGTATCTCTGTGTTTAGCCACCAAAGCCAGCCCCTTGACCATTTCGCCCTTGGCAAACAGCATGGGCACCAGCTTGGGGATCAGCTCCACCAGCAGGGCCCGGGCCTCGTGCTGTAAAGGGCCGGCTGCAAAATAGGCCAGAAAAACAGTCAGTTCTTCTGCCGCCTTCTCCAGCTCTTCAAGTTGATAAAGGGCAACAATGTGCTTCAGACCGGCCTCTTCCCGCACCAAACGTTCAGGAGCCCGGGCAGCGACTGTTTTATAGGTGGAAACCTGTTCCATTCGCACCTTGGGCAAGGTCTCTTGCACTCTCATGTCCGCCAGGCTCAAACTGGCTCTGTACTTGGCAGCGGTATGCGCATAGTCGTCCACGATGTTTTGGAGCAACATCCGGGCCAGTTCATGGTATTCGTCCCGCCACAGACACATCCCGGCCCGCCACATGGCCATGGCTTTCTTCTCATCCGAAGCAAGCACGACAGGAAGTTGGCTGTACAGGGGGCGGGCCCGGCCATATTGTCCGCCGGCGTAAAACAGTTCCGCGATTGCAGCCATAGCCCGGGGCACAGTCAGCATATCCTGAAGAGATATATTGGTTTTATTCAGAATACCTTGGGCCTCATCCTTCCTGCCCAGAGCCAGAAGGGCCTGAACCTTGCGCAGCGAAATTCTTTCCCCAATCTGGTCTTGGTCATTCTTTGCAGAAACATCTGGATCATGACCGCCGATCAAATCCAGGGCCTGCCCTGCCCTTCCTGTGGCCAGGGCAGTCTCGATCCTGGCCATACGCCAGTACCTGCCCACCCTCGTGCTCCCCTCATCCCTGGACTGCCCTGAAAACAACCGGCAATAAGCCAGATAGGGACGGTTTTGGGTCAAAAGGGCATAGACCTCCAACAGACGCAGCCTTTTCGGCATCTTGCTTTTATCCGTATCTGGAGGAAAAATTGAGGCGAATACCTCCTGTACTTCCTTCAGGCGCCCGGCTCGAAGCAGGAGTTCGGCTTCCAGAGCCTGCAATGCATGGGACAAATCCTTCTCCGTCTCCTTGAGCTTTTCCACAGCCAAGGACCACTTTTCATCTGCCGCTGCCTCTCGTACATCTCTTGGCAGTTCTCTTGCTCTTTGCCGGTCAAGAACCAACGGGAAGGGCATGCGGGTGAAGTGAAAGGGAACGTCCAAAGCAGCAGGGGATTCGTATTCGGTCAGGAAACGCTGCCAATCCCCGGAGTATGAAGATTTCACAAATCGTCCCCCCACCGCTCCTCCCTGTCC
>CAYZLB010000122.1:0-6176 GCA_964479235.1 uncultured Desulfohalobiaceae bacterium
TACCCAGATCAATATTGGCGCAGAAAGGGGGCAAATTTGGAAGATTTGACAGAAGGCGACGTTGCATATGGTCGGGTTAGGCGAGCGTTTCGCTCTGTGAGGCGCACAGGGGGGAAGGTGGAGAGATGCAGGAATAGAGATAATGCTGGAATGCTGGAATGCTGGAATTGAAAGACAAATTCAATCAGGTATGATCTCACCAAAAAGCCAGCAGCCCAAGCCACTGGCCATATCATACTTACTGCACCCCGCCTTCGCTTTCCTGCCGAGCCTCTTTCAACTTCTCATCCAGCTCCTTCAGACTGCCAGCCAGCCCGTTCACAAAATTGTTGGCTTGATTGGCCGGAATGATCAGTGTCCCTGCATCCACAGTCTCATCATCTGCACCTCTTTGGGTTAGCTGAATCCTCAAATTGCCGTTGGACAGGGTTACTTTGCTGATTGCATCTGCGAATACATGCATGTTTGCTCCTAAATGTTGTCAAAACTCAATATGTCGTCATTTCCGAACAGTTTTTCAATGTCTGGTTCTTCCGGCTTTGATTGCTGTCTGGCGTGGTATTTGGCACGTTCGGCAAGCTGATTTATCTGATTCATGGAGAACAGCTGAGCGTAAGCAAGGGCTAATGCACCATTACTTCGAAGTCCAGCAAAAGTCTCTGCATCCAGCTCGTTCAACGCATTCTCGCTTATCCGGTATAGTCCGTCAACCTGAACAGGCTCCTGTCCTTCCTGCTGCTTAATCTGCAAAGGCCATTTCTCTATCACTCCCGCTTTATCCAGAGCAGTACTGGCAGTTTGGGTCACTCGCCGGTTCTTCTCGCACTCATTGAGGAAATTCAGGGTTTCCTGCACAGGCTTGGTCAGGTTGCCTTCGGAGTCAAACAGGGGCTCTCCCTGGGAATCGTCAACCAGGTGGTCCTCCTGGATGCACAGCACCTTTTCGCCCATATTATCAGCCAAAGCAAAAGGATAGCCCCGAAGCACAGCCGGGACATAGCTGCCTATCCACTTGCCGTCAGCATTGACGAAGAGATTCTGTTCCCCGCCAATTCCGGTGAGAACGACTGGAATATAGGCATCCTGCTGGTATATGAATCCAATAGCGTACAAGGGAATCAGCTTGGAAAGCTCGGCAAGCAGTACGGGAACAACCTGCTGCTTGGCGGCAAAGGAATATCCCTTGCGGGCAATAAAATGCTTGTTTGCATGTTCTGTTTTGGAGATGGCTTTCCAGGTGGGCATATTGTATTCCATGATTTGGGGTTTGTTCACGACATCCAAGGGGGTCATCAGACGATCTGCGTCAAAAGCCTATCCTCTTCTTCGCTGCATTTGCACTAACCCACATGCCTGCCAAAACGCAGGCACAACGAAACATGAAAAGCGATTTCGATATCCAGACATCAAAACACATAGACCAAAACCGCATTTTCATACAAACGAACGGGAACCAGGCCTTGTGCTGTAGCATAATCTGTCATTGGAATGAGCGGAAGCGATCACAGCAATTTCTACGTATACAGCTCATTTGGACCTTTATTTCAAGCTGCCATGTCGATTACTTCCAGTTGACTGCGTTTCGCTCCAGCTTCTGAAACAATCCCTTCCAGATCAGTTGCCACAGAATCCAAAATCCACGCTTCTCCACACTGACGGCATACTGTTGCAGGTACGTTCCTGACCACTACCAGCATATTGCCTTTGTCAACTGTAAAGGTGGTCGTGCCCTGGCTCTGTTGCCCCCCACACAAAGGACAGCCTTGACTGAAAAACATCTTTATTTCCTCGCCTTTCTCGTTATCCCGTTTTCCTGAAAATGCTCCCTATCAGGAGTATACACTGTTATGATATAAACAGCATATGCTTCATCGTCCCAGGCAGCAACAACGTGTACTTGCTTATTTCCTGGACTTCCGGCAATGAGACAGCTTGGGTAGGGCTTAGTTTCTAGATAAGACTCAATTATATCACCATACTGTATAGTGTTGTATACATCTTCTCGAGAAATATTTCGCTCCAGCATTCGGGCCAGAACATGCTGACGCCATATTATGTTTCCCTCTATCAAAGCTTCCCGGATTTTACCAAGCATATATAAATCATTCTTGTTTGAGCTTCTCGCCATAGGCGATAAAACGCATATTCCAAGATTACGAAATGCTCATCAAGCACTCCACCTCTGTGTTAATTTTTTTCTTCTGTAAGAGTACAAGCAATAGTCAAAAACTGCCAACTGGACGGATGTTGGCCAGGACATCCCTGAGGGATTTTCGGGTGAGGGCCATATCGTAATCCGCCTGCAGCCCTATCCAGAACCCGTCGTTTACGCCGAAGAAGCGGGACAATCTGAGCCCGGTATCCGGCGTAATGGCCCGTGTGCCCTTGACTATCTCACTGATCCGCCTTTGCTGCACACCGATCTCCTTGGCTACCCGGTACTGGGTTATCCCCATTGGCTGCAAGAAGTCTTCAAGCAGGATCTTGCCCGGATGAACAGGTTCAAGCTCTCCTTCAGCCACATCAGAGAAGTCCATATCACTTAGTTCTTCTATTCTGATGCTCATAATCACCTCTTAGTGATAATCATCGATCTCAACGTCCCAGACGTGCCCATCACGCCAGACAAAACAGATCCGCCACCTGTCGTTTATGCGGATGCTCCACTGACCTGCCCTCTTACCGGAAAGCTTCTCCAGACGGTTTGCAGGTGGAATCTGCAATTCATCTACTTGCTGCACCCTATGCAATTGGGCCAGCTTGCGCTGCGCTATCTGTAACAGGTTGATGTCAAAACGGCGCACCAGGTGGTTCGCAAAGACAGCAGCAGTTTCCTTGTTTGCGAACGTCTTAATCATGCCAACATGCTATTACAACGCAACAGTATTGTCAAACGACAAACAAACACGATAGGGACATCGGCTTTCAGAAGCCAACAGGAGGGAAGAACAATTGGCTGGAGAGTATTTTCTTTGTTGGGTATTGCTGGCCTTTGCCTACGGATATCTGACGGCTTGGTGGAGCTACCGTCTCATCTGTATGCCAAGAATCTGGCCTTGCGCCTCGAAATCATTGGTATACGCAATCGAATACATCCGGGCAAAACGAATAAGGGGACCACGTCCAGGCTTCAACCCAAGATGTCCTTTTTGAGCAAGGTGTTCCTGGGTTTTCTCAGAAGATTTTTGCCTGATGCTGTGAGCTGGAACCAGTTCGCCCCCAAAACCCTGGACAACTGGGCTCAAGCACTGACCAGGCCCAGCACCTATATCAAAGGGTTAAAGTCTATAGCCAGGTTGAATAAACACCGCAAGGATACGAAAAAGGCCAAGCAAAGAGGAAGACCTGCCACCTCTCAGTATATTGTGGACGCCATTCTGGGCATCAAAAGGCATGATCCCGGATATGGTCCGGGAATGATAGCCAGGATAATCAAGTCGCAGTTGAATGTATATATCCACCCGGATACAGTGCGCAAGATACTCAAAAAGCATGGCTACCAGCCCAACCCGCCGGGGCAAATCCCTCCAGACAGGCCGGAACCTGCATGGAAAGCATTCATCAACAATCAGTTCATCTGTGCTATTGATTTCAAGAAAGTGCTCGATATTTTTGGAAACGAGATGTACATCTTAAATATCATTCATCACGGCAGCAGACGACTCATCTGGGCCGCAGCAACGTACAATCCATCATCCCAGTGGATATCCCAACAAATACGGGAGGCATTTCCGTATGACTCGGCTCCGGATATCATGCTCATGGACCGTGATCAGCTCTTTTTGCCTCTGGTGCACTATACCCTGCCCCACATGGGAATCCAGGTGAAGCGAATCGATTACAAATGTCCCTGGCAAAAAGGAATTGTGGAGCGGTTCATTCTGACCTTACGGATTGATCTACTGGACATGATTGTGCCCATCAATGAGACCCACATGAACAGGCTTCTTGATAAGTACATGTATTTTTACAACAACGTTCGACCGCACATGTATAATCAAGACTATCCTCCAGCAGTCCAGGCTCCCATAAACGCTTATTATCAATCTCAGGATAAGAGCTGCAAGAAGATTGAAGCAGTCCCTTGGGTAGGCGGCTTCCACCACAGCTACCGCTGGGCTGCTTAAAATCTGATTGCTTCCCTCATATTTTGAAGCATTTGTGTGCTTATTGGATTCGTGCGTCCCATGATCGGGTTGGCGGCATTTCTAACGGTGTTTCACTTAATATCGAGATTTGTTGTCAGCCTTTATAGCCTTCGTTAGTGCTACGAATGTTTTTATGATGGCATTGGTTGTTATTATCCTTTCGTTTTATGCTATTTGTTTACTTTATCGGAATTTTTCGACACTACACCTCCATGCTTTGAATTTTCGCCAGTTTAGCATGGAATTGATGTAATATCAATTAAGTGTCTGTCCCCTTCTGCTGAAATTTGATTACCGGAGACAAGTGCATATCCCAATTACCTTTTTTTCAGGATTTCATTCTTTTCTATTCCAAGGTGACTTGCCACATCCTGCAATATACCATTCAAGGTACCAAGTTTCAAGTTATTGTGCCTGGGAATGGTGATGTGATGGGTGTCCTCTCCAATGGCGCAGAACATACGAACGTGGCTTCCTGTTTGGCGGGCAGGTTCATAGCCAATCTTTTGCAGAATCTGGATGAGTTCATCTCCACTTATATCGCGAGGCAATTTCATGCGGCGATCACTTCATCCCGGACAAAATGAAGCCGGATTATTTTAGGCCCATAACTGGAATCAAAATGACAGGCCACAGCATCTTTCACCATTACCCTAAGCTCTTCGACAGAATCGGCTTCAGTAAAGATGGAATGGCTAAGAGCCTTAGCTTCATAACCGCCTTCATCTGATTCCTTAACAAGAAACATTATTTCGGTTTCCATCAACTGCTCCCCTTGGATAAAATTTATTCCCTTTGGTTATTGTTCTGTCCAGGCAGTTGAGTACTCTGAAAGTTGGTTTGTGTTCTCAACTCGCTGGGTATGGGCGCATACATGGTGTCCACTCTTGCTCACATGAAAGTATATGCCATCTTGTACGCACTGACAAGATTAGTCCACAGATGACCTCTGTTCAAACCAATTCATCCCAGCCTCTTCATGGAATACACCCCGCCTATTCCGCCCACAGGAGTGAACTTCCGCTCATCCTTGGACCTCAGCAGGTGCTTGATCTGATCGAAAACTTCGCCCACAAACTCCTTGGAACCGATGATTCCGGCGTCGGTGAAATACCTGGTTCGGTACATGAACCGGTCCACCCGCCGGACCTTGTATTTCTTCTTGCGTTCCTTGTCCACGATCTTCTGGTCGATAACAGCCCCTTTGCCTGCATCCACAGCTCCAGTCTCGTACACAAACTCCCGGTACTTGCGGACAATCTCTTTGGGCTTATGCTCATTCCACTCTTTCATACCAAAGTCGACACTTAGCAGATCGCCCTTGTTCCCGGTCTGGATATGGTAGCCCAGGGAACACCACTTGTAATCCTCGGGCCGCTTGACTATTCCAGCCCGGATGGGGTTTAGGTCTACATAGGCAAGGAGATTGACCAAGGTTCTTCCGTCTTCAACAATCATGGACTTGAACCGGTCTCCCCAGAAGTAGCCTTTCCGATTGTACTTCTTGTTGTAGTACCGGGTAAAGCCCTGCTTGATGTCCTTCACATACGCAGCCAAGCTGCACAGCCGCTTTCGCACCTCATCCACCTGGTCCTTGGCCAGGTATTTGTCATCTCCGTAGTATTCCTTGTACCGCTTGATAACCTCCTCGTCCGAAACCTCATCCTCAGGGGACATGCGGACCACCAGGTGGAAATGATTGCTCATAAGGCAGAATCCAAGGACATCAACACAGTACAGGATCTTCAGGCGCTTGATGAGATTTAAAAGATAGGTCTTGTCCACATCGTGGATAGGCAGGCCGGGAAGTGCGGTTCTGGAGATCACATGGTACACGGTGCTCTTGGATTCTCGGACAAAGCGGGCTATGCGGGGCATAGGATACCTCCGGGGGATAGTTGGTGGGTTATGATGGGTGGAGCATAGCCGGAGGCGGCTAAAAAGTCAAATCTAGCCTGTCCCCACTCTCTCCTTTGCATCACAGCCTCCTTGTCCGGCTTTCCGTCCTGGATGCTGGCCCGGACAAAT
>CAYZLB010000123.1:0-6174 GCA_964479235.1 uncultured Desulfohalobiaceae bacterium
TCCAGATGTTCATAGCGTGAGGCCACCAGGCTCAACCGGCCGGCATCCACTTCCCTGGCTACAGCCGGGGGCAGGCTGGGCCGGCCCTGTTCCAGGTCGGCAATCTGTCGCTCCAGCTTTTCCAGACTGTCGGTGACCCGGGCAATGGACGTATCAAAGTCCACATTGTCCCAGGACTCGACCAGGTCTTCAAAGGCCTGCCTGCCCATCTGGGCAGCATCACTATCTTCCGGGATCTCCGGGGACAACTCCCTGGCCAATCCCTGGGCCTTTTGGTGCCTGTCCACCCGCTGCTTGTGTTCTGCACATCGTTTTTTCAGCTCCGGAAGACTGTCCAGCCTGGCCTTGTCTTTTTGGACCTGACTCCAGGCCTGCTGCACGTCAACCCAAGACCTCAGTTGACCACCTGCAATCTCTGGAGCCTGCTTCAGCAGTTTCTGCAGTTCCCGGTACCGGTCCCTGTCCATTCGCAGGTACTTGAGCCGCTCGGCAAGCTCCGCTGTCTGAACCTCAAGCCGGGCTGAACCGGCCCTGCGTTCCTCCCGCTTGCCGGCCAGACTTTCACCCTCTTCCTCCAACTGCTCCAGACGGCTGCCCATGTCCGCAACCTGCTCCTGCAGGGCCTTTTCCCCCTGCAGGGCCTGGACGTACTCTTGATGATGCTTTTGCTGCCTGGACAGTTCGTCCTGGCGGCTGACATACTTGTCCCGCTCTTGACTCAGCTCGATTTTTTGCTCCTTGCTCTGCGTCAGCCTTTTCTCCAGCTCCTGCATCTCACGGGATGTCCGGGCCTCCCGTTGTTTTTCCCGGCCAAGCTTTTCCCGGCAGGACCTGATCATAGCCTGCATCCGGCCCAGTTCTGTGGACAGATACAGCCGTCTGCGGCCGTCCACCCGGGACCGCTTTTGTTCCAGCTCCTGCCTGACGCTCCGGAACCTGTCCAGGGCCTGGAGCTGTTCAGTCAGCTTGCGCCGGTCGCGCATCAAACGATCCACATCCGCAAACTTGACCCCCTGGGCCGGGTTCGGACAGAGCATCTCCATCAAAAAAGCCCCCAGCTTGTCCAGCTTGGGCCGGGTAACCTGGCTCCACAAGGCGGCAAACTTTTTCTTGCCCTGCCGGTCCATGGATACGGGCAATAGCCCCTGGGCAAAGAGGTAGCGGTGATATTCGTCGACCGAGGAAAAATCATTGGCCTGGCCCTGGATGTCCCGGTGCAGGATATTCTTTTTCAGGCTCTGAAAATCCGGGGTGATCAATGATTTCTCCCGGTCCATGAACAGATCCAAATCGGCCGGGATATGGGTCAGGACAAAAGGCCCAAGCTCCAGGCTCTCGGCTGTGGCCTTGGCATGCAGGCGAACTCCCAGAGCGGTGACCTCTTCATGGCCGGAGACAGTAAGCACCGCCCAGCCTACCCGGCCGCTGAGCTGCCCGGACAGGGTACGGTCGTACTGGCCGGTAGCCACATTCAGATTGATGTATTGCTGATGGCAGATGAGTATGGTCTGCACTGCATCCAGAATGGTGGTCTTGCCCACGGCATTGTTCCCGGACAGGACCGTCATCCTGGGATGCAGGGCAATATGCGTGGTCGGAAAGAGCTTGTAGCCCACGAGCAAAAGCCCGCTGGCCACAATATCGTCCGGAACAAACACCTCAGGTATCTTCTGGGCCGCTTTCTTCATTGTCCTCTTCTTCCCAGTCTATGCTGGACCAGATGCTATGGATGGCTGCGTCCAGGTCCTCCTGTCCCGCATACTCCAGATCAAGGCTTCGCCTGGCCGGCTCCAGAAAACGGACCAGGGCCGGCAGGCGCAGGATGTGCAAGGCGTCAAAATCCGCATTCACCGAAGGAGCGAGCTCAATAAACCGCAGCCTGTGCAGGTCCCGCAGACAGGTCAAAACCCAAGTAGTCAGTTGCTGCATTTTTTTCGCGCTCTGCTGCCTGTTTCTGGCTGCCCGCTTCTGCTGCGGATTAAAGATCCGGATCAACTGATTGAATTCAAAGCTGTTCTCCAAACGGCTGATCAGCTCTTTGGCCCGGACCTCGTCTTTTCCTTCAATTCCTGAAGACATGAAGTGCCAGGCCAGGAAAAGACCCAAAAATGTAGCGCCCCGACGCTGGGAAGCGATCTTGATCCGCGAGGAGTTGGGGGTCAGATGATAGAAGGCCTCTCCACCCTGGGCCGCCCGCTGCAGCCTGTAGCCCATAAAGGCAAAAAACGAAAACCAGGTGTCGTAGTGGGTCTCCAGAAATCTATACTCCGCGATCAGATGGGCGTCGATGTTCTGGCCGGCCTGCAGGCGGTGAATGATCCGCCTGGACAGGTTGTCGTTTTCTAAAAGGACCTGCATATCCAGGTTCATGTATTCTTCAAGCATGGGATATGGTATAAAGCTTTAGGTTCAGGGTTAAGCGACGCCGGCTGCATACGTCCATTTTGATCGAGCAAGAAACGTAATGCAGGAATCCAGAACAGATAGAATGGCTTTCCCCTAGATTGCCCGGCGAGCCTGATCCCGGTGTATTCGAATTATTCGGGCCGGGCAATGACAAAGAGACGGGTTTGGTCACAGCTACGGGTTGTATCTTTAGCCCGCCATTAGCGTAAGCGCGAGCGTAGTGAGGCAATCTCTACGCATCAGGAATAAATTTCCATACTCGATCAAACTGGATGTCTCCCTCCAGCGGCGGTGCTGAAAACTAATCTCCTTCAGCCAGTCCGCAAAACCACCGGCTCCAGGTAGAAACCGCCCATGTCCGTCCAGGAACGCTCGTCATCCTTGTCCACAACCACTGCCGGCTCCCACTTTGGCATATCCTGGATCAGAAACCACAGACCCTGCAGGATCTCTTCGCCGTCTCCGCAAACCCGGCTGACCAGATCCCGGAGCCAGAATCCGAGCTCCAGGCATTCGCCTTCTGTCTCTCCCCATTCCTGCCTGGCCAGGTTTAAAAAATCTTCCTTCCAAGGCACCCGGCGGGTCTTGATTTCCTCCGGAACATATTCCTCCAGGGCCTTGAGCTGGTCTGTTGGCACAGTGACAGGCCTTTTCTGTTCCTGCCTGCTCCAGTTCAGATTGATATCCGGCAGGCTGTACTGTTCTAGCACCGGCATGCACAGGTCGGTCTGCAGGGCCCGGGTCATGATTTCCTGTTGTTTGCGGGCCATTCGGTCCCTGTAGGCCAGAGAGCCTATAAAACTTTGGTAAGAGACGCATTCATGGATAAAATGAATGATGTGGGCCAGCATCTGTTCGATACGCCGCCGCAACCCGTCCAGAAAATCAAGGCACAGTTCCACGTCCACGGACAGATGGGCCGTCGCCGCCTTTTCCCGGCACTCGTAGAGCAGCTCGTATAATGGATAATAGGGCGAGCCGGTCTGCAGGGTCTGCAAGAGCTCCTCCAGATACTGCCTGCTGGTCTGAATGGTCTGCACGGCCATTTCAAACGCCTGGTCGTCTCGTCCTGAATCCAGGGACTTGACCCGGGACTCCTGTTCCAGGATGGACTCTTCAATGCTTTGCAGCTTGTACTCCATGCTCTCGGCCACTGAGCTTAAAAACACGTGGCGCAAAAAGCCCTCGAGCTCTTGGATATTATTATTTTCCAGATGGCTGCGCAGAATACTGTAGGCGTGGTTGATGTGGGTGGACAATTCATCGCTGTCCAGACTGATCTCGGCCATGACGTCCTCAGCCAGACCACGACCCAGGCGGGTGAGGCAAAAGGCATCCCGGCCGGAACCAGTGATGGACCTGCGCACCAAGCGGTACTGCAAGAGTCTTTCCAGGGCCGCGGAATTGGAAATCGCATCCGCGAGCCGAAGCGTCTTGACCGCCTGGTCGATCTGCCAGATCAGTTCACGTTCCGGAATGTCCTTTTGTCTGGTGCTTTTTTCCCAAAAATAAAGCCAGCCGACAAAGACCAGATCGTGGGGCGTGAGCTTGAGCCCGGCCGGAAACTTGCCCAGCAGTTCCCGGAGCTGAAAAGTGAAGTCTTGGGCTGTTTCCTGGGCCATTGTTTGTGGCTACAACACCGCCTTTCTCTTGTCCAGTCCCAGGCAATGTTTCGCATCGCTCAATTTCGGCGGATGGATAACGAGCTGATGAGTTTTTCAGAGGTTTTTGGTTCTGTTTCTCATTATCAACATCTTCAGTCCATTCACCCTGTATTGGTTCACATCAATCTGTCTTTAGTGTTCGGTGTTCAGTCTTCGGTCTTCAGTGTTCAGCCTCGCCTGCGGCGGCGACCGTTATTTTGATCCAGCCTGAAACTTGCGTGTGGGTGGTAGGGGCGAATAATCATTCGCCCTCTTCTACCTGGGCGGACACCCAGTTAAATACCCTCAAGGGATCCGATTTATCAGGCTAGCAAGGACCGCTCCTACGTTGCTACCCCAATCGTTGTTCAAATCGTATGGGCGAAGCTTGTCTTCACCCGCCAGGCCAAGCGACGAGAGGCATCAATATTGTTTCTGAAATCTTGTTCATATGTGATCAAAAGATGAACATTTTTTCTACAATATGAAAAAGTAGTTGACAAAATAATTTTTTGCTGCATAATTTAAAACTCGCACGTAACTAGGAGGTGCAGCATGCAATCGGAAAGTGTTACTGTTTCCAAAGGAGGATACATAGTTTTGCCGGCCCACATCAGGAAAGAGATGAACATCAAGCCGGGCACCAAATATTGATCAATAAGGACAAGGACAAACTCATTTTGGAGACTGTACCGTCCTTTACCCAAAAACTGACCGGGGGCAACACGCAGGACCATAGGAGATACCCCAGAGACAGTGGACACATTTCTGGACAACGAACGGAAAGAACGAGATGACAGGTGATCAAATCCAGTCTTTGAAGCAGTCTGTCGAAGGTAAAAAAGTCCTTATAGACAGTAATATTATCATATACTTGACTGAAGAAATCGAACCCTACTGCTCATTATCCCGGGAAATATTTTCTTTGGTCGAGGAAGGCGGGAGTCGAGCCGTCATTTCCATCCTCTCGATATCCGAGGTCATGCAGGGGCCGCTACGAGCCGGCATGATTGAAGCAGCTATGGCAATTAAGGATTATTTGACCAATTTTCCCAATTCCATTTGCCAGCATATTACCCCAGATGTACTTGGTTTGGTTGGCAGAGACCCCAGAGTGAACTGGAAGGCCTTACGAACTTTGGACAGTTTGATTATAGCTTCGGGATTACATGCTCATGTAGACTTTTTCCTTTCCAATGATCAACATTTTCCAAGAGCTCTTCCACGCTAAACTCAAACATAACGAGAACCGGGTAAGTTGACCCCGCAAATACCATGCAAGACGAGCGAACAACAAGCGCCCAGGAAGTCGTCCAAGAATGTTTCTGGGGCGACTACACCCTTTCTGTCCATGACCTCCTGGCTGAGCTCGATTCCGGAGACCTGGCCTTTCAGCGCTTTCTCTTTTCCAAGATTGTGGAGAACAGCCGCCATCCATCACGGCATTTGCGAGCATTGTATCCGCCGGAACAACTCCACGCATTGCTTAAGGATTATATGCCCAGAGCACGAGATCAAAAGCGCATTCGCCTGATAGCCGCCAACTTGACCCAAAACTACGCTCTGGCCCCGGAGTATCAATGGCGAGGATAGATTACTCAGAGTTGTATGCGTTGCAGGACAAAGTCCTGGCCGCAATATTTGCAGAAGATACCAGCTTCTATCTCACTGCTGGCACATGCCTACATAGATTTTACCTTCACCGCCGTTATTCAGACGACCTGGACCTGTTCACCAATGAGAATGCGCTTTTTCGCGACGACGTACGCATAGCTCAGGATATTCTTAATTCCCACGATATTTCATTTGACCTTCAGGTCGATACCCGGGATTTTGTCCGGCTGAGCGTGGCCTCAAAACTTCGGGTGGATATGGTCAACGACCGGGTGTATAGATATGGTCGAAGCGAACGCTCAACTACAGGTATTGCCCTGGACAATATTGAAAATATCTGTGCCAACAAGATCTGCGCGGTTATTGGCCGGGACGAACCTAAGGATGTTTTCGATCTCTACGTCATATATGCGAAAATGGACATAGACTGGGCGGTAACAATTGAAGCTGCCAGAAAAAAATGCGTCCTGGATGGGGAAGAGCTTGAATACAGGCTCTCTTCTTTTCCCTT
>CAYZLB010000124.1:0-6100 GCA_964479235.1 uncultured Desulfohalobiaceae bacterium
ATCCTAAAGTGTGTGTCCGAACCTGGACAGGGAGTAGCCATGAGCGGTGAGAACAGGTGGGCTGAGTTACGGAAGCGCCGCAAGGAAGTGGAGCAAGGCGGCGGGCAAAAACAGATCGAGAAGCAGCATGAAAAAGAAAAATATACTGCCAGAGAACGACTGAACAAACTTTTTGATCCTGGTACCTTTCAAGAAATCGACGTCTTTGTCACCCATCGAAGCCCGGAGAAAGGGATGTCCGGCTGGCAAACGCCGGGTGACGGTGTGGTCACCGGCTATGGAAGCATTGACGGACGCTTGGTCTATGCCTTTGCCCAAGACTTCACCGTCATGGGAGGATCCCTTGGTGAGATGCATGCCTCCAAGATCTGCAAGGTCCAGGATATGGCCATGCAGATGGGGGCACCGATCATTGGAATAAACGATTCCGGCGGGGCCAGAATTCAGGAAGGGGTGGCTTCCCTGAGCGGATACGGGAACATTTTTTACCGCAATACCAAGGCGTCGGGAGTTATTCCCCAGATCTCAATCATCATGGGCCCATGCGCCGGCGGGGCGGTCTATTCTCCTGCCTTGACGGATTTTGTGTTCATGGTCGATCAGACCAGCAAGATGTTTATTACCGGGCCGCAGGTGATCAAGGCCGTGACTGGAGAAGAGGTCAGTGCCGAGGAGCTGGGCGGGGCCAAAACCCAGAACGAAGTCAGTGGAGTGGCCCATTTTCTGGCCTCCAATGAAGAAGAGTGTTTTCAGCAGGTGCGCTCCTTGCTCTCCTATCTTCCGGCCAATAATGTGGATGATCCGCCGCAGATGGAGCTTGCCGACGATCCGGATCGGGTCTGTCCCGGGCTGGATACGATCATGCCCGATCATCCGAATAAGGCCTACGACATGCTGGAACTGGTTTCTGAGATCGTGGACCAGGGCAGCCTGTTTCAAGTCCAGGCCAGATATGCGCCCAATATCCTGACCATGTTCGCCCGACTGGGAGGCAAAAGCATCGGGATTATCGCCAACCAGCCGAATTCATTGGCCGGCTGCCTGGATATCAATGCTTCGGACAAGGGCGCGAGGTTCATTCGATTTTGCGATGCATTTAATATCCCCATCCTCACGGTCATGGATATCCCCGGATTTCTGCCCGGAACCCACCAGGAATTTGGAGGCATTATTCGGCATGGGGCCAAAATGCTGTATGCCTATTCCGAAGCCACGGTACCCAAGGTGACCATGGTGGTGCGCAAAGGATATGGAGGGGGTTATATCGCCATGTGCAGTAAAGAGCTCGGAGCGGACTTGGTCTTTTCCTGGCCCACAGCCGAGATCGCGGTCATGGGTCCGGAAGGAGCGGCGAATATCATTTACGCCAAAGAGATACGGGCTGCCGAAGAACCGGAAATGGTTCGGCAGACAAAGATAGCTGAATACAGAGAGGAATTTGCCAACCCCTATCGAGCCGGAAGTTTTGGCTATGTCCAGGATGTGATTGAGCCTTCCCTCTCCCGCCAGGTGCTCATTTCCGGTTTTGAAATGTTGGCAACCAAACACGTGCAGGGGCCGGCCAAAAAACACGGAAATATTCCCCTGTAGCCAGGAGTTTGAGCGTGGATAAATTTTTCGTCGGTACACAGGTCACATTGTTGGGGATGGTCACTGTTTTTGTCATCCTGGTTCTTTTGTATCTGTCTATGGTCGTGTTGCGCCGTTTGGTCGGACCGAAAAAGGAAAAAACAGCAGAGAAAACACCGCCAAAACCAAAATCCATTGAGGAAACTCTTCCGGTTCAGGACAGGGCAAAAGGGCATGATCCCAAGGTGATTGCGGCCATCACGGCTGCGGTATTGGCAGCCTGCGATGCAGACGCCAAAAGGCCGAGGGCTTTGCGACTAGTCCATCCTGCAACCAATTGGAAGGCCTTGGGCCGGGCCAGGGGCCTGGAGCGAAACCGGTAGTATCCTCGAACATGTTTGCGTCAGAGCCAGAATCTTTGCCCGTTAACCTGTACTTTCTATAGTTACCAACGAGATTTTGATGCTAGAAAAAACATTTCTCTTTTTCAATTCCATGGGCATTCTGCATATGACCTTTGGCCATTTGGTCATGGTCTGTGTGGCCTTGATCCTTTTGTATTTGGGTATAGCTAAAAAATATGAACCGTTGCTTCTGGTTCCCATCGGCTTCGGCATGTTGCTCATCAACCTGCCGTTGACCGGGCTGATGGAACCACCTGTCCTGGAAGTCGGCGAACACAGCCTGCATACGGAAAAGATCGGTGGGCTGCTGTATTACCTTTTTCAAGGTGATGAGCTGGGAATCTTTCCTCCGCTTATTTTCATGGGGGTGGGGGCAATGACCGATTTTGGCCCATTGCTGGCAGATCCGCGGAGCATTCTTTTGGGTGCGGCTGCCCAGTTCGGTATCTTTACCACCTTTTTTGGGGCCATTTTTTTGGGTTTCACCTTTCCAGAAGCGGCCAGCATTGGGATTATCGGCGGGGCGGATGGACCGACGACCATTTATCTGACCTCTATGCTTGCTCCGCATATGTTGGCGGCAACAGCCGTGGCTGCCTATTCCTACATGGCCTTGGTGCCGATTATTCAGCCTCCGATCATGAAACTGCTGACTACCAAGAAAGAACGGCAAATCGTCATGGAGCAAATGCGAGAGGTGTCTCAGAAGGAAAGGATCATCTTTCCCATCATGGTAACCATCGTCGTGGTCTTGTTGCTTCCTGCCGCCGCTCCACTGATCGGTATGCTCATGCTGGGCAATTTATTCCGTGAATGCGGGGTAACCGGGCGTCTGGCGGATACGACCCAAAACGCGTTGATCAATGCGGTAACCATCTTTTTAGGTATTACAGTCGGAGCCTCAGCTTCAGCAGAAGCTTTCTTGAACCTGAAAACTATCGGGATTATGGTCCTGGGCATTTTGGCCTTTGGTGTTGGAACCGGTACCGGAGTGCTTCTGGCCAAGCTGATGAATCTCTTGTCCAAACGCAAGATCAATCCACTGATCGGTTCGGCCGGGGTTTCTGCGGTTCCTATGGCCGCCAGGGTCTCACAGGTGGTTGGAGCCAAAGAACGGCCGGACAATTTTCTGCTCATGCACGCCATGGGCCCCAATGTGGCCGGGGTCATCGGCTCGGCTGTTGCGGCCGGGATCATGCTGTCCGTTTTTGGGTCATAAAGCACAGACAAACAGATCACCACAACAAAGGCAGGTGAGGTTATGCCGGGAAATTTTATGCAACGGCTGGATTGGACGATCAATGCCTTTAGCAGCACAGTAATGACTGTGTGTATGACTGTGGCCACGGTAACAGCGTTCATGAATGTAGTCTTGCGTTATGTCTTTGGAATGTCAGTTCCCTGGGCAGGAGTGCTTACCGCCTACTTGTTTATCTGGTCCGCCCTGTTCGGAGCTGCCTACGGGTTCAAAATAGGCATGCATATCGGAGTGACGGTGGTCATTCAGAATCTGCCGGCCAAGCTGGCCAAATGGATGCTGACCATCAATCTGATCATCATGGTGGTCTTTTTGTCCGTGCTCACCTGGTGGGGGATGCAATTCATCCATTTCAGCATAAACCTTCAGCAGATAGATATTGACTTGCGGATTCCTTTTTGGACTATCTACTTATGCGTACCTATATCCATGGGAATAGCCGTGTATCAACTGTTGCGCAAGCTGTATTTGGTTTTGACCATTCCCACCAGTAGATTCAGCTACGATACAGTGATGAAGGAGTCTGCCTGATGACAGCGATCACCCTTTTTGGACTATTGTTCCTTTTGTTGGTGGCCGGGGTACCAATTGCCGTGGCCTTGGGCTTGTCCACATCAGTGGTCATATTATTTTTCACGAATGAACCAACCCTGCTCATTGCTCAAAAACTGTTCATTTCTTTAGATAAGTTTGCCTTGATGGCCATACCTCTCTTTGTTTTGATGGGCAATTTTTTGTCCCAAGGAGGTGCGGCCCAAAGGATCATCCGGTTTGCCAGGGCCTTGGTCGGACATTTGCCTGGAGGGCTGCCCATGTCAGCCATCTTCGCTTGTGTCATTTTTGCCGCAGTCAGCGGCTCTTCTCCAGCTACGGTAGCCGCCATTGGCTCGATCATGATGGGGGCTATCAAGGAAGACGGGTACAGTCCTGCGTTTTCCGTTGGTTCCATTGTTTCCTCCGGTTCGCTGGGCATCATCATGCCCCCCTCGATCATTTTGATCGTCTACGGAGTGACTGTAGACCAATCCATCGGCAAGCTGTTCATGGCCGGGGTGTTGCCGGCCTTCTTTCTGGGTGGGCTGCTGATGCTGGTCACCTATATTGCAGCCAGGCGGGGTGGGCACAAGCGACAGCCTATGGCTTCGTGGAAAGAAATCTGGGGCTCCTTCAAAGATGCTTCCTGGGGGCTGTTCGTTATTGTCATCGTTATCGGCGGCATTTATGGCGGAATATTCACCCCTACAGAGGCAGCGGCTGTTTCGGCGGTCTATGCATTTTTCGCCACCAAGTTCATATACAGGGATCTGTCCTGGAAAATGATCCCGCAGGTGATCAAGACTTCGGCGGCGACAGCGGCCATGATCATGTTTATTATCGCCAATGCCATGATTTTCGCTCACCTGTTGACAACGGAGCAAATGCCCCAAGATTTGGCCAACTGGATTATCAGCTTAAATCTCAATATGTACATGTTTCTCATCCTGTTGAATTTGCTTTTGCTATTGGCAGGAAATTTTATGGAGCCTTCCAGCTTGATTATGATTTTGGCTCCTCTCATTTTCCCAATAGCCGTGCAATTAGGCGTTGATCCCATTCACTTGGGGGTCATAATTACTGTGAATATGGAAATTGGCATGTTAACCCCGCCAGTAGGCCTCAACCTCTTTGTGGCCAGTGGAATATCCGGATTGACTCTACAGGAGACTATCCGAGCGTCTATGCCCTGGTTTTTTGCCCTTTTGGCCGGACTGGCGATTATTACCTATATTCCATGGATATCTTTGATGATTCCCAATATGATCTATGGCTGATAGGAATTGGTTGAATTCAAAGATCGAATCAATTATACTCCGATGATATGAAATAAGCGGAACATGGTGTGTCAATATAGAATAATTTAAAATTGAAACACAAACGAGGAGGTTTGTATGGGACGCAAAATACTTATCTATGCGTTGTTGGCTGTTTTTTGCCTTGCCGGAACCGGTTGGGCCAAAACGTACACGATCAAGTTTTCCCATGTTGTGGCGGAAGACACTCCCAAAGGGCAGGGGGCGAAGTATTTTCAAAAGATTGTAGAGGAACGGACGGATGGGCTAGTTGAGGTTCAAGTCTATCCCAATGCTTCCTTGTATAACGACCGGGAAGCCATCGAAGCCCTGAAGATGAATGCCATTCAAATGGCAGCCCCCAGCTTTTCCAAGTTTACAGGGTTTGTGCCGGAACTGCAGATTTTCGATCTTCCCTTTTTGTTTGACGATCGGGAGCATCTGTATCGATTCATGGAGAGTGACGTTGGACAGGAACTCTTGGAATTAGTTAAGGCACGGGGTCTGGTCGGTCTTGCCTACTGGGACAACGGATTCAAGCAATTGACCCTGGACAGCCATGCCCTGATTATGCCTGAAGACGCCAAAGGACAGAAATTTCGGATCATGTCCTCCAAGGTGCTTGAAAAACAGTTTAAGGCAGTCGGGGCCAGCCCGCAGGTACTGCCCTTTTCAGAGGTTTACAGCGCGTTGCAACAGGGAGTCGTGGACGGTCAGGAGAACACCCTGTCCAATATCTACACGAAGAAGTTTCATGAAGTACAAAACTACATGACTGTGAGCAATCATGGCTATCTGGGGTATATGCTGGTGACCAACCAGATGTTTTGGAACAGTCTGCCCAAAGACTTGAAGGCCACGTTGCTGCAGTGCGTGGAGGATGCAACCGAGTATACAAATGATAAAGCCGCGGCCATGAACCAGGAATACCTGGAAAAGATCAAGGCCTCCGGAAGTGTAGAAATTCATAAGATAACTCCTGAAGAACCTTGATTTCGCTTGTTTGAGGTTAGAGGTTGACGAATTTCCATTGCCGAGGG
>CAYZLB010000125.1:0-6054 GCA_964479235.1 uncultured Desulfohalobiaceae bacterium
GCTATCGAATCCAGGTTGGGGGTAAGCTCGGCCGCCATCCAAGGCTGGCTGATGAGTTGTCAGGGATATACAGTCGGGAGGAAATGCTGGCTGTTCTGGAGAGGTGTTTGAACGTGCATCAAAAGCATTATCGCCCTGGAGTCAGATTCGGGCAGGTGGTGGCCGAGGGTCTGTTTTTTATACACGCTGAACATATAACATAGTGGGATAAGGAAGTAGTCACCATGACGACCCGCCCCTGATCCCGCCCTGACCAGGGCGGGGAACCAGAATATTGACATCCCGGTTCTTGTTCGGTTGGAGGGTATCAAAGATCCTGGTCTTTCGATGGAGCCATACAACGAGTGCACCTGTTCTTAAGTATCGGTAACGATTTCGAGATTGCTTCGGCGAAGACGTCTGTCCAAGACTCCTCGCAATGACGGCCAATGAGCGTTACCGTTATCTATGATCGCTTGTACTCGGGCAGTCATGGACGAGAACAAATTTGCCGTGCGTGGGGGTGAGGGTTGCTTGATCCTTAACAGTAATGTATCAAAATCTTGGTTATTGCTTTTCAAGTCTGTTTGGAATGCTTATTCTTTGACCTGGATCAAAGATATTGTCCGCGGCCGGGCATAGATTGACACTATATATGCAGCAATGACTGATTGTCCGAATATTTTTTTAGAGGAGGACACAAATGAAATGCCCAGGTCAAGACAGCAGATTATGGAAACAGGATGCCATATATGAAGCCCGTTGTCCGCAATGCAATGAGACTGTAGAATTTTTCAAAGACGACACAGCCCGCAAATGTCCACATTGCGGGCACAGATTCGTGAATCCTGAAATGGATTTTGGCTGTGCAGCCTATTGTCAATTTGCCGAACAGTGCTTGGGGGCCTTGCCGGATGAAATCAAGGAAAAACAGCAGGATCTGATCAAGGACAAGGTGGGGATGGAAGTAAGACGGATGCTCATGCGACGTCCCAAACTCATGCAGCAGGCTCAGAACACAGCTCGATACGCCGAACGGCTGGGTAAAGAAACCGGCGGGGATATGGGAGCTATTATCATGGCTGCCCATCTCATGCATGTTTATGATGAAGACTTGGCAGAAGGAAAAGATACTGCTGATCAGCCCGGTCCCAGAGATATTCTGGATAAGGCCGGAGCCAAACCGGAAGTGATAGATAGAGTGGAATCAATTCTGCACAGATTGCAGGACGTGCATTCTGATTTGGACCTGGAAGTCCAAGTTGTTCGGGACGCAGCCAAGCTTGCGGTATTCGAAGAGGAATGTAAGGGTAAGTCCTTTCCTGAACAGGAGATCAAAGATCGTATCGAGCAGGATTTTTTGACTCAGGAAGCTCAGAATCTGGCCCGGCGGATTCTCTTGCGATGAAGACCGAAGGACAGATACTATGCAAAAACTTATTGTTTGGATTGTCGTTCTTATAGCCGCTATTGTTTTGGTCCGTCGTCTGTATATCACCTTCCGAAGTAGTGGGCAGGAAGGCTGTGGATGTTCGGGCTGTTCCCAATGTACAGCGCAATCAACATGTAGCCTGATACAGGATCCGGAAAAATGTTCTGAGCAGGAAGAGAATGGCAACGAAAATTCATAATCAGATATTTTTTGTTGACAGAAAACAACAAATATGATTTGTTGTTTTCTTCAAACGGGGCTGTAGCTCAGTTGGGAGAGCGCCTGAATGGCATTCAGGAGGTCCGGGGTTCAATTCCCCGCAGCTCCACCATTAAAAATCAAGGGGTTAGGCAACATGCTTAACCCCTTTTTTGTTGTCACAGAGCGGCCAGGGTAACACTGGGGTGAACTTTTGCCTTAGCTGCAATGAGACAGCACAAGACTTTTCCTGCTCACCTGTTGCCCATAATCCTCCTTGTTGATCACAGACCCCGCCTCCATGAGCCACAAACTGATCAGCCTTTCATCTCTTCATATCCACAACAATTCCGGTAAGATGTAAAGCCGCAAATTTGCCTTTTCCCGATCACCCCCGACCAATACCCCTCGAAACATTCCAAAAGGCCAAAATACGGCCATTGTGGAGCACTTTTTCTTAAGCTGTGTAGTCAAATCATGCTACATGGCCATAAAAAAAAGCCCACCTCCAAAGAAGCGAGCCTGTGGAATTACTCCAGGATGGAACCTCTTGACTACATGCTATTCAATAGCATATTTATAATGTATGCCTTGGACGGTCCAGCTCAAAAAGCAAGTCCTCAAAGGGATAAGAAAAATGCCAAAAAAAGCCAAAGAAAACCTATATGCACTTATCAAGGAAATTGAGGACTCAGGCCCTGTACGTGGAAATTGGGCAAACTACGGAAAGCTAGGGCCTGGCAAGCATCATTGCCACTTCAAGAAGGGGAATCCCACATATGTTGCTGTGTGGGAAGAAATTGGTGGGAAGATCAACCTCGTTGAGGTGACTTATGCAGGTACACACGAAAAAAGCCCATATTGAAACGGTCAATCTCAGGATCACAGGACCAAAAGAAAACATGGGCAAAGCTATGGAAGCATTAAAAGATCTTGGTTTTGTCGATACAAGTGATTCAATTCCCTGGCGTGAAGCTTTCCCAGAATTTGAGGATGAGCCCGAATACAGTATTGCTCTCCGGGGAGCTCGGGGAAAAGAGAATTTGACCCAGGCTGAGCTTGCTCAACTGACAGGTATCCCCCAAAGTCATATCTCGAAAATGGAAAATGGCAAAATGGAGATTGGAAAGGAAAGGGCCAAGCGTTTGGGCAAAGCTCTGAATGTAGGCTATAGAATATTTCTGTAGGTGATGCAGTGCGTATAGTCGCAGACCTTGGAGGGTATCTCGGTCGTAAAATGATCCTCCGCCAGGTCATCAGATAATGTGGCAAGGGTACACCGTACTCCAGCATATGTGCCTTGGCTTTAACCTGATAGATTCAGGGTGATTGGTAGTGCAACGATTTATGGGTAAAGGGCAGGGCTAGGGCCGACAACCTGGATTGGCCTGGAGATGCTGGAACAGATACGCAATCATTTGGGCCAGGCCTACGCCCTGGGAAGCAGAGCAGGTCTACACCTTAGATTTACCTAATCCCTGTCCAGCCCATGGGGGGAAGCTCAATTCACTCATCCTACTTCTTGTAATTTTTCTTCCAGAAAGTGCTGTATCTCCTCCTTCTTGGGCAACTGGAGTTGATACTTGGATACAAACAGGTTATTATCCATACCCGCCAAGGCGTATTCAACAAGGGTATGGTCCTTGTGGGTGCAGAGCAGAATACCAATCGGCGGATTATCATCCTCGGACATCATGTTCTTTTTGTACCAGCTCACATATGTATTGAGCTGGCCCAGGTTTTCGTGATTAAAGGCATCAACCTTCAACTCCACTAAGACATGGCATTTGAGAATGCGGTGGTAGAAAACCAGATCTATAAAGCAGTGGGTATCGCCGATGAGAACACGTTTTTGTCTGGCTTCAAAGCAAAAGCCGTGACCCAACTCCATCAAAAACTCCTGCAACTTGTCCAGCAGGGCATCTTCGAGTTCGGATTCACCCATGACCTCCCTGGGCTTGATCCCCAGAAACTCAAATATGTAGGGATCGCGAACAGTAAGATTTGGTTCGGTCTGCTCAGTGCCGGACTGAGCAAGTTCGGCCAGTTTTTCCTTGTTTTCAGAGAGCCCTGAGCGCTCAAAATACAGGGTATTGATCTGCCGCCTGAGTTCCCGTACTGACCAGTTGCCCCGAAGACATTCAATTTCATAAAAAGCTCGCTTGAGCTCATCATCAAGCCCGACAAGCAGTTCAAAATGGCTGTATGACAGGCTGCTTATGAGCTTTTCAGGCGACAAAATACATTGTGCGGACGCTGTCCGCACTTTTGGGCTGTTAATGTTCTGGGGAAGCAAGTGACCGGATTGTGCTGGCACTGTCCGCACAATCTGAGGATAGAGTCGATAGAAGGTCAAATAATTATAGAGTTGCCTGCGACCGCAATTGCTGATCCCATGCTTTTTAAGCTCACGTGAAAGATTGACAAGAAGCTTATCTCCATAATTGGCTCGATCCGCCCCGCGCAATTCATATTCGTCAATATACGCCCCAACCATCCAGTTGCGCAGGGTCAAGCTGATGTTGATAGCACGTCCAGCCTGAGCAGTCAGGTTGTCATTTACCTGACGTATGGCACTTACAAGGGCGCGAAAATCAAAACCAAGACCCATATCATCCATTTCCAAGGGATTGAACTTCTTATAGCTCATCTTCGAAACACCTCTCGCCGATGCCACCTCAAGCACCCCTGATCCGGAATGTGTCTTTCCTCTTCAGGCATAAATATTGGCCGGTGTTCCAAGGTCATAATCGGACCTATACCAGAGGTCAGAGGTCAGTTTACAGAAGAAAGATACAGAAAGATCTCGGATTTCGTTTACACCCATAGATCCCCGATCAAAGCTGCCAGTGGCAGAGCCGGCAGAGGGCCAGGCCGTTGGCTGGGCGGTCATCCTGGCTATCTGCCCAGGGCCGGATGTGGGCGGCCTCGACAATGGTGTGCCCTTCCGGGATGATCATGCGGATACCGCACAGGGCGCAGCGGTGGCAGTACAGGTTCATGATGGCCTTGCGGAATCCCTGGTCTCTGATCTGCCGGGGTTTTACCGGATGACCAAAGGGCATGGCCGCTTCTGCGGCCTGAAGCAAGCGCTGGCTGTATTCAAAGGCTTCCTGATTTTCCACTGCCTCGCGCAATAGGAATTGACGGATATCGGGAGCGAAATAGGTATTCAAAAGTGCAGCTCTCAGCTCTTTCCTGCCCTTTCGGCCGGAGATGAGCTCAAAAAGCTCCTGATCGATCTCTGCGCCCAGGATGGCTTTTCGCAGCCGGGTCATGGAGGAGGTGATTCTTTCTCCCAGCTCCTGTTCCTGACCTGGTTTGGGAACCAGGCTCCAGAATCCCTCGCTCTGCATATAATAGAAGGGGTAGGCCATGTTGCACTTGCCGCTTGGCGGCCGGACCAGGTCCCAGTAGCGGGCAAAGCGCTCAATGAGATCAAATGAGGGTTCGATGAATGAAGAATCAATCTGCCCCTGGGCGGCCAGATCCAGGATGGACAGGAGCAGAAACGGTTTGTGTGGAGCAGGGTGGGCAGTGGCATCTGTCCAGCGGGTGCGGTTTGTGTCTGTGCGCAGGCGGGTCAGCTGGTGCAGATAGTCAGTCATGAAATATGCATACTGCCTTGCTGGATGTGCAAAACCAGGATATTGGCTCAAACAGAGACCCAATGACACTGCTGCCCTGCCGATCCGAAAACAAAGAGGGCGAAAGATCTTTCGCCCCTACGATCTATCCATAAATTTCAACTCAGGAGCAAATATTTTGTGGCCTTTGCCTCATAACCAGCAGATAATAAAAGAAAAATTTGAGCAGTGAGCGGTTGAAGTGTGTTTGTCAAGAAATGAATTGCTCAATTGCATTTTCAGCATTAAGGATTCTGGTTGCGGGAACGAAGAGGTTTATGGGACGTGACCTTTCGCACAATGTCATGGCCCAGCGTTTTGTGAATTTATATTTAGATGAATCTCAGAACCTTATAAAGAAAAGGCGGCGAATTAAATGCTCTTCTGTCCACTCAGCATAAAAGCTCTACCTTGATACCAGAAACTTAAAAATCTGTCAATATGATGGCTGTTGAAATACACGGCAAATTTGTTCTCGTCCATGACTGCCCGAGTACAAGCGATCATAGATAACGGTAACGCTCATTGGCCGTCATTGCGAGGAGTCTTGGACAGACGTCTTCGCCGAAGCAATCTCGAAATCGTTACCGAGAATTAAGAACAGGTGTACTAGATATGGGCCTTTGCTTGTGAGTTCCCAGTCATTTTGAGGTAGTCGAAGACAGCCCGTATGTTTTTATTGAGCTGCCGCATTTTTTGGGCCACACTCTGTACGCCTTTGGATTTCATGAGCCCTATGGCAAAACGTCTGAGCCTGGTTATATTTTCCGGACCAAAGCCGGTTCGTATACGGCTGCGATCTTCGTCATAGTTCCAATC
>CAYZLB010000126.1:0-6012 GCA_964479235.1 uncultured Desulfohalobiaceae bacterium
GAGGTATCTGGCCCCTTGAAAGACCGGCATAATGATAGCGTACATATTTGCCAACCCCTATTTTGACCTAGTAGATCGTATACCGGTTGGGCGACGGCAAAGGCCGAAAGAACAAAAATGTGAATAAACCGAGTGTGTTGAGATTTATTGCCCAGCATACAGCAGAACCACTTTACTCCCTTTTCCATACTCGTTCAAAACAAAACCGGACTGATTTGTTCAATGCCCCAGCCAGCCCGCATTCCCCTTTTGTTTGCCAAAATTTGCGCCAGAGAATCCGGATACTGGAATTCTGAAGGATCTGGGAGCAACCTTGCAAAAGCATATTGTCTCTTTCCCTGCGCATCCCGTACAACTCCTCCCTGGCCAACTCCACTCCATGGTTCAGGGCATGTTCATACGCTTCTGTGCACTGAAACAGTTCATGAAGATGAAAGCCACCTAGAAGGGACAATTCCTGCCAAAAGTACTCCCTAAATCCCATGATATTTCGAAATGGATCACCAAACAACTCAAATAGTTGTTTGTCAGATCGCTTTCTTTTGTCTTGAACCAGCTTTCTTTTCCGGGCAATGTTTTCATAATCATCAAATATGTCATCTAAAACAACAAGATGTAGCATTCCTTCAATGGAATTATTGTTCAGCTGAATACGAGCAGTCTTTTTTTCCCAGAAATAGAAGTTTTTTTTATCCACTCCCATAAACAACAAGGCCCTTTTCAGGGCTAGGTTCATGGCAGTAGGTAATATCTTCTGCAGATTCTCCTGCTCATAATTTTTAATGATGGTAACCAAAGCATTCCGGTGCATGAGATAGCGTTTTTGAGTTTGACCTTTGGAATCAAGGGTCGCATGTCCCTTATGGTAAGTAATGGATCGTTGGGCCATCACCACTTTATATCCCAAGAGCCAGAGTCTCCACCCTAAGTCAACATCCTCGAATATTGCAAAATAGTCGTCATCAAAGGCCCCGGCCTCCAGAAATATATCTCGGCAAATGAACATTGCCCCCCCGCAGGGAAAAAGGATGGGGTCCCGGTCATTGACTTCATTATTATGATACTGCTGGGCATAGCCGAGATATTGTAATGATCCCCCGCTAAAATCTATTTCCTGTCCATCCCAGGACAGTATCTTGGATGCAACACACACGATGCCGGCATCTCTATCCAAACAGGCGATCCCTTCCCGAACCCATTGAGGGTGAACTCGCATGTCGTTGTTTACAAAGGCCAGCACTTTACCGGTAGCTTTTTCAGCGGCAATCCGATGCGGAGCAGCAAAGCCCATATTCTTGGCATTGGAAATCACTATGGCCTCTGGACATTCCCTGCGAACAATCTGCAGCGAATCGTCGTTTGATCCATTATCAAAAAAAAGTATCTCTAATTTTTCTCCCGGGTAATCAAGGCTATGCAGTGACTTAAAAATTTCAGGCAAGTGTTCGGAACCATTGAAGTTCACAATAATTATACTGATTTTCACTGATTGCGTCCTGTCTCTTGGTCTCTAGCTCCCAAAGCATACGCACTGCGTAAAATGAAATGGTATATCTTCGAGGGCAATCTTATGTTACGTTCGTCGATCCTTTGAGTCAAAGCAGCTGATATCCTGGCCAAAATATAAGATTTTTCCCACCTGGCAAGATCATCTTGGCCGAGCAATGACTGTAACTCCGGATGCTTGGCGAGAAACCTGCGTGAAGATCTTCCCACATTGACCTGCCGATTATAAAAACTGTGTACGTCCATTGGGTGATAGTGATAGGCAATGGCTTGATGCTCAAAGCACATGCGCATGCCGTTTTTTTCTAACCTGAACCCAAGTTCAATGTCCTCCCAACCATAGGCCTCAAAGCATTCATCAAAGATGACGTCTTGCTGTTGCAAAAAGCTTAGAGATACAGAAATGTTGGAAGTATAAAAAAAGTTGAAGGGCAGTTCATTGCGGTCATTCATAATTGAAAAACCAAACTGATATCCATATTCATGGATAAAATCCATAAAAGGTGTAACCAGAATTTCCGGAGGCCATTTGGTATGCCCGATGACCACCAATTTTTCGTTGAGATTTTCTGCATTGTGCCTCTGGAGATGAGCAGACAAAAAGTCCGGTTCAGGGACGATATCGTCTCCAATAAAAGCAGCCAGAGGCTTGCTGGCTTTTGTCAAGCCGTAGTTGCGGGCTGCCCCCTGCTTTTTATTCTCCTGTCGCAGATATACAAGCTGCACTGAAGTAGATCGTTCAAACCATTCAACAAGAGATTGGGTATTATCTGTAGATCCATCATCAACCACAATAACTTCGAACTGCTCTTTATGCAGGGTCTGCTCTTCCAAGGCTTTCAACACTGCGTACAGCTGACGGCTACGGTTATACGTCGGAATAATCAGACTGATCCCTGTATAGGGCCGCTTATCAAGGTCGGCCGGATTGGCCTCCGCCCGAATGACTCCCAGGCCCAGACGACGGTAGTCCCCGTTGTGATAAGTTTCATCAGGACACCAGGTCTGGTCACAGATAAGCTTGATCTCCACAGCTCCTGGTGTTCCGCTGTATTCAAGCTCGATAAATTCCAGGGCATCAGAATCGATTTCCACTGTCTGGACAAACGAATTATTAAGATAAAAGGAAAATTTCCTGTTTTGGCCCAGGGTTTGAGCCAAGGCAATGCATTGAATGACAATCTTGCTGTGTTCACTTTCAACCCAAAGATAAAAGACAGCTTTTTTTTTCGACCAGCGATAACTCATTTGCAAGGATTCATGCCAATCCGGAGCATACCACCCATATCCAAGCTGCTCAGATGCCCAGGCACACATTCTGATACAGGAGTGTGTCCGGCCTTTTAACCAAAGACCGTCAAATGTTTCAAACTTATAGTCGGGAAAATACACAGGCAAATGCAGATTCGGCCATATCATATCTGCAGTTTGCACATCAGATCGGACCCTGCTTTTCTGAATTCTGTGGCGCTGGATCAAGGTCGAAGGCAAATGCCGAATATTCCAGGCTACACATCGAAAAAAATGGATGCTTCTCTCCCGCCAAAAGGATTGAAACCCAAGCAAGAGAAGCAATGGCACATTTCGAATCAGGTTTTTCAATGCATAATTTTTAGCCAGGCTTCGTAGGGCATGTTTGTACCCCAGATTGTTCCGAAATGACATTCCAGAAGAATTGAGTGATGTTCCGCCAAAGGCATGGTAGACCACAGAGCTGCCCACAGCGTATACCGTATACCCATACAGATGCAGCCGCCATCCAAAATCAACATCTTCATGGTACATAAAAAATGCGGGATCAAATCCACCAACATGTTCATAAGCACTTTTTCGTATCAGACAGGCTGCGCCTGTTGGGAAAAAAACTTTTTTGATCGTAGAGAAATTCACATCATCAGGCTCAAACATCTGTTCATCAAACCCAAGGCCAATCCGATTCATTCCTCCCCCAAAATGATTGATTACATCCGGGTGATCCATGAATAAGAGCTTGGAACTCACAGCAGCTATCTGCTGGTCTGCTTGAATGGGCAGGATCAGATTTTGAAGCCAGTCCGGGTCAACACGGACATCGTTGTTGAGCAATACAAAAAACTCAGAACATCTGGAACGGATCACAGAATCATAAGCTGGACCAAATCCCAAATTTTGGTCATTTGCGAGAATAGCTACCTCAGGGAATCGTTCCCTGACCAGTTTCAGACTATTGTCTGAAGAATTGTTGTCGATCAATATATTGGAAAAGTCAGGATAATTGGTTTTCTGCAGTGAGGATAAACAACCATCCAGGTACTTCTCTCCGTTATAGTTGAGAATAAGAATATCGACATGGGGAAATGCTTTTGCATGGTTCATTGTATACGCTGCATCAATTCTTTCAGTTTTCGTATAGGCTTGGTTATTCGCCATGACCTGGAGCGCAACACCTCCTGCAGTTGATTCTCTGCATTCCTGAGCACTTGCAGATCGCTTGTGAGCTGTGCAATGTACTGGTCTCTATCGTGCAGAGCTTCTCGAAGATCTCCAATTTCACTATCTTTTTGGTTGACGGCATCATTGAGTAAATTGATTTCATCATGCAACAGACTGATCTTTTCTTCTTTGTTCAGAACAGATCTGTCCACACAGCTCTGGACAAATTGCAGTATGTCTTCTGCAGTGAGATCTCCGATATGTTTAGCCAACACCCTCCGGCGATAATAAGCTTGTCTTTCCGCCCCCCCTTTTCCAGTATATGTTGCACTACCAAGGACCCTATACTCAGCTACCAGCTTATCAATAAACACCATCTCATAATGCTTTGAGAGTCTGATCAGCAGATCCCAATCTTCGTATATGGCCAAGTCTTCATCCAATGGACCTGTTGCCTCCAAAAGGCTTCTGGGCACACAGAATGTATTAAAGGCAATATAATTTTCCAAAATCAATCTGCCCCGCTCAAAGGGCCGACCTATAAGGTGACTTCTTTGCGGATCACAGCGTCCATCAGGTCCATACTTGACGCATTGGGCCAGAGCATAAGTTATTTTTTGGCTATCCGACTGAGAAATCAGCGTTTCCAGGGCCTGTGGATACAGTAGGTCGTCGTCGTCTAAAAAGCAGACAAATTGCCCAGAAGCTTTGTGTATGCCGCTATTGGCTGCCGCCGCCCGGCCCCTTGTACGCTCATGAGCTACATAGTCGACTCCAATAGCGGGCATCCTTGCCCTGAACGTATCTATTGGTACTTCCAGACCTCCATCGTTGACTATAATAACTTCGATTGGCCTGTAGGTCTGACTGGCCAGGCTCGAAAGGGCCTCTTCAAGAAGCCGGGGCCGATCCTTGGTCCGGACAATCACGGATATCAAGGGATATGCATGATGTGGCTGGCTGATTCTGTACCGGTACAGGGAAGTATACTGACCGCTGAGGGACTCAAAAAAATCATTGTCCAGCTCACTGGCCCAAAAGGCTTCCGCATGGGTCACGTTGTCTGCTAATGTATAGGCTCGGCTGGAATTCAATCCCAGAACAATATGTTCATACTCTACTTGGGCCAACTGGCTTCGGTAGCACTGTATTGCCTGTTTTTTCGCCTTTAGCCCGGAAGTGATGTCCACCAGCCGGTTGGCCTCGTTCTGACGGGTAATTTCGTAAAGCCAGACATTGCCTTTGTATCGAGCAGCTATAAGTCCGGACCAAATTAACCTGGTTGTTGCCCTGTGATCGGGATGAAATTCCTGGATTCCAGGAAGAAAGACGGTTTTGGGAGCCAGGGAATCCAAAACAATGATGACATCAGGAGACACGCTTAACGCCTGGTCTACTCCCCGATCCGGCAAAGACCAGAAGTGATGACGGACAACGCCCAGAACCTTTCCGGCGGCCAAGCATTCCTCTCTACGGATCTGGACCTCTCCAGCACCTTCCCCTCCAGTCATGACCACCACTTCGACATGTATCCCCTGTCTGGCGGCCAAGGCTATGGACCCGCCCATGCCAAAGGTCTCGTCGTCCGGGTGGGGAGCAAAGATAAGCCACGGCCCTTTAGGAAGGGCAGATGGTTCAAAAGGGATGAGATCGTGTTCTTCAAGCATATTCATCCCGAATGTTATCCTTTAGCTCTTCAATGGTTTCAGCCTGACTGAATACTCCAGGCACCTCCCGCAGTCGCCCAACGTACCAGCCATCATCAACCCAATACTCAAGGGTCAAGTTCTTCAACATAATGCTCTCCTCATTGAGCACTGCAACAAAAGATAAGAGTCCATGCCGTTTCCGTCATTGCCCGGCCCCAATTTCTGAATACATCGCAATCTGACTGCCCGGGCAATCTAGTGGAAAGCCTTTCTGTCTTTGATCGCTTCTTTCTGGGTCCAAGAGCCTGGATCTTTGTCCCTGATCATAACCTGCCCCGGATTTGGATCCGGGGGTCCGGGACGGCGTTCCTCCACGATAATGACATTCGTGACTTTATGTACCCCGCTCCCACTCAAATCCAATCACATTGCGATCAGCACTGGA
>CAYZLB010000127.1:0-5932 GCA_964479235.1 uncultured Desulfohalobiaceae bacterium
TTTTTCGATATCATCTCTTAATTCCCGCTTGTAGCGAAGGTTTACGGGGTAGCGCTCCAGCCCCTCCACCGTGGAAGTGATATTCGTCCCCCCTACCGCGCTCATGATCACCTCCTGCACATCGTCCACGGTCAAACCGTAGCGGGCGATCTCGTGCCGCTTGATGTCAAAGTCCAGGTAGTTGCCCCCGGTGGTGCGCTCGGAATATGCGGAAACCGTGCCAGGAATATCTCGGACCAGACTTTCGATACTGCTGCCCAGTTCCGAGAGTACTTCCAGATCCGGTCCCATGAGCTTTATGCCCACAGGGGTCTTGATCCCGGTAGACAGCATATCGATGCGGGTCTTGATGGGCATGGTCCAGGCATCGGTCAGCCCTGGAAAGCGGATGGCGTCATTTAGGTCATCGCTGAGTTCTTCTATGGTTATATGCCGTTCTTCAGGCCAAATCCATGCCAGAGGGGCCTTCATCCACCCGGGCCAGGAAGAAAAAAAACGCTCTCTTTTCTTTGTACGCCACTGGTGAATGATTTCACCCTTTTTCTCCTCCGGCCAGAGCAAAGGAAACGGCCCTTTCAGCCATTTTGGCCAGGAGGAAAAAAAACGCTCTGTATGCACGGTTTCATATTCCACTTTGGGCCTGAGCATTATGGTGGTCTCGATCATGGTCAACGGAGCCGGGTCTGTGGCCGTATCCGCTCTCCCGATTTTTCCATGCACACTTTGGACCTCCGGGAACTGCTTGATAATCTTGTCGGTTTGCTGCAGCAGCTCCTTGGCCTTGGTCACGGAGATCCCCGGCAGGGTGGTTGGCATATACAGCAAATCACCTTCATTTAAGGGGGGCATGAATTCACTGCCCAGCTGCTTGACCGGAAAGTAGGTGACGGCCATTATCAGGACGGCAATCAGGATCGTGGCCTTGCGCCAGGTGATGGCCAGGCCGATTATCGGCCTGTAGATGCTAATGAACAGGCGGCTGAGGGGATTTTTATGTTCCGGCAGGATCCTTTGCGGCACAAGACATATGCAGGCAAACAAGGAAAGCGCAATGGCCGCAATCAGGACCCAGGACGGAAGGTTCATTCCGGCCATGCCGGCTACACACACCAGGAGTATGGGGCCGGCAGTGGCTGTAATCCAGATCAGGAGCTTTCGTTTTCTGGAGGTCTGGAGGGCAATGGGTCGCTCGGTGATAAAAAAGGTCATCAGCACCGGAATGATAGTTACTGCCAGAAGAGAGGAGGCGGCCATGGAAAAAGTCTTGGTGTAGGCCAGTGGCTTGAACATGCGGCCTGACTGCTCCTGCAGGGCAAAGACCGGGATAAAGGAAACCGTTATAATCAGCAGGCTGTAGAAAAGGGCAGGCCCCACCTCTTGAGAAGCCTCGAGTATTATCTGGTGAAACGGCTTTTTTCCCCGGTCTCGCTCCAGGTGCTTGTGGGCGTTTTCCACCATGACCACCGAGGCGTCCACCATAACGCCTATGGCAATGGCAATACCGCCCAGGCTCATTATATTGGCATTGATGCCCAGAGGATACATGATCAGAAAAGAGATGAGCACCCCAACAGGCAAAGTAAAAAGGGCCACAAAAGCGGATCGGAAATGAAGAAGAAAGAGCACACAGATGACGGCCACCACAGTGATTTCCTCGACCAGCTTTTTCTGCAGCGCATGTACCGCTTTTTGTATAAGTCCGGATCGATCATAGCCCATTTTGATGCTCACGCCATCGGGAAGCGATTTTTCCAGGGAAGCGAGCTTATCTTTGACTCTGTTGATTGTATCCAGGGCATTTTCCCCGTAGCGCATGACCACGATTCCGCCTGCGGTCTCACCTTCGCCGTTCCATTCCAGCACCCCACGCCGCAGCTCCGGACCGCGGTGAATGTCGGCAATGTTTTTGAGGAGAATCGGGGTGCCCTTGTCATCCACACCAAGCGCGATTTCTTCCATATCTGCTATGGATTGAATATATCCCTTGCCCCGGACCATGAATTCAGTTTCAGCCATCTCTATAAGCCGGCCGCCCACATCGCTGTTTGAGCGCTGAATGGCCCGTTTTACCCTGGATAGGGGAAGGTCATAGGCCAGCAGCTTGTTCGGATCCACCTCCACCTGGTACTGATTTATATAGCCGCCGATGCCGGCAACTTCTGCCACCCCCTCTACAGACATGAGCTCATATCTCAAAAACCAGTCCTGGATGCTTCTGAGTTCGGCCAGGTTGTGTTGGCCTGATTCATCCAGGAGCACATATTCATAGACCCAGCCCACACCCGATGCATCCGGCCCCAGTTCCGGAGTTACGCCATCGGGGAGATCAGATGCAGCACCGCTTAAGTACTCAAGCACTCGTGAGCGCGCCCAGTACAGGTCTGTCCCGTCCTCAAAAATAACGTAGACAAAGGAAAGGCCGAAAAAGGAATAGCCACGTACATTCTTGGCATATGGAACGCTGAGCATGGTGGAGGTCAAGGGGTAGGTCACCTGGTCTTCGACCACCTCCGGTCCCTGACCCGGGTACTCGGTCATGACGATGACCTGCACATCTGAAAGGTCTGGGATGGCATCGAGGGGTATGGACCTGACGGCCAGGATGCCGCCGGCAATAACAAAAAGGGTAGTCAGAACCACCATGAACTTGTTCTTTAAGGACCATTCAATGACTTTTTCAATCATCTGGGAATCCTTTACTCAAGATCGTCAAAAAAAGCGTCTTCATCGCGCCCTCCTTGCATATCCTGAAAAAAGTCATCCGCCGGCCCTTTTTGTGCAGATTCCTGGTCTTTTTCCGCAATGTTCTCACCTTCACTCATCTTCTGCGTACCTTCCCTGAGCCTGGATTCTGAATCGAGCATGAACTGTCCCGAGGTGACCACCGGCTCTTCCGGGGCAAGACCCTCCAGAACTTGTATTCGGTCATTGTCCAGGGGCATGCCGAGCTTGACTTCACGCGGAGTGAATTTCCCGGCCTCGCGCCGGACAAACACAATGTCCCGCTCTCCGGATCGCAGCACCGCAGACCTGGGCACATGGATACCCTTTTCGCCAATACCGGTACTGATTTTGACATCGGCGTACATGTCCGGCTTTAAAAACAAATCCGGATTGTTAAATTCCAGGAGAACAACCACGTCTCTGGTCTTGCGCTGGAGATAGGGATAAACGTAGGCCACCTGGCCGGTGTATTTTTTCCCAGGCAGATAGGGCAGGGTCATTTCCGCCTTCTGTCCCTTTGTGACCTGGGCCAGTTCATATTCGTAAATATGGGCCTCCACCCATACTTTTGAAAGGTCTGCTATTTCATAAATAGTTATCCCGGATTTGACAAAATCGCCTTCCTGAGCGTTTTTATCAGTCACCACCCCGCTGTAGGGTGAATGAATGGTCAGGGTGTGTTTGACCTCATTTTTATCTAAGATTTCCTCAATTTCCGAGGCTGCTATATTATAAAAATCCAGCCTGCTTTTGACCGACTCGAACATCTTTTTGGAGGTATCACCGGGCCGGCGTCGAAAGTTACGGTGCGCTTCCAGCAGATCCTGCTGGGCGGTAACCAGCTCCGGCGAGTAAAAATCGAACATAGGCTCGCCTTTTCGGACCCGCTTGCCGGTAAAATCCACGTACAGCTTTTGGATCCATCCGCTAAACCGCAGGTTGACCCGGGCCATACGAGTCTCATCATAGGTCACGTGCCCGTAAGTGCGAATCGTATGCTTCAGCGGCCCACTTTCCACCGTTTCCGTCCGTATGCCCATGTTCTGTTCCATGACCGGATCAATGGAGATATTCACTCCGCCCACGAGCTGGTCTTCATACACCGGTATCAGGTCCATACCCATGGCGCTCTTGCCGGGATGATCGTAAATCTCTTCAGGGTTCATGGGTGCCCGCCAGTAGGCGATTTCCCTCTCCCTTTCCTCTGAGCCGTCTTCTTCCATCGTCTCTTTGCGTACAAGCTCCATGCCGCATATTGGACAGCTCCCCGGCTCATCCTGGACCACCTGGGGATGCATGCTGCAGGTATACTGGACAGCCTCCTTATCTTTTGCAGCCTCCTGATGCTCATGACCGGGCAGACGCAAAAGGCCTGCATACCAGGTAGCAGATCCAGCCAGGGTAAGGGTCAGCACAGCGGTGAGAATGATCATCAAAAGTGACACGTGTCCGGATAGATATGTCCTTTTACTGCTCTGCATCGGTTCGTCCTTTGGATGCGGGAGAGACCCTTTTGTGGATGTTCCCGGAAATTCCACCTATCAAAGCCTCAATTTCAGCCCTTTTCTGGTAGGTTGTATAAAAAAGTCTGCTCGCCTCCTGCTTGTATTTCAGCACCCGGATACGGGCTTTGATCATGGTGTCGAATTCCACATTGTCCACCTGGTATGCATCCTGTGCAGAACGTGCCCACTGTTCAGCCTGGGGTATAAGTTCATCAATATAAAGACGGTATCTCCGACGCGTATCTTCAATTTCTGAGGTCAGAGAACGAATTGTGTAAGGGAGCCGGGACTTGAGATCCTGGTAGCGACTATGAACAGAACGTTGGTCGTCCATTGCTGCCTCCAGTTCTTTGGACTGCTTTTTTTTATGCCACAGAGGAATATCCATGGCCACAGCAGCAGAGAAAAAATCCGGCAATTCCCTGCCGGTACGATCTTGGTCGCGTTGCCCATAGCTCAGGCGGACATTGAAGTCCGGGAAGAACTCTTTTTCAGCCAGACCAGTCTCAGCTCGGGCACTCTTGATCGCGGCTTTCAATTCTCTGAGTTTTGGATTCTGGACCAGGGCATCTTCTGTCAGGGCTGGAGCAGAAAACCGGAAATCCGGATCCGGTAATTGGGAAGGAGGCTCAAGAGACCGATAGCTCTCCCGGTTGGTCAGTTCATGAAGTCTGTCTTCTATGCTTTTTCTGAGGTTTTCGAGCCTGATGGCTTCATCTTCAAGACGTGAAAGCTCCACCTCGGCCTGGAAAATGTCCTGTTGCTGGCCCCTGCCAACTGCGTAGCGGCTTTCTGCATCCCGGCGGATGCGTCGAACCAATGCAAACATCTCATTATTTATTTGCTTGCTCTCTGACACATAACCAAGCTCATACCAGGCCTCAGCCACCTCCCTGGCCAGCTCCAGCCTGGCAGCTTTCAGTTCCGCCATTTTTTGGGCCGCCTTCCCGGCCGCTGTTTCGGATCTGAGCTCTAATTTGGACAGCCAGGGCACGGTCTGTTCCACAAATATCTGCTTCTGGGTCATAGGCTCCTGATCAAAGGCAAAGCTGTCTGTAGGCAGACTCTGGACAGCGAATCCGAGTTTCGGGTCTGGCAAGGCGGCAGCAGCAGGAATCCGAGTTTTGAGAGCTTTGGTCCTGGCGGCATAGCTCCGGATCGAGCGGTTGTTCTCCAGAGCTTCGGCTATGAGCTGCTCCAGAGGGGGAGGAGCCCATATCAAGCCTGCTGCCAAACATGGGGTGGAAAGGCAAACCATGAAAAAAAATATAATCGCTGCAGACACCCCGGGGGGATTCATTGATAACCTCGCGGGATTCTTTACGGAAAGAAAATGTTTCATAGACCCTTCTCAAAGACAAAAAATGTGATGGGCCAACAGCCGCAAGTGAGGGCCATGTCCCAGACCGGTCTATGCTGTAGGAGCCCGGCAGTGAGTTGACTCAAGGCTGGTGAAGGCCTGCTGAATGAGCTGATTTAGTGAAAAATGACAGGCATGCCCAGAACCAGGGTTTCAGCTCTGAGCAACGGTTTACAACAATATGACGTAATCCTGGACGCGAGTAAAGGCTTGAAGCCAGCAATACACAATATTGGTGACAATAACAATACTATGCTAGGCCGAATCCCATGGATGCATATTCCCTGATCCGGGCTTTGGCCTCATCCAAAGTTTCTCCAAGCTCCCAGGGTTCGAGAAAGTT
>CAYZLB010000128.1:0-5832 GCA_964479235.1 uncultured Desulfohalobiaceae bacterium
TTTCTTTGGAACTGCACGTTACGGGGTAGAAATTCATCGAATATATCCCCACTCTTTGAGCCGGGAATACGCATATTTTGCCTGCTCTCCCTGGTTTACCTGACGCAGAAACTGTGCGTACCTGGAAGCAGCTGCTTCCCGCCGGCCCATGCCCTCAAAAGATATCCCCTGTAGAAAAATGGCCGTTGGGTTGCCGGGCAGGAGCTGTTCATAGGTGGTAAAGGCCTGCACAGCGCTGGAATAATCTTTTTGTTCCAGACTGGCTACTCCCTGAACGTATCTGGCTTTGGCTTCCTTGGGGTTGATGTCTTTGGCCTTTTGGGCATAGCGTTTTGCTTCCCGGGGGCGATCCAAGGCTACCAGGCATTCGGACATCATGACCAGGGCGGCATAGTCATTGGGAGCCGACTGCAGGGCCTGTTCAAAAGAGGACAAGGCCGCTTGATAGTCCTCCTGGGCCATGCGCTCCTGACCGAGTTGCATGGCCTTGATGGCCGGTCTGATTGCCCGTAGCCCGGCCGTGTTATCCATGTATTGCTCTTTGTATACAGGCTGGTTCAATGCGTGAGCATAGGAGGTGTTGGCGGTTCGCCTGGCTGTCTGTAGCCGCTCCTGCGACATGGGGTGAGTGGAGAACATGGCTTCCAGGGCTGAGGGTTGCCGGGAGGAGAGGCTGACCAGCATGTTCTGCAGCTGGACCATGCCTTGAGGAGAATATCCGGCCTTGACCATGTATTCCATGCCCAAATCATCTGCTTGCCGTTCGTTGTCCCGGCTATATTTGGCCAGAAGCATGCTCGCGCCCATTCCACCCAGATCGGAGATTAATGAGCTGTATGCTTCATTGCCCCCCAAAGCTATGCTCGCGCCAGTTAACAAAGTGGAAATAAAGACACCTTTGGTCATCTGTTCGGCAGTGTGCCTGGCGTTGACATGGGCGAGCTCATGGCCGAGGAGGGCGGCCAGTTCCGCTTCGTTTTCCAATTCCACCAAAATCCCCCTGGTGCAGGCGATGCTCCCGCCGGGAAATGCGTAGGCATTGACATAGGCAGCGTTTACGGCATGAAAGGAATAGGGCATGTCCGGGCGATGGGTGCGGGAGGCCAGTTTTTGTCCGGTCTGCTGGAGATAGGTGTTCAGCCTGGAGTCCTGGACAAGGCCGTAGTCGGCGGAAAACTGGTGCGGAGAACGTTCCCGGTCGATCTGGATTTCCTGTTCTCTGGACATGAGCATGAATTGGGATTGGCCGGTTACCGGGTTTACCGCACACCCAGTCAGGGCCCCGGCAGTTGCGCCCAGGGTCAGGGAAAGAAACGTGCGTCTGGTCATCCAGGAGGCAGGCGGATACGTCATATGCAAATCTCCCTCTAGGGTCGATGATCTTGATTGATACTTATCATATATTTATGTTCAAGACTCTGTCCAGTCTTGAGCATTGACCTCTGGCTCAGAATTCCATATTTTCAGCGTATGGATAAGAGCAATATATTTTGAAGGAGCAATTATGTCGGATCACGTGAACCGGGAAGAAGCTTCGTTTCCTGAGGACCTGGAACATCTTGCAGACGAAGATTTGGAAGAGGCTGTACTGGACAGGATACTGGATGTGGGAGAGATTGATACCGGGAACCTGCATATTCAGTGTCAAAACGGGGTCGTTTCCGTGGAGGGAGTTCTGCCCTCAGCTGAGCAGTACCAAGATTTGATCGGCCTTTTGCGGGATGAGCTGCAGCTGGAACATGTGATAGACAGGGTACGGGTTCAGGACGAGATTGTCTTTGGCGATGACGATGATGTGTGTGAGTGAGGCCGGGAAATCAGCTGAAGATGGTCCTGGTTTCAAGCCATTGGCTCAGTCGTTTACTAAATGTCTGTACTTTGTGGACCGAGTGCAGGCGATATGTGGCCCGGGCTTTATCCCATATGATAATGCCGGTATTTTCAACCGCATGGGGCCGGGCTGAAATCTGGGGCGGACCATGTGTCCGCCCCTATATAAGAGGGCGAATAATTATTCGCCCCAACTACTCACCCGCTAGTTCTTTGCTGGATCAACCCGGCGGTTTCTTGCTGAGAACAAATAACTGATAACAGATGACCAGCTGCCGAAGGCAAAGCTGAGCCTTCAATCCTGAGTCCCCTCCCGTCCGACCAGCTGGGCAAAATCCTCCTCATTGAGAATTTGGATCCCTTTGTTTTTGGCCTTGTCCAGTTTGGATCCGGCCCCTGGACCGGCGACGACGTAGTTGGTCTTGTCGGTAACCGTATTTGTGGCCCTCCCGCCAAGGCGTTCTACTATTTCTTTGGCTTCATCCCGGGTCCATTTTTGCAGCCTTCCGGTAAAGACAAAGGTCTGATCCTGAAAGGGCTTTTCCTGTTTGCTATCCGTATAAAGAGGATTTTCCAGGGAAATGCCGGCCAGCAGCAATTGGTCCAAAACTCTCTGGTTTTGGGGGTTGGCAAAAAAGGAGCAGAGGCTTTTGGCCACTTCAGGCCCTATTTCATAGATGGCCTGCAGGGTTTGTTCAGAGGCCTGACGCAAACTGTTTAGGTCCGGAAACTGCGATGCCAGGACCTGGGCCAGATGTTCGCCCACATGGGGAATACCCAGGGCATAGACAAAGTGCTCCAGGGTCGTTTTTTTGCTATGTTCGATCTCCCGAAGCAGATTGTCCGCCGATTTCTGGGCATACCCTTCCAGTTGGAGCAGGTCTGATTTTTGGAGGCGGTACAGATCGGGAATGTGCCTGACCAAGCCGGTATTTAAGAGCTGATCAATTCGCCGGCCGGCCAGCCCTTCAATGTCCATGGCCCTTCGGGAAGCGAAATGCACGATGCGTTCCCGGATTTGGGCCGGACAGTCGATATTTGTGCACCGGCTTTGCTTCCGGTCCTGGCTGATAATGACCGGTCCTTTGCATACCGGACAGGAATCTGGCATGACAAAACGTTGTTCGTGGCCGTTTCGTTTTTCCGGAAAAGGCTTGACCACTTGGGGGATGACATCTCCGGCCCGTTCCACCAGGACAAAATCGTGGATGCGGATGTCCTTGGATTCGATTTGATGCAGATTGTGGAGTGAAGCCCGCTGGACTTCCACGCCGCCGATGGTCACAGGTTCCAATTCGGCCACCGGCGTAAGGGCCCCGGTTCGGCCGACCTGGACCAAAATGTTTTTGATCCTGGTGGTGGCTTGTCGGGCCGGAAATTTCAAGGCCAAGGCCCACCGGGGATCCCGTTGCCGGAAGCCAAGGGCCTGCTGGGCTTTTCGGTCGTTTATTTTAATCACCACCCCATCGATTTCAAAAGGGAGATCGTCCCGGATTTTGGCCAACCGGTCAAAAAAAATGATGGCTGAATCAATACCTGTACATTTTTCCTGCCAGGCGGTATTGGTCCGAAGCCCCCAATTGGGTAACACATTCAACATTTCCCACTGCTCGTCAAAGTCCCGACCCTGAGAATCGACAACTTCGTACGCAAAAAAGTGCAGCGGACGCTTGGCTGTAATCTTTGGATCCAGCTGGCGCACAGAGCCGGCAGCGGCATTTCTTGGATTGGCAAAAAGGCTTTCCCCGGCTTGTTGACGCATTTCATTCAAGGCATTGAATTCATCTTTGCGCATATAGATTTCACCGCGCAAGACAATCCGTTCAGGAACGGATTCTCCATTTAAGGCTAAGAGCTGCAGTGGAATTTCCCGAATGGTTTTGATATTGGCCAAAATATCTTCCCCTGTGTAGCCGTCTCCCCGGGTGGATGCAGAGATCAATTCTCCCTGGGTGTAGATCAGTTCCACAGCTAAACCGTCGTATTTTGGTTCAGCCACATAGGTTATTTGGTTGCTACCAAGTTCCTTGCGGCAGGTGGCGTCAAAATCCTTGACCTCCTGAGGTGAATAGACCGCCCGCAAGCTGAGCATAGGGACCGGATGCTGGATGAGGCCCATGGCCTGTCTGGGGGCACCGCCTACCTGCTGGGTGGGGGAGGTGGGGGATTGGAGCTCTGGAAACTTTGTTTCCAACTTTTCCAGGTCCTGCATGAGACGATCATACTCAGAATCTGCAATAAGCGGGTCGTCCAGGACATAATACCGATAGGCATGATAGCGCAGGGTATCCCGCAGTTTGGCCACCATTTCCCTGGCTTGGTCCGGATCAGTGATCTGTTCCGGGTCGACGTGGAGTATCTGCTCGGGCATTCGTTTTTCTCCCCTGAGTCTCGGTGTTGACTCCAAGTATACGACACTTGGCAGGATATGACAAAGATTTGTTGTAAAGCAAAATAACGCACAGAGATGTTGACAAAAAAAGCCTGGTGTACACACGAGCTGGAACAGATCCTGGGCCGGCGTTTACCGGCCAAATTGCGGCAGGAATTTTTTCAAAGTGCAGTTCAAAGGCAAGGTATTGACGAGATGGAATTGTTCCGTCAATACCGAAAAATGAGTGTTATTCATAAAAAGCAAAAAGCATGCTAAAATCGCTTGTCCAAACAAATGAAGTCTTCGTGCCATAGGCTTGGTAAACTCCTTCGTGTCCATAACTGAAAAATGCTTAAGGTAGTCTTGTCTACTTCCAAACTGCCTCCCTCAAGTCGGTACTCAATCCCATTGAATCTGTCAGGAACACAGATATTAGGCTCCCAGCTTGAAAAAATTTCAAAAGTAAATAAATACGGCCAGCCGCCTTGTTGGCTGATGGATCGAAAGCCGATACAGGCCACATAGTCGGTTATGGAGACATGAGAGAAGGGCACCGTGAAAACAAATGCGGACCACCTGCAGGCCACCCGGGACAGATGAGAGACTGTGAACATGATGAACCCCTTTTCTTTGCCGGCCACATGGCCTGCCTGGACTGGAGCGGAGCTGGACGCTGTCCTGGGCCCGACTACTGGACTTTTGTTGATCTGGTTCAGTCAGGCGGAGGGGAACCGGTCAGGGCCGTTACCAACCATTTCCCTTCCTGGCCGGTGGCGGACCCCCGGGTGGACCAGCACTTTATTTGTATTTGTTGACTAGTGCTCCCCGTGACCCCGAAAAAAGTGGAGGACTTTTTCAAAGAGTTCATGTATGCCTAAGGCATGCAGACACAAAATCAAACTAAACGGACTTTGGCCCAGCCCGAGCATATCGAATATGTTTCCAGGCAAGGCATATACCCGAACGCTTACTCCACAGCGTTTACATGCTCCTCCAACAATATCTGCATTATATATGATTGGTTGTGCAACGAGTTGTGGGTAAAGGGCAGGGCTAGGGACTTTTTTCCGCTGCGCTCCAAAGAGCCTCAGAGGCATACGTTGGCTGAGAAATGAGATTGATATGACAACACCCGGCTGGCTGGACAAAGACAAAGAACCTTGGTGCATGTTTTGCGGCGCGCACAGAGGAGAGGTGAGTGACGCTGGTGAGAATCCCGGCGTCAACCGTGCGGAAGCAGTGTACTACTGCAAGACATGTGATTATATGTACTGTTCAATCTGTTCGTATCGGAACGACTCATGTGCAGAAGACGAAGCCGTGTGCGTCCGATGTGACAACATCATCAAACGGATCAGCTAACAAGGCAATGCAGGCTAAAAATGCTAGCGCATTCTTAGCCTGATTGCAGACGTTAAGCATCGTAAGAGGGCCCCACATGGAAGCAGAATATAGTGGACCCCGAAAATGAGACAGTGTACTAAGCTAGAGGTAGACTGTTCGAAAGGCAAAATTTATCTTGACAAGGGTGTTCTGCCCAAAGACTATTCGCGCCCGTCCCTGGATAAACTACCGCCTGGGTGAACTCATCGATATCATCAGCAAGATCGGACTTGGAGACGATGAAT
>CAYZLB010000129.1:0-5772 GCA_964479235.1 uncultured Desulfohalobiaceae bacterium
TTGCTCTGCCGAATTCCGGGATCTCCCTGTCTGACCTGGCTCAGGGGATTGATGAACAATTGCAGCAGATGCGAAGCGATGAGGTTTCCGCCCAGGAACTGGCCCGGGTGAAGACAAGGGCTCGAGCCCAGCTCCTGCGGGGTTTGGACTCCAATCTCGGCCTGGCCAGGACATTGGCCCAGGCCGAGCTTTTGGACCATGACTGGCGGGCGGCCTTTTGGCATTTAGACAAAATAGAGGATGTTCAGGCGAAGGAAATCCTGGATGTTGTCAGCAGGTTCCTGGTTCCGGAAAAAAGGACTGAAGCCCGGTTGGTGAATGAGTCACGCTTGTAGCGTGGCTCTTCAAAGGACAAAGAGCATCTGCGCTGAAATCACTCAATGATCCAGGAAAGAAAACACTCAGGAGTATTGGATGCCCCGAATTCTAGCAGCCGCGGCAATCGTTCTTGGTATATGTTTGTTTGGCCTTGCCTCCGGGTTCAGTCAAGAACCACCGCATTATACAGAGCTGTCTTTTCCTGAGCTGGCCAATTGGCCTCAGGTGGAGCCAGACATCTTTTCCCTGTCCAATAAGTCCGAGCTCATGGTCATAGAAGACCATGAGCTCCCTTTGGTCCAGATCACAATCCTGGTTCGGACCGGGGAAATCCTGGTCCCACGAGGAAAAGAGGGATTGGCGTCCATAGTGGGCGAAGCCCTGCGCAGCGGTGGCAGCAAGGGCTATGGTCCGGATGAACTCAATGCCATTTTGGAAAACAAGGCGGCAGATTTGTCTGTCTCCGGGGATCTTGAATCCATGACGGTGAGCCTGAATATTTTGCGACGGGATCTTGAGGAGTTGCTTCCGATATTGACTGACTTGTTGCTGCACCCACGTTTTCCAAAGGATAAGATCGCTTTGGCCAAGAAACAGGTTGTGAGCCAGATCGCCAGGCGCAATGACAATCAGCAGCAGGTGGCCTTCCGGGAATTCAAGCGTATGATTTACGGTCCGGAGAGTATGTATGGTCGATTGCCGGAAAAGGAGACCGTGAAGGGAATAGAGAGATCCGATGTACTCGCATTTTATAGAAAAGGGTTTACTGGGGCAAACATGCTCATCGGCGTGGTTGGCGATGTCCAGCCTGATGAAGTCCTAAAGATCGTGGACCGAACTTTGGGGAGAATACCTTCAGGAAAAGCGATCAGCCTGGAATTTCCACCGGTTACGTCCTGCAAAGACACCAGGCAAAAATTCATTCATATGCCCGGAGTGAACCAGGTCTCCATCCTCATGGGGCATGTGGGCGGTCTGCGCAATGATGAAGACTACGCCGCTTTACAGGTCATGAACTTTATTCTCAGCCAAGGTTTTTCCAGCCGGCTGTTTCAGAACTTGCGGACGAAGAAGGGGTTGGCCTATTCTGTGTATGGCCGATATGGAAGCAATGTCTTTTACCCGGGGATCTTCCTGGCCGGGCTGAAGACCCAGAGCAAAAACATGGTCCAGGCTGTCCAGGGCTTGAAAGATGAGATTGTTGCCTTGCATGATCATGGAGTGAGCAAAGAGGAAGTCCGGCGGGCCAAGGAGGAGTTCCTCAACTCCCTGGTCTTTCGCTATGAGACACCCGGAGAGATCCTGGATCGACAACTGCACTACGCCTATCGGAACATGCCCTTGGACAGCTTTGAGGCCCTGGTGCAGGAGATCAAAAAGGTCACGGCCGCAGACGTCAGCCGGGCAGCAGCTGAGCACCTGCATCCAGATCGGTTGCAGATGCTTATGGTTGGAAACAAAGATTTGGTCCAGGATCAGCTGGCCAAGTTTCCGGATATGGAGGTGGTGGAGCTGGGAAAGTAGGAGTTTAGTTTTTTGAGCAAAAGAGAACATTCTCTCAAATTTCTTGGACAGCTCGTTCAAATTCCTTCAGCCGCTGGGCGTAGGGCGGATACTTGAAAAAGGCTGAGCCGGAAACCAGGACATCGGCTCCGGCCAGGAGTATTCGGGCGGCATTGTCCAGGTTGACCCCCCCGTCTACCTGAATATGGCAGGAGCAGTCCTTTGTTTCCATCATCCGTTTCAGATCGGCGATTTTGTCCAGAGAGAACTGGATAAAAGATTGGCCTCCAAAGCCGGGATTGACGCTCATGATCAAGACCAGGTCCAGTTGCGGCAAAATATAATCCAAAACAGAGAGAGGGGTGTGCGGATTTAAGGCCACGGCGCACTTGGCCTCCAGTTCCCTGATTCGGCTCAGGGTCCGTTCCAGGTGCACACAGGCTTCGGCATGCACACAGATCAGATCCGCCCCGGACCGGGCGAACTCGTCTATATACCGGTCAGGATTTTCGATCATCAGATGGACGTCGAAGAAAAGATTGCTTTTTTCCCTGCAAGCGGCAATAAGAGAAGGTCCCAGGGTGATATTGGGCACAAAATGACCGTCCATGACGTCCCAGTGGGCCCATTGCAGGCCGGCCTGCTCCAGGGCTTTTAGTTCATCTGCCAACCGGCTGAAATCTGAAGACAACAACGATGGGGAAAGAATAAATTGTTCTGCTGACATGGAAACCTCGGGGAGAAAAGATTGACTCCGGGTAAAAGTCCTTTTATGCGAAGGCAACAGGTGCTTTGTGCGTGGTCCGTTTTGGCGCACAAGGCGCTCCCATTTATGCCCACATTCTTTTGTTCGTCAAGTAAGGAGGAATCATGCCGTCCCGCAGGGAACTTGCCAACGCTGTGCGCGTATTGAGTATGGATGCAGTTCAAAAGGCCAATTCCGGCCATCCCGGAGCGCCCATGGGTATGGCCGACATTGCCGAGGTGCTTTGGAACGACTATCTCATGCACAATCCCGATGATCCAAACTGGCCGAACCGGGACAGATTTGTCCTGTCCAACGGGCACGGCTCCATGCTCCTGTATGCTCTGCTCCACTTGAGCGGGTACGATCTGAGCACGGAAGACATCAAGGCCTTCCGCAGTCTGCACTCGAAGACGCCGGGGCATCCGGAGTATAAAGTGACGCCCGGAGTGGAAACCACCACCGGACCCCTGGGTCAAGGAGTAGCCAATGCCGTGGGCATGGCCATTGCCGAACAGGTCTTGGCCGCCCAGTTCAACCGGGATGGGTTTTCAGTTGTTGATCACTATACGTATGTCTTTCTGGGCGACGGGTGTATGATGGAAGGCGTATCCCATGAGGCGTGCTCTCTGGCCGGCACCTTGGGCCTGGGCAAACTCATAGCGGTGTACGATGACAACGGCATCTCTATTGACGGCTCGATTTCTTCCTGGTTTGGGGATGATACGGCCAAGCGGTTTGAGGCCTATGGCTGGCAGGTCATTCCCGGTGTGGACGGGCACGACAGCCGGGCCGTGGTCCAGGCCTTCAAAGAGGCTCGAGAAGCAACAGACAGGCCAACGCTTATTTGCTGCCGGACCCAGATAGCTTTTGGTTCTCCTGGGCTGGCTGGAAGCCACAAGGCCCATGGGGCACCCTTGGGGGACGAGGAAATTCAGGCCGTGCGCTCGGAACTGGGCTGGAATCATCCGCCGTTCGTTGTACCCCAAGAGATCGCCCGGGCCTGGGATGCCCGGGAGGAAGGAGCCAAAGCCCAGGCCGAATGGGAGACCATGCTCAAGCGTTACGCCACATCCTATCCAGACCTGGCTGTGGAATTCAAACGCCGAATGGCCGGCGAACTGCCCCAGGATTTTTCCTCTCGGGCCTGGGAAACGGTCCAGACATTACAGTCTAAGGCTCAGGTAATGGCCACCAGAAAGGCGTCAAAAATGGCTTTGGAGGAATTGGGGCCCTTGTTGCCGGAACTCTTCGGAGGTTCGGCTGACCTGAGCGGTTCAAACCAGACCTTATGGTCCGGCTCAAAGCCGGTGAGCAGGGATGTTCGGGAAGGCAACTATCTGCACTATGGAGTCCGGGAGTTCGGCATGGCGGCCATCATGAACGGGATAGCCCTTCACGGAGGCATCATCCCCTATGCCGGGACTTTTTTGGTTTTTTCCGATTATGCCCGAAACGCCATGCGCCTTTCTGCCCTCATGGGGGTGCGGGTCATCTACGTGCTGACCCATGACTCCATCGGCCTGGGCGAGGATGGACCCACCCACCAGCCGGTGGAACACGTATCCTCTCTGCGCTTAATGCCCAATATGCACGTTTGGCGTCCCTGCGACACAGTGGAAAGCGCTGTGGCCTGGGCCTTGGCTCTGACTCGCCGGGAAGGACCAAGTTCGCTGCTCTTTTCCAGACAGAGTACACAGCATCAGGAAAGGAGTCCGGAGGCGGTCTCGGCCATTGCCCGCGGAGGATATATCCTTTTTGAGCCCCAAAATACTGTTCAAGCCCTTATTATGGCTACCGGCTCTGAGGTTGAGCTTGCGGTCCAGGCGGCCAAAAATCTGGAAGAACAGGGACACGCGGTGCGGGTGATCTCTATGCCCTGTGCAGAGATCTTTGAGGCCCAAAGCAGCGAATACAGGGAAAGTGTCCTGCCTGAGGACATTCAGCCCAGATTGGCCGTTGAAGCTGGCAGCCCGGACTGGTGGTACAAATATGTGGGCAGCAAAGGCCGGATTCTGGGCATTGACCGGTTCGGCGAATCAGCACCAGGGCCGGATTTGTATGCCTATTTCGGTTTGACTGTGGAGCGGGTGGAGCAGGAGGTCAAGACACTCCTGGGAAAGTGAGTTTCTTTCTCGCCCGTTCGTCGCTTCCGCTCCTCACTTGAGGCGCTAAGGCACGGAGGAAGAGGAGGAAGAGGCAAATCCCCGGCTCGGATGGCCGCAAAAAAGTTCTTCCTCCTCCCCCTGAACTCTGGGGGCTCTGTGCCTCAAGCGAGTCCGGGAGCGGGCGTAAGAGATCTCTTTTCTTTGTGCTTCTGGACCGTAAACCAACGGACCATGATTTTTATACATACAGGCTAATTGATCTTTTTTAGCTCAAAGAGCTTTTTTTGCTGCATAGAGATGATGTGGTAGTATTGGTTTTGGGGCACATAAATGTAGGGCACGTCTTCGATCCGGCGGTAGAGAAAATGAGCCAGGATCATCCGGTTGACCGCTCGATGGCCGACAATAACGATATGGTCTGCATTCCCGCTTAAAAACAGGGCCTTCTTTATCCCCCGGTCAATTCTGGTCCGCATGCTCACATATCCCTCGCCCTGTGGATAGACATAGTTGTATTTGTCCATGAGCCGCTCATAGTATACATGGGGCATCTGATTCTTGATCTCTTCATAGGTCATTTCCTCACAGATCCCGGCGTCGATTTCATTGAACTCCTCTAATGGAATCAGGGTACAGCCGTGGGATTGATTGCTGCAAATCGGCTCAGCTGTTTGCCAGGTGCGTTGTTTTTGGCTGCAGAAGATGTACGGCAAGGGCACTGAGCTGAAAGTGTCACTCAAAAGGAGGGCCTGGCTTTGGCCCTTTTCCGTGAGCAAAGCGTCCCCTCCGATACGTTCCACCAAGTTGTCCGTGGTTTGCCCGTGCCGGACAAGATACAGGTTTTTGACATAATCGGTGACCAGCAGGTCCCGCAGCTGCTCAAAGTGAGGCAAATGGTCAGTAAGCCAAAACTTGATGATTTTGTTGTGCAGGGAGTCGACCTGGATGTAGTTGGCCTCATTTTGAAAGGGATCGGCAATATGTTCATAATACCTGATCCGTTCTTTGAAGCTGGCCATGGCCTCCTGGTGCTCGAAGTGAGCAAATTCGGGCAGCCCAGCCTTGCGGTTGATATTGGCTTCTAAAATTTCCGGGTCG
>CAYZLB010000130.1:0-5714 GCA_964479235.1 uncultured Desulfohalobiaceae bacterium
CCATTTCTTTTGCCATCTCCTCGGTCGCACCCAGGGTGTAGATAAAACCGGTCTTAATTTTTTTGGGAAAGAGCGACTCAGGTGGGTCGGTATAGGGCAGAAACTGAAAAATAAGGCGTTCCAAGAACGATCTCATCTGACCTGTTGACGTTCCCAAATAAATCGGTGATCCGAGAATAAGTGCCTGAGCATCCAGAACCTCCTCGAAGATGGGCGTCAGGGTATCCTTTACCGCGCATCTGCCATAGCTTTTCCCGTCCTTCATCTTGCATGAGAAACAGCTTATGCACCCTTTATAGTTCAGATCATACAGATGAATAAGCTCGGTTTCGGCACCATTCGAAGATGCACCTTCCAAGGCTTTTTCAAGCAGTGTTGCTGTGTTCCACTTTTTTCTGGGGCTTCCGTTGAATGCTATGACTTTCATACTCAAATCCTCCTAATAAATATGATATCTGTGATATTTGTATATCTTTTTGACATCGATAGTCAGGCACGTAATCAAAGTAATTGCGAACAGATGTGTAGAGTGCATCGGCACTGAGGTTTTTGCGTACACGTGTTTCTGTGGGGAGATTGTTTGGCGCAACCATACTCCAATCAGTAAGCACAAAACACCGGCAAAAGTCCAGCAAAAGATGGGCAATTTCCGTACCCCCAATTTTTTGTCTTTCAAAGCCACATCTTGACAAGCCCTGCCCGGCATGGCATTTTAGTAATGACCGCATGGTCATTACTGAGCGCACATTTCGACCTGGATCAATATGTCCGAAAGCACTGTGAACGGTTATCCAAGCCCCACCTTTCTCAAGGTATCCCCGGAAAAGCAACAGGCCATCCTGGATGCGGCCATAGCCGAATTCGGCATGTATGGCTACCATCAGGCCAGCATCAATCGCTTGGTCAATGGCCTTGGAATCGCTAAAGGTTCTATATTTCAATATTTTGGCACGAAACAGGGGCTTTTTGATTATGTCTTTACCCAGGCCAAGGACGTTGTCTCCCACCATCTGCGTTACATCAGGGAGCACACCCGGGACAAGGATTTCTTTCTCCGTCTCTCCACTATTGTCCACTCCGGCCTGGCCTTTGTCCGTAACCATCCCGGCTTGTACCGGGTGTATATGCATGTCCTGCGAGATGAACACCTGCCCGGTCGGGCCGGATATCTCTGTGAAGTCAGAACCGCTTCCAGGGCGTATTTGACCGGTCTGGTTGATCAGGGTCTGGCCAACAATGAACTGGCCCCGGACCTGTCCCGGGAATGGGCCGTCGTGTTTCTGGACAGCCTCTTGGACCGGTTCTTCCAGATCATGTCCGATACCGGGCAGGAGGAGCCCCCCCAAGGTATTCCCACCGGGACGGACCATGAGCATATCCAGATCTTGATCCGCTTTATCCGCAAAGGATTGGGCACTCACTGAGCTACGCATGAAACATCATTTCAATCAATACAATATATTGCGAGGGAATTCATGCCATTACATCAAGCCTTGCGCCAGCATAACCTCAGCGGCATAGCCGAAAAGGTTGAGGCTGGAGAACGGCTGTCTCTGTCCGATGGACAGCTCCTCTTTGACTGCCCGGATCCTGTCCTGATCGGCTCCCTGGCCCATACAGCCCGGGTCAAGCGGCACGGCCAGAAAACCAGCTATGTGCTTAACCAGCAGATCAACTACACCAATATCTGCATCAATCAGTGCCGATTCTGCTCCTATCACCGGAAAAAAGGGCAAGACCATGCCTTTGAGCTCAGCCTGGAGGACATAAAGCAAAAAATTCAGGCCCGGGCCCGGATGCCTATAACCGAGGTCCATATTGTGGGCGGATGCCACCCGGATTTGGGACTGGATTACTACCAAGAAGCGCTGTCCACAATTCGTTCCCTGCGGCCGGATGTTGTTCTCAAATGCTTTACCCCGGTAGAGATCGAACACTTTGCCCGCCTGGAGGGCATCTCCACTCACGACGTCCTGCTCCGTCTGCGCCAGGCCGGACTGGACATGATGGCCGGAGGAGGCGCGGAAATATTCGCCCCCAGGATCAGGGAAAAGATATGTCCGGAAAAGATATCCGGACAGCGCTGGCTGGAGATATCCGGGCAGGCTCACGGCCTGGGTCTGAGGACCAATTGCACCATGCTCTTTGGTCATCTGGAAGATGTGTCCGACCGCCTGGAACATTTGGATCTCTTGCGCACCCAGCAGGATACGACCGGTGGATTTGTCTGCTTCATCCCCCTTCCATTTCAAACCAAAAACAATCGTCTTTCAGGGATCACCACCTTGACCGGAATAGAAGAACTTAAGACCATCGCCGTATCCAGGCTGATGCTGGACAATATTCCGCACATCAAGAGCTACTGGGTCATGCTCGGCCTGAAACAGGCTCAAGCCGCCATGTTCTTTGGAGCCAATGATCTGGATGGAACCGTGGTTGAAGAAAAGATCGGACATATGGCCGGAGCGGATTCACCGCAAATCCTTACTCGGTGGGAACTGGAGGAAATGATCAAAGGCTGCGGCCTGATTCCTGTGGAGCGTAATGGTTTTTTCACTCCAGTCCAAGGAGGGCTCCAATGAGCCGGGACACAGTCCGGGATATACTCTGTGAATCCCGGAACGGAAAACGTCTGAGTCGGGACCAGGCCATGACCTTGTATACCCAGGCCGAACTCCACGATTTGGCCCAGGCAGCCAAGGCAGTTCGCCACCGCCTGCATCCCGACTCTGTTGTCACTTATGTGGTGGACAGAAACATTAACTACTCCAATATCTGTGTCTGCGGCTGCCGGTTCTGCGCCTTTTACCGGGCTCCTGGACAAAAGGGCGGCTATGTCCTGGACAGCCTTGAACTCACCACCAAGATCCGGGAGGCCATGGCCCTAGGAGCGACGCAGATCCTGCTGCAGGGCAGCCATCACCCTGACCTGAATATTGATTTCTATATCCAGATGCTCACTGCTATTTCAGACCAATTCCCTGACCTGCACGTGCATGGGTTTTCCCCTCCGGAAATCATGCACATTGCCTCTGTTTCCGGGCTGTCCCCCTCCCAGGTCCTGGACCGGTTGATCGCAGCTGGCCTGGCATCCATCCCTGGAGGCGGCGCTGAGATCCTTGTGGACCGAATACGTCAGGAAATCGCCCCCAATAAGTGTTCTGCCCGGGAATGGCTCGATGTCATGGGACTGGCCCACAACAAGGGTCTGCTGACTACAGCCACCATGATGTTCGGACATGTGGAAACCCTGGAAGATCGGGTGGATCACCTCCTGGCCGTGCGGGAGCAGCAGGACAGGAGCAGGGGATTCACTGCCTTTATTCCCTGGACCTTTCAGCCTGACAACACCGCCCTGTCCGCGCGCAAAGCCACCAGCATCGAGTATCTGCGTCTCTTGGCTCTCTCCCGGTTAGTGCTGGACAATGTACCCAATCTGCAGGTTTCCTGGGTGACCATGGGGGCCAAAATCGGTCAGCTGGGCCTTTTTTTCGGGGCCAATGATTTCGGCTCAACCATGATTGAGGAAAACGTGGTCGCTGCCTCCGGGGTCAGTTTTCGTATGAGCCAAGAGCAGATCCAAAGGGTGATCAAAAGGGCTGGATTTGAGCCCAAACAGCGGCGAATGAACTATTCTTTGATCTCGTATGAAACAAAAAGTTAAGACAGAATTTAAAAATTTCAAAACAACTTTGGACAGCGACGACTGCCCCTACTTTTTTCAAAGCCTTATGACTCATACTGATTCTCACAACCCATCCGGTTCAGCTTCCAGAAAGCCCATCCGCATGGGCAAAATAAGCTATCTCAATGTCTTGCCCATCTACTATGCCCTGGATCATGGGTATGTGGCCCACGACTTTGTCTTTACCTCCGGTCCTCCGGCTGATCTGAACACTCGCATACAGGCCGGAGAGCTGGACATGAGTGCCGCATCCAGTATCGAGTACGGACGGCACTTTGAGGACTATCTTCTTTTGCCTGATGTGGCCATCGGCAGCCAGGGACCGGTTCAGAGTGTTCTTCTCCTGAGTCAGGTTCCTTTGTCCCAGCTTCAGGACAAAACCATTCTCTTTAGCTCTCAGACCCACACATCGGCTGCTCTGCTTCGCCTGCTGGTTCGAGAACATCTGGACCTGAACGTGACCTACGAAACCGGCGACATTACCGCCAGATTATCAGCCGGCAATCCTCCGACCGCTTTTCTGGCCATTGGGGACGAAGCCCTGCGTCTGCGCACCCATCCCGATTTTCCATATTCTTTGGATCTTGGTCAGGCCTGGCTGGAATGGACCGGACTGCCCTTTATCTTCGGCGTATGGATAGGGCGAAAACCTGGAGATGAAAAGGAGAGGGCGAGTATTGTGACCGGAAGCCGGCAGCTCTTGGCTGCCAAGGCCTGGGGCAGTGATCAGATACCATTTTTTGCCCGCTTGGTCAGCGAACAGGGGATCCTGGACTACCAGGCATTGATTTCCTATTTTCAGGGATTAGTCTATGATTTCGGCCCCAGGGAACAGGCCGGGTTGCGCCTGTTTTACCAAAAACTTTATGCCCATGGAGAGCTCGACCGCATTCCCGAACTTTGCTTTGTATCTATTCCCACCGATCACGAATAAAGTCCAGGGCCTGAAATAAGAGTTCGCGCTGGGCAGTGGCAGGAAACACGGCCAAGGACCCCCTGGCCGTGTCCAAAAAGGAATCGGCCTCCTGCCGGGCCTTTTGACTCAGACCCAGGTCTTGAATCCGCCCTAAAATCTGCCCCTGTTCAGCAGCAGAAAGGGTTTGCTCCTTGACTTGGGCCAAGATTCGAGCTTTGGACTCTTGATCCAAGGTATCCAGGAAAAAGATCAAAGGCAGGGTCAGCTTTCCTTCACGCAGATCCCCACCCAAGGGCTTACCGGACTGGGTCGGGGTTGCAGCATAGTCCAAAGCATCGTCCACCAGTTGAAAGGCGATCCCCATGTTCAGGCCGAAACACTTGGCCGCCTCCTCCTGTTCAGGACTGCAGCCAGCCAGTATTGCTCCCCCCTGGCAGCAGGTTTGGAGCAGGTACCCGGTCTTACCTACAATAATTTCCAGATATTCCTCCCTGGATAGACGCGGCTGCTTCATGCGCTCAATCTCCAGGATCTCTCCTGTAGCTGTCTGATATATGGCTTCGGAAATGCAAGCCATAAGCGGCAAGTTGTTGTATTCGGTAACAACCTTGTTCGCCTTGGCCAGCAAAGCGTCTCCGGCCAGAAGCGTGGCGCTGGCACCAAACAGGAGATGGGCCGATGTCTGTCCCCGGCGCAAGGAAGCATTGTCCAGGATATCGTCGTGGAGCAAGGTGGCGGAATGGATAAGTTCTAAAGCCGCAGCCAATGGGTATACATCGCAGTCAGTCTCAGCCCGCTGAAATGCCTGATAGGTGAGGAGACACAAGGCCGGCCGTAGCCTTTTCCCTCCGCCGCTTAATATATGTTCGACAACCGGCTGGACCACTGGGCTCAGCCCGGAACAGATCGTGCGCAGACTTTCTTCAATATCCGGGCGGTGAAGATGAAAAAAATCATTCAACGAAGGCATGGGATTCTTGATACACTACTGCCCCGTGCCTGGCAAGGGATCTTTGACCTGACCCAATGCGCACTCGGCAGCCGGTCCCAGACGGGAAAACGCCTTTTTCATGGACCAGTCCTGATGACTTCTGGAACCGACCTGATTGGATA
>CAYZLB010000131.1:0-5665 GCA_964479235.1 uncultured Desulfohalobiaceae bacterium
ATAATCATACCAGCTTCTTCTTTTTCGCGGGAAATTTTTTTTCAAAATCCAAGCATTCTGTAAAGTTGTGCTTGCGCAGTTCCCTGAAGGCCTCGGCCAGATAATCAACAACAAATCCGTAGTGATCAGTGAACAGATCATTGGTCATTTGCGGGATTTCCCACCCCGGAAGATAACAATGGAGGCGGTCGATAAAGGCCATGTCATCCCGAATGATATCCGGCATAGGTTCAAAGAGATGTCCTCTTTGAACCATGACATCAATAGGCTGTTGGGTGTTGCCGAACATGGCGATGCTGGCATATCCGGCCATGGATTCCTGCCCCCGCTGAAATTGCCCGGATTCACAGTAGGTTTTCAGAGTAGTGATCACTTCTTTGGGCATCTTGGCCAGGTCAGCCACTTCATCAAAGCCAACCACATCCCAGATCATGACCATGCCCTTTTGCTTACCATTCATATGCCCGAACATATTGGCCACAGTGGTCGGCCCGGTAAGCAATGCTGCATAAGGAGAAATCTCTTGAATGGCATAGCTCTTACCAGTCCCTCTGGGACCCAGTTCAACCAAGTTGACGTTTTTCTCGCACAAGGGCACCAGCCGCAAAAGGAACATGATCTTGAGGCGGTGGTCCATATTGGACGGTTCATAGCCCATACTCCGGAGAATAAGGTCCATCCATTCACTGGTGGTAAATTCTGAGCGCAAGCTGCGGTACTCATCCAGGTCAAATGTGGCCAGTTGAATTGGAGTCAATTGCTCAATCCAAAAGGGATATTTGCCTCCGGAATCCTCGTCATACTCAAAGCGCATCTCAATCTGGGCCCAGATTCCCCCGGTCAGGAGCCGATCATACTCCCGCACATAATGATCCTGGATATGGATATAGCGGCTGCCAAAGTTCACCGCCTCAGCCCAATAATTGGAGTCAGTCAGACGAACCTTGACCTTGTCGATAAAAGTATGCCGACCTTGCTCTTTGACCTTGCTCTGGGCCTTGGTCGCTTCATCCGGTCGGATATAGTTGTCAGCCAAGGTGTCATTGACCACCTGCAAGCCCATTTGAATGGCCATCTCATCTGAGGAAGCACAGTATTTGCCCAACAGATACTCCAGGACAAAGACCGGCACATTGGCCCCAACTTTGACTTTGCGTACCAGATCCTTGCGCACCACCTTGCCAGCAAAGACACGGTTGACCTTTTCATCCAGGTGATCCCGGCTGGAAGCTTCCACGTGATTCATATTACATCCATAACTGCACTGGGAGACTAGAGGATTGGACCCATACCTGATCAGTCTCTGGATCTTGAATAATGACTTTGACCTCCTTGCAATCGTCCTTGGTCAACATCATGCCCACACTGGCTTCCACTCCGGGCTTGAGGGTGACCAAGCCTGTGGTTCGGTCAAAGTCTGCATCCATTGCCATACCCACATGACCCACATGCTGACCTTGGGAGATCAATGACAGACGAATCGAGATCCCCTGCTCATCGATCAAATCCAATAGATCTTTGTTTGCTACGACTCCAAGGCCAAAGGTCCGGTTGGCAATCTTATCCGGACAGCGGGTCATACGGACTTTGACCTTTTTTTTGCCCCCAGATTCCTTGGGTGCCATTCGAAAGCTGAGCACAGGGACTATCGTTTCTTGCAAGCTCACCCCACCATGATGAAAGCCAAGCCCTCCCTGAGTCCGAAAAACTCCTGCGCCATGAGGAAAAATACAATCCAGATCAGTACTATATCCCAGCTCAGCTCCCTGAACCCGGATAGTACCGGAAGCTGCCGTTCCGCCTTTCCCTATCCAGCAGCGGCGATGACATTCCACACATTCTCCGCCAGGATGGTCCAAGCGCATGTCCTCGTTTTTACGCTGTCCCAGCAAGAATCCGTGATCAGAGGCGATCACAAACCGTTCCACCCCGCATCCCGCCAGCTTGCGCACCGCCCGAGCTAGATTACCGATCACATTATCCATCATCTGACTGATCAGCCATTCGTTATCCCCTTCACCCAAGGCATCGATCTCTTGAGACCGGACCAGGACCAGGTGAGCATCCTGGATATCCTGCCCCAGTTTTTTTTCCGAGCTGCGCAGGAGCTTGCTGAGCACCAGATCGACCATACTGGGTGTATTGAATTTGACCATATTGATTCGGTCATTAACCGTAGCTACCTGAGTATTATTGATCTGGGCTGCGACTTTATTGGAACGCTCGACCACGGAAAAACCGGATGAAGCCTCGGGAAGCAAAGCGGCCATACCAACCGGAGTGATGGTGGGTAAAGCGGCCATGACCGGGGTGAGATGCAGATCCAAGGCCTCGCTCAATCGTTCCGCCAATTCCACGCCCATCTCATAGCGCAAGGCATCCACCAGAAAATAGGCTGTTTTGCCCTGATGCGGATGTACACACTTGGAAAAGACTTCGGTCTGATGCACGGTCTGCTCTATCTGCCACCCAGCCTGCTGCAAGGAGTCCATAAACCCTTGGGTCATGCTGTGAACCAGGGACTCATATCCTTGCCGGACTGTGTATAATCCTTGAGCCACCTCCGGCTCATGATCCATGCCAGCCACCCAGTTTTCCAGCCTCCGGGCCAAGGTATCCAGCATATATCCTTGATCCTGGGCATAGGCCTGCACCCATCTATCTGGCGACTTGCCCCGGCCCGGCAGAGTGCTTTGGATCTTTTGTATGTACATACCCAACTCAGCGACCAAACGGCAGGCCTCCCACTGGGCGTGCCTGGCTAAGCTCTGCTCCACCCAAAAGCTCTTCCACCTGGCATCAACGATCTCTTTTGCTTCCTGGTACCTACCTTCCGCAACCAGTTGATCGCAAAACCCTAAAAGCCGTTTTTCCTCAAACCGAAAGGTATCGATCCGTCCCAAGAGCGAAGGATCAATGCCCATCTGCTCCAGTCCAAACTCTCCTTCCACCTGGTCAGCTATACGCTTATATTCGGAAGGAAATTTCCTGCGCAATATGGAGCAGAGATTCCGGATACGATCCAGAGCCTCCTGGGATTGGGGGCTGGAAATCATATCCAATGAGGATAGTTTTTCTCCCTGGTAATCAGAGCGAAACTCATTAACCAGCACAAAGCGAAGAGTTTTCTGTCTGATCTGGGCCAGACCTTCTTCCAGGGCTGGGACATAGTCACATCTGGCTGCGATCAGCTTGACCAGCTCAGGCAGAGCCTCTTTGTCTTCAAGATTGGTATCCCAGACATCTGAAGCCAGCCAATTGGCCAAAATCATCTCAGAGCTTTTGCATTCCGGGAACACGGCTTTGAGCTTCGAAGCCCGACCGGACTCCCCACCATTTTGCAGATAGGCAACGACATCATCATAGGTCACCCTATCTGTGAGCACCTCATCAATTTCGCCGTCAGTGTACTGCTTGCGCAGGACGTTCCTGGCGATTTGTTTCAGCGAAGGCTGAAAACAGGTCCCCGCAGCTTCTACTTCCATGAGCAATGAACCTTCCTTGTCTCGACTTACCCCAGGCAGGTACAGGAGCATGGGTTCAGGCTCATCCTTGCCCACGTAGGGTTCAGCCGCAAACTTCATCTGAATAAAGGAACCACTATAGGGTATCAGCCAAATATCCCTGGAGTTCAGGCGGACCTCTTGGGTGCTGCCACCTCCATCAGAAGCAAGCTCTCGAATAAAGGACACAAATTCCTTTCTGGGATCATACCAGACCACAACTTGGGAGGCGTTGATTTTTTTCTCCAGATTGGAGGCAAGATAGGAATGGAGCATATGCATAGGGCTACTCACTCGGCAAGCTGTTCTAATTTCGTAAGCCAAGAATCAAAGTGGCTACACTCTTTGCGCAACGCATCCAGGCCGATAGCTTCTGCTATGCGTGGCCCAGCAGTTACTTTACGACCCGAGTACTCTGGAAGTTCTTTAATGATCCTTTTGGACGGGGCAGTATCTTCCCCGTCATCTATGTCTTCCGGAGTAGCAAACTGGTTTCGAATGCGCATCAAGGCCCGGATGGCCGGATCACGATCGATAAATTCCAGATCAAGTTTGCTTGGGTCAACAAAGACCAAAGCTTCAAACTCATGGAGCTGGAGGTAGGGTATAAATCTATGGTCGGCGATGTCGTGGGCAAAAGCCTGTTCAAGAAGCTCCACCCGTTGCAGGGGATCATTCAGTGCTGCTCCTGGTAAAAAACCAGGAAAATCTTCAGGCAGGGCATACAGATCCACCATGGAGGTAAACCGGGCTTCAGGATTTTGATCTTCATTCATCCAGCGTTGAAGATCGTTTTCGAGCTTGGCATAGCTGACAATCCCACCCCGATAGGTCCTGCCCCTCCTTCTTCCTGTCTGCACGCAGCGAACATCGGTGACGATATTCAAAGCTCCCAGATGCTCCAGCAAGACCCGCTTGACAAAGGCCTCCTCAGTTTGGCCTTCTACCACCATATGCAAGCGGATCATGGTCACGGCCTCCCACCGAGGACGTTTTTTTCCCAGAGCTCAGAGAGAGAGTAGTCTTCGAGCCACTCTTGAAGACGAGATGAATCCAACCGCTTAAAGATGCTTTCTCGTCCGCTCCGTTCGACAACCACAATATCCTGGGGCTCGAACTGATCCACAAACGCCGTGGACTGGGTGGCCAGGAGAACCTGGGCATGGGAGGAAATACTCTGCAATAGACCGGCAATAATGGTGATCGCATACGGATGGAGCCCCAACTCCGGCTCGTCAATAATGATCACTGAGGGCAGTTGATCTTCCGGCTGAAGCAGGAGGCTGACCAGAGCCATCATCCGCAGGCTTCCATCCGAGGCCTGATGCGGACCAAAGATCACGTCGCTTCCCTTCTCCCGCCATTGCAAGAGGAGCTTGTGCCCCTCCGGCTCCAAAGCAAAGTCATCGAAAAACGGGGCGATATCTTGAATGGTGGCCACAATGCGGCGATAGTAGGCAGTTCGCTCTTCACGCAGGCGCAGGAGGAAAGGAGCTAGATTTGCCCCGTCTTCTTTGAGGAACTTGTTGTCGTCCACATTCCAATATTGCCTGATGCGAGCGTTTTCCGAGGTGTTGTGGAACTGGTAGACAACGCATCTTTTGAGCATGGACAGAATGGTTTTAGCGGTTTGGTCCTCACGTTCCAACAGGGCAGCCTCTTTGTGCCCAGCACCAAGCTGGCTCCACTCAGCTCTGCCGCCCATATCTGTTCGGGAAAACCGATACCGCTCATCAGCGAAAATCAAGCTGTCCTTGGCCGCATGGACCAATTCAAAGGCATATTCATTGATCCCGGCCTGGGTCTCAAAGGTCAGATCTGCCTGCATCCTGGTAGTCACCAGAGAACCGTCAAATAGAAAGCTGCTTCCGCCACCATGTTTTCCAATATGCAGTTGCAGGTTGCCAGTTCCGCCAATCATCCAGGCTAGCATCTGAAAAAAGGAGATCAGGTTGGACTTTCCCGCCCCGTTAGCCCCGATCAGGACATTGACCGGCCCTAAGTTGAGGCCCTCCAAGCTTTGAATGCTCTTAAAGCCTTTGATTTGAAGCTGCGAGAGTGTGATCATGGATTCCCCCTGTGCATGCTCACCGCTTCTTTTTTCGTTTGGCTCATATTGGATTTCGGGGTCTTGATATGTTAAATGGACTTTTTGCTTCATT
>CAYZLB010000132.1:0-5624 GCA_964479235.1 uncultured Desulfohalobiaceae bacterium
GGCTGTGACGGCCTGTTCCAGATCTTGGGGACGGAGGGTGAAACCGGTGTCAAAGGTTGTCGGCACGGGAACGACAGTGCCTCCGGCCATGATCACATGAGCTTTATACGCCGGGAAATAAGGCTCAGGTATCAGGACTTCATCGCCAGGTTCAAGGACTGCCTGCAATGCAGCGCTCAGGGCCCCCATGCCGCCGGGAGTGGCCACAAGATTGGACTCCAAAATGTCCAATCCGGTTTCTCTGGACAGCTGCCGGGACAAAAGCCGAAGCAATTCTGGATCTCCTTGGGCCGGGGCATAATGGGTGTACCCTTGGAGCACATCCTGCATGGCCTGATTGATGACGTCCGGCGGGGTATCAAAATCCGGCTCGCCGATTCCCAGGCTGATGCAGTCGTCCATATTTGCCGCCCGCTGGCTCATTTCCCGAATGACACTGAATTGCAACGCCTTGATCCGTGAACAGATCTTGGCTTTCATAGTAGCTTGATTCATACTCGTCATTCTGCCTTTGGTTCAGGGTGTTATTGTTCCGAATGAAAGTCTGTATGACGAAGGTTGCAAAGACCATCCAGCCCCGGTAAAATAAAGTCCATTCAGTCTTTCAGCTATTCTTCTGAAAGGCAATTTCACGGCAAATTTGTTCTCGTCCATCCTCCTGTCCGATAGGGTGGAGGGGCATGAGCCCGGGACAACAACGTCTCAGCTTGTCTTCGGGATACACTGAGAAACAGACCCGTTTGTACATTGGATCCCTGGTTACAGACAATAAATTTTTCAACTGGAGGTAAAAGTCATGCACCCGGCCAAGCTCTGGACTCCTCGCAAAGACAACGCGGTTCAATGTGGTTTATGCAACCATTTCTGTCGTATTGAAGAGGGGGAATACGGCCTGTGCGGTGTTCGGGTCAATGAGCAGGGAAACCTTTTTACCCTGGTCTACGATAAAATCGCGGCAGCAAATGTCGATCCTATTGAAAAAAAACCCTTGTTTCACTTTATACCGGGCACATGGAGCTTTTCCATCGGGACCATGGGCTGCAATTTTGCCTGCGTCTTTTGTCAAAACGACAGCCTGTCCCAGGGCCCAAAGCAGTCACACCGGGTTACCGGACAATCCATCACCCCGGAACATATTGTCCGATCCGCCCTGAAAAACGAATGCCAAAGTATTTCATACACCTATTCCGAACCGACCATCTTTTTTGAACTCATGTACGACACCTTGGTTCTGGCCATGGAAGCCGGTCTGAAAAATGTCTTGGTCAGCAATGGCTTTATGTCCACAGAATGTCTCCAGAAGCTTGGTCCGTATGTCCACGCCATCAATGTAGACCTTAAGGCCTTTCGTGATGAATTCTACAAGACATACTGTCAGGCCAGGCTGAAACCCGTGCTGAACAATCTCAAAACAATCAAAGACCTTGGCTGGTGGCTGGAGGTAACAACTCTGATCATTCCCGGCCTGAATGACTCCCAGGACGAGTTGCAGGAACTGGCGAACTTTTTGATACAAGAGTCGGGCCCGGAAGTCCCTTGGCATATCTCCCGTTTCCACCCAGCATACCAGATGCAAAACATAAGCCCAACCCCGGTAAGCAGCCTGGAAATGGCCTATAATATCGGCAAGCAGACAGGCCTGAACTATGTTTACCTGGGAAACGTCCCCGGCCACAATAGTGAAAGCACCTTGTGTCCGCAGTGCGCAGAACCGGTTATCAAACGCCGGGCCTTTACCCTTGGGAAATCGAACTTGCACGACGGCAAATGCGGCCATTGCGGGGCACACATCGCCGGGATGTATCAATAACAGAAAGGTCGGGAGTCGGAAAGTCGGTAGCCGGTGGTCGGTGGTCGGCCTCCGGCCCATAGGGGCCTCCCCCTTGTCAAACCACAGTTTCATCCTTGATCAATCCGGCAAATTTCTCTCTTCTGTTTCTTCACGGACTTCCAATCTCTGCCAAAAAAATCTCCTTGCTTTCAAATCTACTTTTGGCTAGAATTGTCATTGTTCGTTTGAACGGGAAGTGGCGCAGTCTGGTAGCGCACCTGCCTTGGGAGCAGGGGGCCGCTGGTTCGAATCCGGCCTTCCCGACCATACATTTCAAGGGGTTACGAAACTACTCGTAACCCCTTATTTGTATCGTATTCCCATTACAATCCTCTCCGCGGCTCTGTGCCTCAAACGAGTCTGCGAGCGGGGAAGAAACAAAAATATCTCACGCCCGTCACGCAAGGCGTGGCTTGAGCCGCTGAGCCCACGGAGGCAGAAGTCCGCCAGGGATCGTACAGATTGGATACAATCAGCGCCGGGATAGCTGTAGAACAGGTAAGAAAGTACCGGTCCACTTTCCGGAAGAGAAAATCTTTCCACAGGAGTCATTTTGCCCATGCCTCCGAAAGGTTGCCACATAAGGGTATGTTTGCCTACAATAAACAGAAAGCAACCTCTAAAAGAGTCAGTGTGATTTACGAATGAGTACACGTAAAGATAATCATCCCTTTGTCATAAGGTCCAAAATATGGATTGCGGACCAAGATGAGCAGATTGTTTTTGGTTTAGGCCGATACAAAATCTTAGAGGCTATTCATCGCCTGGGTTCTTTGCAGGCAGCGGCTCAAGAGCTGAAAATGAGCTATCGGGCTGTGTGGTGTCGGATCAAAACCACGGAAGAACGTCTGCAACGCGATCTGCTCACTCGCAGCAACCGGGGTTCTTCCTTGACTCCTTTTGCCATGCAGCTCCTGAAACAATTTCGCCGACTGCAGGCTGTGATTGAAACAGAATCCGATGCCATTTTTAAAGAGCTGATGGCTGATTCCATGTCTGCAGATCCCAACGACAAGAACGAGTAGTCTGGTGCATGCAACAGCCTCAGATCCATTTTCATATCAAGGATAATGAACTCCACCTGGCCCTTAGCGGGGACTGGACTCTCTCTTCTTCTGTACCCAAGAGAGAACATATCTATTCCAAACTTGCCGAACATCCGGATATTTCTCGTATTTCTTTTAACTGTTCCCAACTCGACACATGGGACAGCACCCTGGTATCTTTTGTCTACCAGCTCCAGGTTCAGCCCCTGAAACAAGAGCTTGATCTGTCTTCGCTTCCCCATGGCGTGCATCATCTCCTGCAGCTTGCTACGACCTCTGCCAGGAAAACCGCTCCTTCTGCACACGCATCCACCGGTCTATCTATTGCTGCCCGGCTTGGGACTGCAGCCCAAGGGTGGTTTCAAGGGATGGTGGAATTTATAGACTTTATCGGGCTTGCCCTGCTCTCTTTTCTTCGCTTGCTCAAGGCGCAATCTGTTTTCCGCTTCCAGGACCTTGTTTCTCAACTTCACTTCTGCGGTGCTCAGGCCCTGCCCATAGTTTCTCTCATCAGCCTTTTGGTCGGGTTGATCCTGGCCTTTGTCGGCGCAGTACAGCTGCAATATTTTGGAGCTCAAATCTATGTAGCCGACCTGGTGGGTATTGCCATGACCCGGGAGATGGGGGCCATGATGACCGGGATCATCATGGCCGGACGCACTGGTGCTGCATTTGCCGCCCAATTGGGCACCATGCAAGTCAATGAAGAAATCGATGCCCTGCACACCTTGGGTATTTCATCCTTTGATTTCCTGGTCATGCCCCGCATCATGGCCCTTCTGGCCATGATGCCCCTTCTTTGCCTCTACGCCGACGTGGTCGGGATATTGGGCGGAGCCATTGTTGGCCTGAGCATGCTGGACATTTCTTTACCCCTGTATTGGAATCAGACTGTGGCCTCCATCACTCTGCCCTACGTTTGGCTTGGAGTGATCAAAAGCTGTATTTTCGGCTTTATTGTGGCCGTGGTTGGCTGTCTGCGCGGAATGCAGGCCGAAGGAAGCGCAGAATCCGTGGGTCGGGCGGCCACCTCGGCTGTGGTAACAATTATTGTAGGCATCATTGTTGTCGACGGACTTTTTGCCGTTATTTGCAATTTTATCGGAATATAAGACCATTGGCCGTGGTCGAGGGTCGAAAGTCAGGAGTCAGGGGGCAGGAGGCGGGGGCAAAACACATTCGTTGCGATCATGCAGTGCAATGCAGGACACAAATCAAGGTATTTCGGAGATACTTGCGGAACAAACAGTCATGACTTCTCTTTTAAAAAGACACGGAAGGAAGGTATTTTACCTCTGGCCGGTTTTGCTCGGGCTGGCCTGTGCCTATGTGCTCTCTGCGGTGGTTCAGCCTGTTGGTAAATCCACAGATGCCCGGAAGATACGGTCCTCTGTCAATATGGGCACATCAGGTGCAGATACGTCCTGGACCGGCATCATTCTTCAAAAAAACATCATGAATCTGGAAATCCCAGAACACAATTCGGCCCCAAACAAAGATTCACCCGCAGGCATGGACGGCTGGCGTCTATTGGGCACATTTACCGGACGGCACGATCTGGCTCTGGTTCAGGTCAAAGGGGAAAATAAACTGCTCACCCCTGGCCAGACTGTCCAGGGCTTTGAATTGTCGGCTGTTCATCCTCAGACAGTTGAGTTCAAGGCCAAAGGACGAACCTGTGTATTGCACATGTGGCCACCAGATCCCAAGGCCGGGCAAAGGCCTGAACCGACAAGAGCACAAAGCGTGGAGCCAGAACCGTCATCCCGGCGCAAAGTGGCCAAAAAGGACATCACCCAGCTCATTCACAACCCCAATTCCCTGCTGCAAACGGCCCGATTTGCACCCTATTCCCAAAATGGAGAAATACAGGGTTTTGCCGTCAACCGTATTCAGCCAGGTTCTATCCTGGACCGCCTGGGGTTGAAGAACAAGGATGTGGTCACCAGGATCGACGGTCGGTCGATACACGGACCAGTTGATCTGCTCCAGGCCCATTCCAGCCTGAAACAAAGTTCCCTGGTCACTTTGGATATCCTGCGCCGTGGGACGCATAAGAGTTTTGTGGTTGAGATCAGATGATGATGACAATCCGGTATACAACTTCCAGGTTCACGGTTCCAGGTTCACGGTTCCAGGTTCACGGTTCACGGTTCACGGTTCACGGTGAACTGGAAGAAAGTTCAGGATAAACCCCGGGAACGAAGAGAAGCATCAGGCAGGCAACCTGCGATGCAAATCGGCCAGATCCGTTTCTATCCGCTGTATCCGTTCCGCCATGTGGTCTAACTCCTCCCTGCGGACCATGGCCAGATGCAGGCCGTCTATTCTTTTATTCATATCATCAAAACGGTGCGTCATTTCCGTCCGTAAACCGTCTATACGGTTGTTCGTATCGTCTATGCGGTTGTTCGTCTCAATTATACGGTTGTTGGTCTCGTCTATCCGTCTGCTCTGGTCGGCTAAATGGGTATTGATGTCATCCAAACGCTTATTGGTCAGCTCGAGAATGGTTTTGATTTGGGCATTGTCATCCCTGATGCTGTTCAACTCAGGGAGTATCCATTCCTGTAATCCAGCCCGGACGGCTTCTTTAACTTCCATAACTTCCTCCATGTGCAAGCTGGTGGCTTGAAGCTTATGTTCATTTGCCAGATTATGCTACCGAAAAACAACATGGCTGGCAACAGATCTCATCATTTAGTGCCTTATCTGTAAATTTCTGCCATAAAAAACAAGAAAATTTG
>CAYZLB010000133.1:0-5355 GCA_964479235.1 uncultured Desulfohalobiaceae bacterium
CCCCTGCCCCTCCTTGCGAAGCTGAGCATTGCCCACACTGAACACCGTTGGGTGAAAAAAATTGTGGGATCGCCAAACTTCAGCTTGGCCTAAGAATTGCAGACGCCGCTCACCCCTTGTCAAACCACAGTTTCATACTCGACCAACCCGGCAAAACATTTTTTGGGCGCTTTGGCCCAAAAATATGTCAGATTTGCCGGAGGCAAAGCTGACTACTGGTCTCGGTTTTCGGGCCAATCCTGTATCTTTATGGCCTCTTCCTTGAGCATGATCGGGATTTCGTCCCGGATGGGATAAATCACCTCGCAAGCCCGGCAGATAAGACCGTCCTCTTTTCCCGTCAATTCCAGATCGCCTTTGCACGCAGGGCAAACCAAAATACTGAGCAGTTCCTTATTTAAGGCCATATTCCCTCCATATTATTTCGTTTAACGTTTCAGTTCCATTAATTCCCAAAAACAATGGATAGACAAGACAGGCATAACCTTTTCATCCTATCTCCTTGTCTTTATTTTTATCACCGTGAACCTGGAATTTTGTATCAGCAAGTTCACTTGCCAGGCCCTTTTCCCTGGCGTATACCCGGACAGGGGTTTCTTGTCGGACCGAAAATTCCAGGGAAGAACATGTTGTCATATTATGTCTGAAATCGATCTTCACACCCACAGCACTGCTTCAGACGGGAGCCTTTCCCCGGAGGAACTGGTCCGGGCCGGAAAAAAAGCCAGATTACGCGCTCTGGCCCTGACCGATCACGATACTGTGAGCGGCTTGGAGTCGGCCCAGCGCACAGGACGAATAACATGCCTGGAAGTCATTCCCGGCTGTGAACTCAGTGTGCAATCCCCAAGCGGATTCATGCACATCATTGGTCTGTGGGTTTCCAGCGGTCCATCCCAGCTGCAATCCGCCCTGGACTGGATGCAGGAGAAACGTCGGCAGCGCAATGCATGTATGCTGGAAAAGCTGCGTTTACTGGGTATAGCCATTGAGGATAGGGAAGTCAAAGAGGAAGCCCGGGGTGAGAGTGTGGGCCGGCCGCACATAGCCCAAGTCCTGGTCCAAAAAGGTATCGTTTCCGATCTTGAACAGGCTTTTTCCCAGTATCTCGGATCTCAAGGATCGGCCTATATCCCCAAGGAAAAGTTGACCGCCGAACAGGCCATTTCGGTTTTAAAAATGGATCAGGCCACGGTAATCCTGGCCCATCCATACTCTTTGTCCATGCCGAACAGTGAATTTTCTTCCGAGCTACGCAGATTGCAGTCCCTCGGCCTGGACGGGCTGGAGGTATACTATCCGGAGCACAGCCCGGAACAGACCGCTTTTTTTGCCGCTAAAGCCCAAGAACTGGGACTTTTGCTCAGCGCCGGCTCTGACTACCATGGCCGAATCAAGCCGGACATTCGGCTGGGCGTGGGCCGAGGTGATCTGAACCTGCCCTACTCCCTGCTTGAAAGGATGAAGGAAGCCCGAGCAAAGCAGGGTTTGCCGATCTAGGGCATGAATGAAGCAGAAATAATGATCATCATGATTGCAGACTAAAGTTACTACCGTAACCTCAAACTTTAAACCAACAATCTTCTATGCAACCTGAACTTTTAGCCCCAGTGGGCGTCCCGGATCGATTGGACACAGCCCTTACCTACGGTGCAGACGCCGTGTATTTGGGCGGATCAAAACTTAATCTGCGGGCTCAGAGCAGCGGTTTTTCCGGAAAGACCCTGGACATGGCTCTGGAGGATGTGCATAACAGGAATCGCCTGGCTTATTACTGCCTGAACATCCTGCCCCGACCGGACCAGATGCCTCAGGTCAAAGAGCACCTGCATTCCCTGAAAGAGAAGCCCATTGACGCCCTCATCGCCGCTGACCCCGGGGTCATCCATTTGGCCCGGCACATAGTGCCCCATGTGCCAATCCACTTGAGCACCCAGGCCAATACATCCAATCCTGAGTCAGCAATCTTCTGGCAATCTCTGGGCCTTAAGCGGGTAAACCTGGCCCGGGAGCTGGATTTCAAGGCAATTCGTGCAATCCGCCGTGACGTACCGAACCTGGAACTTGAGGTCTTTGTCCACGGGGCCATGTGCATGGCCATTTCCGGCCGTTGCCACATGAGCGCTCACCTCAATCAGCGCTCGGCCAATCAAGGGCTCTGCACGCACCCCTGCCGTTTTGAATACAAACCCGTATCATTAGAAGAGGCCCAACGCCCTGGAGAACCGGTCTGGGATCTGGTGGGTGACCAGGAGTATACCGCAGTACTGGCCAGTGAAGACTTGGCCCTTATTGACTTTATTCCCTGGCTGATCAAGGCAGAAGTCCAGAGCCTCAAGATTGAGGGCCGGATGAAGACCAGCTCCTACCTGGCCCCGGTGATGGATGTCTATGCCACAGCCCTGGCCGATGCACGGGCCAAGACCTATCGCCCGAAACTCTATTGGCAGGAACTCAGGCTGGCCGCCACCCGTCCCTTCAGCACCGGTTTTTTTCTGCCCGGGCGCAGAAAACGGTTGTACACACCCGGACATGGCCATTCTCCAGCCCCGATCGTAGCCAAGATCCTGCATCCTGAAGGCAGGGGCGCATGGCGGATCAGTGTCCGGCACAAATGGGAGACAGGGCAAAAGGTGCAGATTCTGGTCCCTGGCCTCAAGCGTCCGGAACTTTCTCCCCCTGACTATGGACTGGAAACCTTGAACCGGGCACAAGCAGACAACCTCCATTCCGGGCAAGAGGGGATCCTTTGCTCAGAGCATCCCGACCTGCAGCCGGGACGCATGATCCGCCTGCAGGCGATGCCTGGCGCATAGGCTGATCCTTTTTTACCCTGGATCATCAGGGAGCTGCTTGCCGGTCCGCTCAAAGACGGCCCGTACGGCAGCCCAGCCATCCTCACCCATGTTCTGGGAGTAATCGTTTACAAAGGTTTGGATATGTTCACGAATGGTATATTCATCCATTTCCTGGGCCCATTTCTGGATAAACGGCCAGATCTCGGCCTCGTTTTCCCGGGCAAAGGACAAACTGTCCCTGATCCTCTCCTCCATCCATGCTGCGAAGTCTGATCCCAAATTCCGGCGGGCCACAATCCCGCCCAGGGGAATGGGCAACCCGGTCTGTTCTTCCCACCAGGCTCCGAGATCCAAAACCAGATGCAGCCCGTACCCAGGATAGGTAAACCGGCCTTCATGGATAATCACCCCGGCCTCGACCTCTCCTTGAGCTACAGCAGGCATAATCTTGTCGTAGCGCATGACCTGCAGCTCTCCCTGGAAACCACCGTGAGCTTGCAGGAGCATGCAGGCCGTGGTCAGCTTTCCGGGCACGGCAATCCGCGTTTCGCGCAATTCTTTGACTTTCCGGGAACGATTGGCAACCAACAGCGGCCCGCAGCCCCGGCCCAAGGCCCCGCCACAGCGCAACAGCCGATAATGGTCCAAAATCTGCGGGTAGACGGCTATACTGATCTTGGCCACATCCAGTTCCCCGGCGCAGACCATTTCATTGAGTTCCTGAACATCAACCAGCCTGGACACAAAGTCGTAAGGCTGAAGATCGATATGCTGCAAAAGCAACGGGGCAAAAATATATGTGTCGTTGGGGCAGGGGGAAATGCCCAGCTGGAACGTTTTGGTCATATGTTTTGCCTCCGATACCCCCATAAGTCCTCACGAGTGAAGAATCAACCCTTATCTGTTGTTTTCTCTTTTTCGTCAACCTTGAGAGGGGTTTGGGAGGGGGTTCTTGCATTGCGACAAATGATTGATGGCCTCCGCTGAGATTGGATTGGCAATCTGCGGCCCTTTGGGCGTATCAATCAGTCCCTCTGAAAAGCCTTCTTCCACCGGGTTGTTGGATTGGAAAAACGGACCTTTTCCGGATGGAACTCATCTGGATCATACGGATAGTACTTTTTGAGGTGTCCTTTGAGCCAAGAGACCATCTCTTGGTATTCCTCATGATTTGGATCTTTGAGGATACCCAGCAACTCATAGTAGCCATGTACTCCTCCGCAGTCCTCGGGAGGACAGGCCCGTTCGCCACCGAGACACCTGGGATACTTCACCCCTTTTTCTTTGGTCAAAATGCCCTCAAAGAGCACATCATGCCTCCATCCATCCCCAAAATCGTATTCGTATTGCACCCATTGCCCCGGCACATGCAGATACTCAGAGAGCTCTATTTCCCACCCGGGAAGGATTTCGATGTCACCCCATCCCTCCTCATCTGGAATGCCAATCTCTATGACCTCTCGTTTATGTTTTGGTCGCAATCGAAATGCATGCAGATGATAATCCAGCCAGCCCATGGAATCCTGAATAGCAACATGCAGCCCCCAGAAAGTGTAGGTATCCGGGACCTGTATCCTCCGCCAAATGGGGGGTTCAATCTCCTGAAGCCTGATGTAGAATTGATAAATGAGTCGGGCCATGATGACACCTCCTTGGCTTTTTATAGTTCAATCACGTAGCACTCAACGAGCTGCTGAAAAACTTCTTCAGGGAGCACATAAGCCATTTATAAAGCACTATTTTTCAGGCCTTCCTGTGCTTTCTTTGAGCATTTCACATCCCCCACACTGTGATCATCTGTCGCTGATATTTCTCATCCCTTACGAAAGAGCTTCTTTTCCCAGAGTATCTCCTCCCGGCGGTGAAAGACAATGAGATGCGCATCATTGGCTTGGCAGCGCTGCATATACTCCCAGGTCTGCATGAGCCCGTCTGCAATGGTTTTGTCCAGACTCTTGTACAGGATCTTGAGCTCAATAACCACTTTCTGCACAGGTTCCTGCCACCTGGTCCAGGAGGGCTGTCCTGGTTTTGCCGCTGTAAGTGGCCACAGGACCAAGAGATCTGTCCGCATGCGGTCCGGCCTCTTTGTAGGCAAAGCGCTCCAACCAGGCCTCGGAGCGTTCCCGGAAGAAGTCCTGGAACGCGGCAATGAGCTTTTCCGTGTCCAATGAGCCATCGGCTTGGACGTACCAGGCTGTTTGCTGGCTCAATGAAATCTGAGTGCCGTAGGTCAATTCCCTGTGGATGATCTCTTTGTAGATAGGGCTGGCGATGTCCACCTGGTCTTTGGTGGTGACAAGCCCCAGGTCTTGGACATATGCCAGATGCAGGATCGAGCTTCAGGAATGATCTCCTGCCCGGTCTCTTCAGTGTGCTGGGCGAGCAGGGCCTCGACATCGGATCGGATGGAATCCCCCAAACGCAGCGATTCAGCTTTAACGTTGAAAGCGCTGCCCCCGGTGATGATCTCCTTGCCGGAACTGGCGCGGATACGGTAGTCCCGCACGTCCCGCACCCCGCAGAGGATGATGGATTGGGGGAAGTGGGCCGGGCG
>CAYZLB010000134.1:0-5279 GCA_964479235.1 uncultured Desulfohalobiaceae bacterium
GGCGGTTCAAATTTTCTTGTTTTTTATGGCAGAAATTTACAGATAAGGCACTAATAGCTGTCACGGTTGAAATGGAGAGTTTTTCAAAGGAATATTGACACTCAGTTAAGGCTTCCATAGGATGCGTAAAAGGCTCAAGCCACGAGAAGTTGGGTTAAGAAGGAAGCAGACTAAAATATGACTTCCACAACCGATCGCCTGTCCAGCGCCTTGGACCAGATTTGGGAGATCCCCCTTCAGCGTCCACAGGTGGATCTGGAGCAATTGGGAGCAGATATCCAACACGTCCCTCCTTATCTGTGGCAGGAACGGATGCTTTTTCACGGGGCTGCGGACCAGATCTTACAAACCTTGACCACAACTTTTCCCCGTCAAGCCAGAACCAGTCACCCCATTTTTATCCTCCAGGCAACAGCCCGCCTGGCGGTTTTAGCCTGCCCCTGTACCTCCAGTCCCGGGCCGTGGACCTATATTCCCCGTAATACCCGCCTGGAAATCACCGGCCGGATTATGGACCGGACTTCCTTTGTCCTGGAAGATTTGAGCTTTCCGGTGCCCAAGGACCGGCAGTTCACCCAAAACCTCTCTTTCTGGGGCCGGGTGCCCCTGGACCGGCTGATGAGGTGGAGCTGATGGCTGCTGCCGATGACCGATTCCAAGAATGGCTGCACAGTAAACCTGGACTTGATTTTCTGGCCTTATGTGCCCGTCGGGCCCTGCGTCAGTTGCCGGAAGGGATGTATGGATTGGATCATTCTTCGGACGCGCTCCAGGACATGATCCACGACCTGTGGCTCTTTGTGGCCGAGCTGGCCCCGGATAAACGCCAGGACCTTGTCCTCCTGGCCGAACAGGGGGAAGGGAGCAAGCTGGTCTCCATCCTGATCAGGCTTTTTGTCCGTTCCTGTCTGGAAAAGCGACGGACATCCGCTCACAGCCCTTGGCATGCCCTGTATCGCCGCATCCGGAGCCTGCTCAGCCAAGCTTCCGAAATTATCTACCACAGTGAACCTACCCAGGCCTGGTACGCCTGGACCGATCAGCACACGGCCAACAAGGAACACCTTATGGATCAGAATTTCACCTCCTGGCCGCCACCACCTATCAATGCCCAGGAAGTGACCAGTTCAGAAAGTCTCCTGCGGGCAGCTTGTTTTTTCTGGAACCAGGCCAGGGAAAAAACAGGCCGGGCCAGCCTGATATCCGTTCGCAGCCTAACCAATTACCTGGGGGCCCACTTTCCGGAACAGACCCGCACTCCGGTGGCCTATGCCAACGATCCGAACAGGCCGGACTTCTCTGAGGAAAGCTTTGGAGATATGCCAGAGGATGAGTCTTGGGAACATGCCCCGGAACACATGATCACCTCCCAAAAGCTCCCGGAGCTGGCTGCCGGCTTTGCAGCCGCATTGTCCACTGTGCAGCAAGAACTGTGGGTCATGCGCTTTGAGCAAGATCTCGGATTGCAGGATATTGCCCAGCACCTTGGACTGCGCAATGCCAGCGGGGCTCATTACCATTACACCAAAGCTGAAAAACGTTTTCAGGATATTTGCATTTTGTGGCCAGGACTCTCTCCTGAAGACCAAAATCGGGATCTGGCCATCAGGTTTTTGGAAGCCACGATTTCCGCTTGTAAACAACAGACTCAGAGCCGTGATGAATGAATAAGATGCTCGGCCGGGAGCCGGGTATTGTATACATCAACACCTTGGGATGGGGTGGTTGGAAGTATGATTTATAAGCATCTTTATGTATAAAAGATTGAAGCTCGGAGCTGAATACCGTACTCCCAAGCAAAAGACATGAGACTTTTTGTGCCGATGATCATAAGATAGTTGCGAGTGCAAAAACTATTGTTGCACTCGCCAGAGATCAGAGGTCAGAAGTCAGAGGTCAGCAAAAACAAAGAATTATAGCTTCAGCTTTTATCGCAAACGAAAGCAACTCGACTTTTTGTAGTTCCGTCAAGATATTCGTTACTGGAGTTAAAAAGATATGGGTGAGCACCCCACTATAGCGGCCCAGAAGCTTGTTTTGCAGACTGTGATCCCCAAAAGGACCTGTCCTCCTGAAGATCTCCTTTTGCACCGGCAAGAGGATCGAATGGTTCAAAAGCATGTGCAATCTTGCGTGTTCTGCCGGGAGCGTCTGGAGATGGGCCAAGAACATCCTGAACTTTCAGATATAACTTCTGCTATAGCCGGCTGTGATGAGAGGAAAGGGGAAACAGATCGGGAGCCAGCCCCAGGACAGATCTGGACTTTAAAATCTCACCTGGCTGGCTGGGGACCGGAGGCCGCCTACTTCAACCCTCCCCTGGTCCTGATTGTGTCCCTGCCCCCAGCCCCTATTCAGGCTGTGCGTGTGGCCCAGATCTTTCATGAACCGGACCTGGCCGGCCCTGGGGATGTATATCTTTCCCCGGAAAAGGGTTTGGCTCAGGCCTGGAATGTGTATACATTGGCTGCCGCCGACCTGGAATCCTGCCGGGGGACAGTTGAAGACGAGAGCCTGAATGACATTGTGACCCAAACTGGGCAATCCCACATAGACCCTGAACCACACAGTGTCCTGCAAGCCTTTCGGGAATTGGAACTTAAAACCGCATATATCATGGCCAGCCGCTCCCTGTTTTCCGCACTAGCCGCGGAAAACAGCACTGAAAACATTTCCCCGGAAATAGAGCTCCTGGCCAGCGACGACCCGGACTCTGTGCGAAGGCAAATCCAAGCCGCTCACCCTGAACTTATTCTTCCTTCAGACCCAAATCTTTCTGCGAAAGCCCTTCTCGGCCTGGCCTATTGGGACAACCTCCCTCTGGCCGCTGCTGATGCAGATGAAGAAATCACAATCAACTGCCTGTGGCTGGACTATGAACAGGAGGTACACCTTTGTCCGGGACGGGCAGTGATCACAGTTCTGGATCACTCCGAACACGGCCTTTTTATTGCCGGTCGTATTACTGAAGCCAGGATCGAACCAAAAGCTATGTATGCATGGTGGGTTGATGGCTCAGAGTCATATGCAGCCTATCAGGTTGAACTGAGTCCGGACGGATCGTATTTCCAACTGAGCTTTGCGCACCCAACTTCTGCGGACTGCAGTCAAGGGGAGCTCAAAATCCTGCTCCTGGGCTGGAAGAAATAAAAAACTCAAGCGGGCTCTCACCGCAACCCAACCAAACTGACAGAGAGATAAAAAGGTTTGCCTGCAGATTACTGCGATTGACGCAGACTGATAAAAGAAAAATCGCCCAAGAGCATTATGGTCAATCACTCCTGGACCCTGGAGGAACTCGCGGCCTGGGCTGGAACCCCCGGCTTTCGTCCGCTTTGGAACCGAGCCTCACTGACTCCTCATTCTGGCATGTGGCCCCGGGAACGCTCCTTGCAAGATTGCTTATCGGCTATCACTCAGGCCCTGCCTCTCCAGGAGCTCCCCCTGCTTCAGGCCCTGTGCCTTGCCGGAGCGGCCCTGACTCCCGGCCTTGATCCCGCGGTCCACTCCATGCTTCAGGCATGGACCTCACCGAAAAGCATCGGGCTTCCTTTGTCCTGGCCCGGGTTTACCCGCACAACCTGGCAACGTATCCCCCTGCTTCTGGCCGACGAAGGAACTGGCCGGGCCGAACTCTTCTGGGCCTTGGCCGGCAATACCCAAGAACATACCAAGCATATTCTGCCCGTGTGGGCCAAAGACTGCATGGAGGTGGATGCCCTGACTGCGGTTGACTACGCAGCCGGGTTGGAAGAGCCATCTGCTGGAACCAGTTTGATCTTCTGGCCGATAATTGACTTTACCCGCCCTGAAATTTTGATCCGCGGTTCCTCTTTGGGACTGCCCGCACTCCTAGGATTTTACGCTGTGAAGCAAAATATCCCTGTTCCCAATGTGGCCGCCACCGGAAGCCTGACCCCAGATGGCAATCTGCTTCCTGTCTCCCACCTGGAGGCCAAAGCCAAAGCTGCCCAGGCATCCGGCATTCATGGGGTGATTTTCCCCTGCACCGGACCCAGGGCCTCACTGGCAACGGCAGTTCCAGATCTGGAATTATTGCCGGTTTCCGACCTGCCCACTGCCCGGACCCTATGGCAGCTCTATGCTCCGGGCCAGGGAGCCGCCCTGATTCAGTCCATGCAGGCTGTGGGATCACCCTGTCAGACAATATCCAGCCTGCTCTCCCTCCCAGAGCATGCAGTCAAATTTCTGGACCAGGAATACGGCCTGGTCCGGCGGTCCATGCGCTTGGTTTTCAGCACTCAAGACATAAGCGGCTTATGCCGAATCCTGGATCTGATCTGGCCCCAGGACAACGAGCAGTCCTGCACTCAGGCCCTGCTCCAGCCTGTTCTGGACAGTGTCCAAGCCAAAGACATGGATATCCTCTACAGCCAGAGCCCGGAACTCTGCCTTCGGCTGTGCCGCATGCAGCTCATGCGCTGCCGGCATCAAGGGCGTCTGACTGCCTGGGAAACTTGGAAGACCTGGCTGGAGGGGCATGATTTGGAAGAAGAGATCGCCTGCTCAGACCAGGGAGAAACCAAGCTGATCATGCTTCTGGCCGAGCGCATTGTCCAGGACCAGCACAACAGCTTTTGCTTTGATCCGCACATATTGGACACTCTCGGCCCATGGGTCCAGGAGGCGCTTTGCGCGGAGCAGGAACGCTTTGAACGCCGCTTACAGCGTGCACAGTCTCCGGTGCATCGGGCCCTGGGCTGCTTCTACGGGACAATGGCCCAGCATTTTGGATTCTGCGGCCCAAAATATCTGGACCTGTGCCGTGACTATGTCCATCTGGCTCAAAATGCTTTTGGCCAAGGAGAGAGAGCTGATTTTCGGCAGGACTGGCGGCGGGAGTTTTCCTATCTGGTCTATGCATTTTTGGACGCAGGGGACATTGCTCAGGCTCAGGAGGCCCTTCTGGCCTATCTGGAATGTCTCAAGCTGGCAGACTTTCAGCCGAAAGCCGACAACCCCTTTCAGCACGCTGCCTATGTCCGTTTCCTGGCCGACAGCGGCCAGAACCTGCCTCAGATCTATGCACAGTACTGGGTTCCCCGTTTGGGCCAGGTCCCAGCCGTCCACCCATGGCAGTTGTGGGCAGTAAATTTCGGGCGACTCATGCCGGACAGGATGAACCAAAAAGCCTGCTGGGAAAAAGCAGTCAATATCTGCACAGCCATACCAGGGGAGACAACCAGGGCCATGCTTCTGTTGTCATTATCGCTTTTGTCTGACCATGAACTGGCCGAGAGAAAATGGTTGAAGGAAAA
>CAYZLB010000135.1:0-5097 GCA_964479235.1 uncultured Desulfohalobiaceae bacterium
TGTGGGAAAAGATGTGCAGCTACCTCTACCTGCCCAGGCTTTTGGACAGCTCCATCCTCCGGTCCGTCATATCCACAGGCGTGAGCAGTGGCGATTACTTCGGCTATGCAGATGGTAAGGAAGGCGATGAATACCGGGGCCTGAAGTTCAAGGAACCCTGCATCGTGGTCCTGGATCGATCCTCAGTGATCATTGAGCTGGAAACAGCCAAGGCCTGCAAGCAGGCCCAACAGGTCCCTGTTCCTGATGGAGGCGGCGAGGAAGGCGGTGGTCCCGGCCATGATCTCCCTCCTGGGGGGTATGATCCAACACCTGGGCCGGGAGTTGAAAAAGAAGGTGGTCAACAAGGGGGAGGAAGGCCAACCCCTGGCAAGACAGCCAAAAAACGCTTCTACGGAACAGTTGAGCTCGACCCGCACACCGGCCGTATGTCCTTTGATACCATTCACCAGGAAGTCGTCAGCCAACTCACGGCCAAACCAGGTGCCCAGGTCAAGCTCAGGCTGGACATCGAGGCCGAAATGCCGGACGGCTTTGACGAGAACACCCAGAGGGCTGTGCGGGAGAATTGTGGAACTCTGAACTTTAGCAATGCGGAGTTTGATGAGGAGTGACAGGCCAACTTCTGAGAGTTATCAGCCAATTTCTTTTTCAATATACTTGCTTATGTTTTGAAAATTCCTGGAGCCATTTATGAAGCACTAAATTTCGAATCAATGTGGGCGAGGTGTAATAATCCACCCCGATTCGTTCTAGCTTAGATTTTTAAGTCATGAGAGTATTTCCCAGGGAGTAGTGTGCCCAAATTTTGCCATCAGACTCTGAGAATAAGTTTATAGCACGCTGTATAAGTTTACATTTCTGCGTGGACAGGCCGCCGAACGCCCTTATAAAGTAAATTTTCGTCGAGTTTGTGCTACTTTTTGAAGAGACGGTTACACCATTGAGCTCAATCGCTCAATTTAGGTTAGAATATCTAGAATAACATTGGTATCAAAAAAGACTTTCAATGATTTCTCCTTTTTCAAGATGTTTTTCCATTATGGCCATGGTTAGGATCTCTTTGTCAGAATATCTTGAATATCGATCTTTTATTTCACTTGAAATCCCAACAATATCTTTAATTTTTGGATTTATGGGACTGGATATATTGGGATATTTCTCCTCCATTCTTTTTTCTATAGCTTTTAAAACCTGCTCTATATCCGAATCAGAACTGGCACTACTTTTTAGCGGCCTGATTATAACCTCCACCTCATCATCAGGATTTATATTTTCTGTAACCTCTTCAGGTTAAGAGATCTATTCACCTTGAATCTTGTATCGCCGTGAGGCGATTGGAGCTTTCTTGGTGATCTTCCGGAGCGCCAAGTTCATCCTGCTTGCCCCGTTGAATTTCTTCCATTCAACTGGGGTCAATCCTGTTAATCGTTCCTGCCCCATGAAATTTCTTCCCATTTCATTGGGGTCCAAAAATGCCTTATAATCTCCTGTAATTCAATCACTTAATCAGACCATAAATTATTCAATCAATCCCAAAAAGTTTTCCAATTCATGCACTGTCTTGCCGGTAAAATCACCAGTAGTAGCTCGTATCTTGAGACCATATTTTTTGCGCAACGCACTTAGTTTTTGCTGATGCTGGGCCAAGCTTTTCTTGCCAACAATCAACCCATAGATCCTTTTGGCGTGGTGCAATCCATACTCACCCAATGTATTTGTCCACTCATTGTGTTTATTCAGGCTTGAGCGGCCGCTAGCGCAAAGATATCCACAGGCAGTTTCCAACTGCTGGAGGGCTTTTTCCATATGGCCGCCCTTGAGTTCAACAAGTACAAGGGTCATCCTTTGTTCCTTTCCGTTGTGGCACACAAGAATTCCATCGCACTTTCGACCTTCTTGAGGCCATTCCGGGCAATGCTCAGGTCGCAAAAGTACAGCCTGCCCTGGGGGCTGGAGCTTGATACTAAAGGTCTTTTTCTTTTCAGACACCCTATATTTAGGATCAACGCATCCCTTTGACCAATGCTTCTGCATTATATCCCGCAAGTTTGCTGTATCACCCACAACTATTCCACCTCATCTAAAAGCGCTTCAAACTCCTCTCCCAACTCATCTGCGACCCGCTCCAATTCTCCTATTTCGATCAAACCAGTTCCCTTGCGATCAATGAGACTTATAGCTGAACCTTCTACCTGGAAAGCGGCAACCTGATCAGGGTCGAGATGAATTCGTTTTTTGCCATTTTTTTTCTGGGCAAAATAGCTTTGCAGCATATTGTTTATAATATACAATATATACGGGGAATGTGTAGTTAAAAAGAAACTCTGCCCCCGTCCTACTAAGTAGGCGATTGTGCGCACAACCTCCACTTGGGCTGCTGGATGCAAATGCGTTTCCGGCTCTTCAAAATAGACAGACATGTGAGGGTAAATACTGCCCATAGTGGCTGCAACAACAAAGAACGGCCATGCTTCCATCTGACCGGATGCAGTCGCTTCTATAGGAATAATCCTTTTCTTGTCATCACTTGAGTGAATCATCCATTTCCACAGTTGCGGTCCATGCGGTGGAGTGTATGCTTTACCCTGGATGGCCTTTACTTGCTGCTCCAGAACGAAGTCCATGGACCTCAGCCACTCCTGTCCAAAAAGGTCTGCCAATTCTTTTCTGCCGTAACTGGGGTACAGCTTTGAATATATGTTTTTTGATCGATCAAGATATTCAGCAAAAAGGCGCAACAAGATTGGTTGATGCTGGGCATAAAGAACAGTCGGTGCTTTGTCTGATAGGCGGGTAAAAACAGACCGCTCCGTAGGAATGAAGACGCTTTCAAAATCCCAGGCAGACTGCAGTCCCCCCTTTTGTGGCTTTGCTTCCCAGCTCTCTACCAGGTTGGTCAGATATTTTTTGAATTCTTTATTTAGGCGCACGTTCCGGTTTGATTTGTACACATGAACAGACCACCAGCTCTTAGCTGTCTTATAATGCAAGTAAGCTGTACCGTCGGCAAAATAGCCAAAAGGCACTCCCCGCAAATCATCAAGTATGCTTTTAATCATTTTTTCTTGCCAGTTGGATTCCTGGACAAGCTGCGGTGTGTAATATCTGGCCACCAGGCTTTGGATGGAGCGGAAAAAAAACGCTACCTGAGCTGCAAGTGATTTTCCGCAAGCCTGCTTACCAACCAGCACAGTTAAAGGTGCCAGTTCAATCTCTGCAGACTTAACTGGTCCCAGATTCTTGATGATGATCTTGTCAAATACAATCAAAAATACGGCTCCTCGACAAAGAATGTGGATTATATGTGCTTTTGAAAATATTGAAAGGCAGAAGACGTTTAGACCCCAATGAACTGAAAGAAGGTTCACCCCGGTTGAATGGAAGACTCAGTGAAACCCTGCTATGCAGGAAATTATTCGGATTTGTTTCACCAGGCAGGAATTCAACTGGGCAAGCGTGGCAGGCACGATTCACAGGATTTACTGGATTTTTTTGTCCCCGCATGCCGGATGCCTGCGGGCAGAGAATCAACTGCTGCGCAGTGGGTTTGGGCCCTCTTCCATCCGGCACCCACTTTTCACGGGTGTTCTTCCCCTCAGCTGAGCGCAGCTTTGCAAAAAAGTGGGTGCCGGATTGGACTTTCTTGGCGATCTTCCGGAGCGCCAAGATAACATCCTGTCAAACCTGTTAATCCTGTCAACTATTCTTTATTCTTTTCTGCTGCTTCCTGTCTAAACCCGCAAGGTGCTTGTAAGGGTTGTATACCCTTCTACCGTTCCCTGGCAGCGCAGAGTATAACAAGGTCTGATCTCATTGAACCTGGGGAAATACCATCCAGCCAAGGGAGATTCAGAGCCGTGAAACACTTCTGCTTTTAGGCGACTGTCCGCATATAGCTCAACCCGGGCATTGCTCCGGCTCAGTATAAAGCCACATTCTATCCTGTCTACAGCGCATTCTGGATGTAAGTGGAAAAATAGCTCCACAAGAACGGGCTGTCCAGGCTGCACCTGATCTTTTATCTCTATGTCCCTTTCCTGCTTTTGCCATGCCAGATTGCGGCGTAGGGCGGCATAAGGCTCTTGGTTCTTGTAGGCATCATGGCTAGCACTCCAGACTACCCTACCCTGCTCTTGCTGCAGCCTGTTCTCCAAAATCCTATAAGGCCTGCCGAACATGAAATCCACGGTCTGGGGAGAGTTCTTTCTGGTTCAGCCTGATTGTATCAGTGGACTGCTGTGGAACTGAAATGCTCCTGCCACTTGCCCCCGCTATGGTACACATAGATTCCAGAATCTTATACTGCGGACCTATCTTTTGACAAAACTTGCATCAATCTCTTTGCAAATCAAAAAATATACGAATGAACAAGGTACATAAAAACTGCTGCACATATGAGGCACTCGCCACAGCCTACCCCAGTCTCTTCATAGAGTACACCCCCTCTACCCCGCCTACAGGTGTGAATTTGCGCTCGTCCTTGGATCGGAGCAGGTGCTTGACCTGGTCGAAGACCTCGCCCACGAACTCCTTGGATCCGATGATTCCAGCGTCAGTAAAATACCGGGTTCGGTACATGAACCTGTCCACCCGCCGGACCTTGTATTTCTTCTTACGTTCCTTGTCCACAATCTTCTGCTCAATTCCTCGCTTTTCTTTTCCTTCTTCCCACTGACCACCGACCACCGTCTGCTGCCCCGGTCTCGTATACGAACTCCCGGTACTTGCGGACAATCTCCTTGGGGCTATGCTCATTCCATTACTTCATGCCAAAATCCACACTCAAGAGATCGCCCTTGTTCCCGGTCTGGAAATGGTATCCCAGAGAACTCCACTTGTAATCCTCAGGCCGCTTCACAATCCCGGCCCGGATGGGATTTAAGTCCACATAGGCCAGGAGATTGACCAGGGTTCGGCCGTCTTGAACAATCATGGACTTTCACCCGGTTAAATACGGCTTTGCCGTAGACCTTTGGTCTATTTAACTGGGTAAACCTATCTCCCCAGAAGTAGCCTTTACGATTGTACTTCTTGTTGTAGTACCGGGCTTGCCCGGTTAAACAAACACGCTACAAAGCGTGTTTCTTGCCGTAG
>CAYZLB010000136.1:0-5091 GCA_964479235.1 uncultured Desulfohalobiaceae bacterium
AAGGAGAAAAAAGTTATGAAGGCACTTATCGCGTATGTCAGCCGGACAGGAAACACTAAGACCATGGCCGAATATATTGCCGAAGGACTCCGTATGGCCGGCCATGATGCGGAATTAAGAAAAGTGGCGGAAGTCAAAAAACCCAAAGATATTCAGGGCTATGATGCATATATTTTCGGCTGCCCTACCTATCATAGGGATATGACCCAAGGAATGAAACAGTTTTTGTTTCTGGCCAAAGAAGCCGATCTGGAGGGAAAAATCGGCGGAGCCTTTGGTTCATACACTCATTCCGGAGATGCAGCGGCCATCATTTACGATACCATGGAAAACGTCTTCGGGATGAACATGACCGATCTGGGCCATTTTTTGATTACTGAAAAAATGATCAAAACGCAGGAAGGGACCAAAGCCTGCCAAGATTATGGCCGGGCTATCGGAGAAAAATTTGGCTAGATAGCTGAAGCTCATGCAGGCTGAAGAGAACATCCTCACGGCATTTTTGCCAGATGGCCTGGCAAAAATGCCGTGAGGATATGCTTATGAATAAGTGCCCACATCACAAAGCGCGCATCCACTCCGGCTTGAGCTGAATCTCCCCGTGCAAGGCTTGATCAATGAGCTCTAAGGTTTTTTCTTTATCTTCAGGAAACCGGACCTTGATGGGCAAATAGTTGGATGCATGATTGGCCATGAATAATCCCCTGCTTAATCGAGTATGGGTCAGCATCTCTCTGAGTTCCCGCAAGATCCCATGCTCATCCAGCAGTGCAAATCCGCCCTGCTTCCAATCGGTATATAATGGCGTGCCTGGGATGAGCATCACGGTCAAGGCCCCGACATAATCCGGATCCATGGCCGTAAGCAGCTCCCCTGTGGCCCGGGCGTGCTCCAGGGATCTCTGGGTCCCTGCGATACCCAAGAGCACGGTCACTGAGAGCCTGATTCCTGCCTGGCGAACCCTTTGACCGGCCTTGATAAGTTCTTCGGCTGTACTACCCTTGACGATATCTGCAAGGACCTGGTCATGTCCGCTTTCCACTCCAAGGTAGAGAATCCGGAGTTTGAGTTCCTGCAGACGCCTGAGGTCCTGGTCAGATTTCTTCCGTATGGACTTGGCATTGGCATATGCTCCGATTCTGGTCAGCCAGGGAATTTTTGTGTTTATCTCCTCTAGGAGCGGGACCAGTTTGCGCTGAGGAATAATCAATGCGTCGCCGTCCATGAGAAACAACCGGCGCTGCCGGTGCATGGTCCGAGCAGCAAAATCAATATCCTGGGAAATGATCTTTTCATCCTTGATCCGGAATTGCTTGTCCTTGTAGCTCCCGCAAAAGGTACACTTGTTGTGTGAACAACCCAATGTGACCTGAAGCAGGATACTGTTTGCTTCGCTCGGCGGGCGTATGCAGTAACCCTCATAATGCATGCCTTCCATTTTGTCTTCTCTATTCATTGTCAGGTTTGTATGAAAAACTGTTAGATATTGAACTCCCTGTGCTCAGCCCAGACCAGTTTCGTCCTTGACGAAGACTTATTCTTCAGTCAATCTCATCCTATGCTCAACCAGGATACCAATACGGAGGCATCATGCACAAATTCATGTCCTACTACAAAGATAAAACCCTGTCATCTGACCAAGCCGTGAAAAAGATCAAGAACGGAAGCCGTGTTTTCATCGGCACAGGATGCGGAGAACCTCAGGCCCTTATTCGTGCCATGGTCCAGAACATGAGCATCCAGGATATCGTCATCTACCAGATGCTTTCATCCACTTTTGCCCAGTTCGTCAACGACTCTTCGTTTTTAAGCCGCTTCTCCCTCAAGCTCTTTTTTATCAGCCAACATATGCGCCAAGCGGCTTTTGAAGGAAAAATCGATTATATTCCGGCCTATCTTTCCCAGATCCCAGTGATGTTCAATTCGCAGCAAATCGGTCTGGATGTGGCCTTGATCCAGGTCAGTCCTCCAGACAAATACGGATATTGCAGCCTGGGCATCTCAGTGGACATTACCTTGGCTGGACTCAAAAACGCCCAAACCGTCATTGCCCAGGTTAATCCGAACATGCCCCGGACCTGGGGGGACAGTTTCGTCCATGTCGATGAGATCGATTCCCTGGTTTGGCATGAGGAACCCCTGGTCGAGATGGTCAATGTGACCAAAAACAAGGAAATAGTCAAAAGAATCGCCAGTTATGTCAGCCAGCTCATAGACGATGGGTGCACCCTGCAGGTCGGTTTTGGACATCTTCCGGATGCCTTGCTCCCATATTTGACAACCCTTAAAGACCTGGGTATTCACACCCAGGTTATCACCGATGGCTTTTTACCTCTTTTGGAACAAAAAATAATCACCAACAAGAAAAAGTCCTACCTGCCGGACAGGGTTGTGGCCTCTTTGTGTATGGGTTCGGATAAGCTCTATTCCTATGTAGACAACAACCCCATGTTTTATTTCCGTTCTTCGGAATTTGTAAATGATCCAAATGTGATAGCTCGAAACGACAACCTTATTTCTCTCAGTTCGGCCCTGGAAGTGGATTTGACCGGGCAAATCTGCACTGACTCCAAGGGATATTTGTTTTACAGCGGGATTGGAGACCAGGTCGATTTCATTCGCGGAGCGGCCATGTCCAAGGGTGGCTTTTCCATCATTGCCCTGCCCTCTACCGCCCAAAACGATGAAGTCTCCAGGATTGTGCCCCATTTGAGCGAAGGAGCCGGAGTGGCCACGACCCGGGGCGACGTGGATATTGTGGTCACTGAATACGGCATTGCTGAACTGCACGGCAAGGGCATCTATCAGCGGGTCATGGAGTTGGCCCAGATAGCGCACCCCAAATTTCGGGAAGAACTTATTCAAGAAGCAAAAAAACGGCACTATATATTCAACGATCAGCTCCCCCCAACCAAGCAGGATCTCATCTTCTTGGAAAACTACAAGACCTACCTCAATCTGCCCAATGGGAAAGATGTGGAATTTCGACCCTTGTTGCCATCGGACGAGTTTGCCTCCCGCAATTTTTATTATTCCCTGCAGGAAAACACGGTCTACTACCGGTTCTTCAATTTGCGCAAGGTCTTTTCCCGCAAAATGCTCCAGCAGCAATGGGCTTCCGTGGATTACCGGAAGAATATGACCATTATCGGTTTGGTCCAAAGAGGAAAACACAAAAAAATTGTGGCCATAGGCTCCTATGCCAAGGCAGATGAGCAGACAGCCGAAGTGGCCTTTGTGGTCAAGGAAGAGTACCAAAATCAGGGAATAGGAACCCATCTGGTGCAAACCCTTGAAATGATAGCCAAAGAAAACAAATATTCTGCATTCACAGCCACAGTCTTGACCGAAAACACAAACATGATTCACGTCTTTCAAAAATGCTATCCTCATGCCAAGATCAAACGAAGCGGCGGCGGGGACGTAGAAATCTCCATGCCCTTTGAAACCAATGAACAAGCAAACTCTTCATCTCAGGATGAAACGATACGCACCACGTAAATAAAAAAAGCGCCTGGTTCACCAGGCGCTTTTTTTAGCAGTCCCTTCCTCCTACTGGATTTGGGCTTCCCTGCATATGGACTTGGACCTCACATCGCCAAGCTATTCTTTTATTGCTACAAACGACTGCAGATTAGGGCAAGTGAATGCCAATAGCTCCGCAAAAAGCCATCAAGGTGAAGACAAAGGAATCGACAAAAGCGGCCAGGCCGGCTATCTTCGCTCCCTTGGCATTCCCGGTATAATGAGCCCAACTTCCGCCCCAAAGGACCGGCACAAGAAGACCCAGGGCGATAGCTAAGAAAACATGGGCGTTTAAGGCGGCCCAAACCGTAAACAGGAAAAACAAGAGACCGGTGAGCATGTTGGCATGGACCATGACCAGCCTGTTTGTCTTTCCCAAGGTCATAGCAAATCCCAAGTACCACAAAACGAGAATAAAGGCGGCGGCAATTGTGGCATCCAGGGCATTCCCATTCGCCAGGACAAAGCACAAGGAAATTGTTTCCAGCAGTGCACCAGCCAATAGAACAATACCCAAGTCCCGGGGATCGTTCTTGCCCCAACCCAAATCAACACAACCAATACATACGGTCATGATCGCTGCTTCCCACAACAGGGTGTTCATCGACGCGTGAATAATTGCAGAAGGCTCTACCATTTTCCCCTCCTCACTAGAGTGCACATTTCATTGCCACAAAGCACTCGAGGTCCAAATCGCATAGGTGACAGCCAAGCATTCGGTGCCTGGACTGGCAAACTCTCTGCACATCTTTTTGTTGTTCCATCTCTTTTGCATAGGTAAATAGGTCGTAAGGCATGAGAGTTATCAGTTATTTGCTCTCAGAAACCGGCTCAAAACTGGCAACTCATAACCAATAACTGATAACTCGTCATTGATGATTATTTCTTGGAACTCAATTCCGGGAAATCATGATAAAAATATTCAAATTCTCCGTGATCCAAATTTTCCTCCTTTTTCTTGACTTCCTGTTCTCTCAGCTCTATCCGCCGGATCTTTCCACTGATGGTTTTGGGCACTTCCGGAACAAACTCTATAATTCTGGGAATCTTGAATTTAGCCAGAATATTGATGGTGTGCTTGAACAGCTCTAAAGCCAAATCCCGGGAAGGCTCATAGTCCTTGGACAAAATGACATAGGCCTTGACCAGTTGATAACGGTGCGGATCAGGGCTGCCCACAACTGCGGCTTCAGCCACTGCCGGGTGCTCAACCAAGGCGCTTTCCACTTCAAAGGGGCCTACCCGGAAGTCGGAGGACTTGATAACATCATCAGCCCGGCCTACAAACCACCAGTAGCCGTCTTTGTCAAAGCAAGCCCGGTCACCCGTATAGTAGTAGTTGTCGACAAACACATCACGCATCTTTTCTGGATTGCCGATGTATTCGGTGAACAAACCAATGGCCCGCCAGCGGTCCAAGCGAACCACGATATGTCCCACTTCATCGACCTGAGTGATTTCATTGCCATCATCATCGGCCAAGGTAATATCATACATGTAGGAGGGATACCCAAAGGAGCCAAAGCGCATCTTGCCCTCCATCCAGGGCGGATTGCCGATCATGGC
>CAYZLB010000137.1:0-4829 GCA_964479235.1 uncultured Desulfohalobiaceae bacterium
CTTTGCCTTTCTTGCTTGGCGACCTTTGCGCCTTGAGCGAAGCGGGCGGTTCAAGGTTCTCTTGGTTGGGTTGCGGGCGTAGCTCGCCTTGGCGAAGCATACAAACGATCCCGATATCGATAATGATTCCGATTGGGAACAGACAAAAAAGTGGACTTGCAATCAGCTCCTGATAACCATGAACAAATAACACATTTTCATACAAATCAGTGGCCTACGTGTATGCTATCCTTCGCTCCGTTGCTGCTGATTACTCCTCCAAACCTGAAATCAAGGCCTGAATGGCCGGTCCCAGGACGTGGTGGTTATATCCGCCTTCAAGGACGGCAAAGATCTTGTCCGGGCAATGCCGGTCTGCAAATCCTTTGATCATCCGTCCCAATCGGGCATAATCCTCTGTTGCCAGCATGCCTCCCCAGTCCTCAATGTGTCGGTCAAACCCGGCCGATATTCCGACCAGATCGCACTCCTTCTGAGCAGCCAAGGTCTGCTCCAGTTCCGGAAAAGTATCCAGATGATAATAGGTAATATCCGAATCCCGGGCATAAAATCCGCTCGTCCCGTCCCCAAAGTGCAGGTCGATATCGACAATCAATCCTTGCCGGACCAAGCCCTCCCTGCGCATGGCCTGCATAGCTACGGCCACATTGTTGAACCAGCAAAAGCCCCAGCAGGAATCCACGCTGGCGTGGTGTCCCGGAGGCCGAATCAAGCCAAAAGCCGGGGTTGTTGAACAGGCAAGGCGGGCAGCGGCGATCGCTCCGCCGGCGGCTAAAAGGGCCAGTTCATACAGATGCAAGCGCTGCTGGATACGCCTGAGATGTTCCTGGGTATGTACCAGGAGGATATCTTCCTCAGTTGCCGGTTCGGGAGTGATAAATTGGTGATTGTGTTTCTGCAGATAAGACCTGGCCAGATCCAGCCTGCCTTTGGCTGCGGCAGGGTCGGATGCATACACCTCTTCGTAGCGGTGATGATAGACTATGTGCATATTCCCTCCTGTACGGTACAGAGTGTTTATTTTACTCTATCCAAAATGACTGAATATGCTCAAAAGATCAAGGTGTGTGGAACAGATCGATCATTGCTCCGGTTGGGCATTTTTCTATGCACGTCTTTGTGCCGGGACTCTTTTATGCAGATGCTGCAGGCGATACATCCGATGGTACAGGCCTGGGCGACAACTTTGCCCTTGGTTGGAAAGGAGCATAAATTGGCTGTTGGCTGTGATATGGGCAAAAGGCGGGGGATGTTTCTAGGGCAGAGACCTGCAGGCATTTGCCGCATCCAGTATACACAGATGTATTCACCTCAGGCAGTCCAGTTGGTCCCATGTGCATGGCCGGATACGGACAGGCACGGACACAGCTGCCAAGACCAATGCATCCGTATTCACAGGCCGTGTCCCTACCCCGTGGCCATGATTGCTGCCCGGCAGTCTTTGGACCCGGCATAGGCAAAGCGCTTGTGAGCTTTGTTCATGTCTCCTTGACAGAATATCCTGGCCACTTTACGTTCTTATTCCCTTTGGGAACAGGTAATTTCAGGCTGCCGGCAAAGCTGACATATTTCATTGCGATTGACAAGATACCCAAGGATGATGATAGTTTTCGTCTTTGGTTGGCAAAACGTCCGCCCGAGCATACTGAATGTGGGGCCACATGTACAATGACAACAAGGAGACCGTATGTTTCAGAGGAAATCGGTATTCAAGATCCTGATCAGCTGTTTAGTTTCATGCCTGTTCTTGGCCGGGTCGCTGCCTGTTGCAGCCCAAAACGCTGAAATGGGACACGGCACAAAGCAAGGACCCGTCGGTCAGCAGGTAATGCAGCAGAAAATCCAGAGGATGCAAGAAATAGGCAAAAAGCTGCAATCTGTTCAAAAAGAGACCTTGCAAGACAATCCTGAACTGCAAAAAGAGCGTGATGAGCTGGATTCTCTGGTCCAGGACACCATGGACCAGAATATGGAAAAACACAACGTGAGTAAAAAAGGACTCAAATCCTTGCAGTCCAAAATGCAGGGCAAAGACATGGCCCCTGGGCAAAAGAAAGAACTGAGGAACCAGTGGCAGGAAAAGATCAGTTCCTACCGGCAGGCCCGGACGGAAACCATGAGTAATGAACAAATTCAGGAAAAGCAAGAGGCCTTCCGGGAAGATATGATTAAGGCTATGGAAAAGAAAGAGCCCAAGACCAAGGAAATGATTCAAGAGCTGGAAAGCCTGCAGCAGGAAATGCAGGCAATGCAGCAGCAGATGATGCAGCAGCAAAAACGCGGCCAGGGTCAAGGAGGTAAGGGAGCTGAAAAAGAATAGGCACCCGGAAAATAATAATTGGAAACAAAAAGCCCGAGGGGGGCTACTTATTCAGGCCGCCCCCATCGGGCTTTTTTATTCTTTGTCTTTTGCGGCTGTATCTCCTGTTTGGGGCTTGAGCAGGGCGAAGAGATCCAGGGGGATGGGCAGGATGGTGCTGGCTTTGCTTTCGTAGGTCATTTCCCGCATAGTCTGCAGGTAGCGAAGCTGCAGGGCCTGGGGATATTCCTGGATGATTGCTGCTGCTTCGGCCAAGCGATTGGCGGCCTGATATTCTCCTTCGGCGTTGATGACTTTAGAACGCCGGTCCCGTTCAGCTTCAGCCTGCCTGGCCATGGCCCGCTGCATCTCCTGGGGCAGGTCGATATACTTTACTTCTACATTGGTCACTTTGATTCCCCAAGGATCAGTATGCTCGTCCAGGATGGCCTGGATCTGATCGTTGATTTGATCCCTGTGGGTCAGTATTTCGTCCAGCTCCGCCGCTCCGCACACGCTACGCAGAGTGGTCTGGGCCAGCTGGGAGGTGGCAAACATGTAGTCCTCTACTTCCAGAATGGCCTTGACCGGGTCCATGACCCGGAAGTAAATGACGGCGTTGACTTTGACCGAGACATTGTCCTTGGTGATCACGTCCTGGCCGGGAACGTCCAGGGCGATAATGCGCAAGGAGACCTTGATCATTTTGTCGATGATGGGGATGAGGATGATCAGCCCCGGGCCTTTGGCCTGCAGGACGCGTCCCAATCGAAAGACAACCGCCCGTTGGTACTCGTTTAAGACTTTGATGGCCGAGAAGAGGAAAAGGACGACCAGGACAATGATGGGAGCAAAGGTGTAGAGCGTTTGCATTGCTTTCTCCTTTTGATTTCATGCGTGGAGCCGTGAGTTTTAAACCTTGGACCTATGAGTTGGGAAGCAAAAAATAATTATGTCAGCTCTTTGTCTGGTCGAACCGTAAGGGTCAGCCCATGGACATCTGTCACCTGAACCTGTGTCCCCGGCTGCAAAGGGGTGCCGTCAGCCGAGGTGACCTTCCATATTTCACCCCGTATCCTGGCCTTTCCTCCTTCCGAGTCCCAGGAAGTGATTTGTCCTTGAAGACCCAGCATGCCTTGAGAACCGGTTTTTTGGGGTCGGACCTGAGCCCTGGTGACCAGATATAAGCCGAAGAGGATGAACGTAGAGACGGCCAGGACTGTCGGCAGAATAACCTTCAGGGACAGGCCTGGGAATCCATACTCAAAGTGAAAAAGGATCAAAGAGCCTATGAACAGACAGATGACCCCGCCGATACTGAGCAGCCCGTAGCTGGTGACAGCAAGTTCTAAAATAAACAGAACCAGGCTGAGGAAGATGAGCAGGACTCCAGCGGCATTGGTGGGCAGAACGGCCAAGGCGTATAGGCCGAGGAGGAGACAGATGGCTCCAAAGACACCGGGAAAGATGCTGCCTGGATTACTTAACTCAAAAAACAGGCCGGCGATGCCGCCCAGAAGAAGGAAGTAGGCGATCTGCGGATGGAGAAGCCAGGACAGGAATGTGGTCCGAAAGCTGGGTTTGAATGTGGTAAACTTCACGTTACGGGGATCAAACTGTATTGTCCTGCCCTGAAAATCAAGACCATGGGATCCTATCTGCTCGATCATATCTTGGGGGTTGTGGGCCATATATTCCACCACCCGCTGCAAAACTGCTTCCTTGGCTGTGATGCTCACTGCGTCTGTGACCGCTTTTTCATACCAGGCAACATTCCGGTCTTTGGCTGCCGCCGCTCCTCGAATCAGGCTCACAAAGTCATTGGTAATTTTTTTGGCTACAGTCTCTGGAATTTCTTTTCCCCCCATGGCTACTGGAGAGGCAGCTCCGATGTTGGTCTGTGGGCTCATCCCGGCCGCATGAGAGGCAGCGACCAGAAAGACACCGGCTGAAGCCGCCCTGGCTCCCTTGGGACCGACCCAGATGGCCACAGGTGTCTGGGCATTGAGCACGGACTTGACCATATCCCGCATAGATTGACCCAATCCCCCCGGGGTATCCAGGCCGATGAGGAGCAGGTCGTGTCCGTTGTCAATGCAGGACTTCAGAGCTCGGTCCACAAGGTCTTTTTTGGCAGGGTTGATAGTGCCTTCCACGCGGGCATAGAGAACAGAAAACAAAGCGTTCTCCGAAGCCGCAGAAGGGCAAGGAAAAGATAAATTTGTTCCGATCAGGAAAAGCAGGACAAAGCCAATGGGCGACAACCCGAAAAAACGCGGTATAAAACAGACAATGCGGGACACAGAAACCTCCCGGGGAGAAGAGAACTTATTTTTGCAGAATTGTACTTTGATCCAAACGAGTTGACAAGTGAGCAGGGTAATTTTGTTCTTAATGTTAACTATTTAAGATATATTGATATTTAAAAACATCTTATCTTTTCAGCTCTGTGTTCTCAGAGACCTCTGTGGTTGGCTCGTATGAACCCCCATGCCCACAAAGACGTGGGCTCAACGAAGGATGAAAAGCT
>CAYZLB010000138.1:0-4807 GCA_964479235.1 uncultured Desulfohalobiaceae bacterium
AAATTCGGGCAGCCCAGCCTTGCGGTTGATATTGGCTTCTAAAATTTCCGGGTCGTTGTTCACGGTTTCAATAAACAGGACCGGGTGGTCGGTGAGCATGCTGAGAATGAGTTCCCGTCGTTTGCGACTGACATTGGTTGCATCCAAGATGGCTACTTCCCCGCCTTGCTCAATGAATTGGGCCGCGTTTTTGATGTTGGTGACTGCAATCTGTTCCCGAAGGGCAGACCCCTGTGTATTGTTTGGGTCATAAAAATCAGAGTTGGCCGTATTCCGATCGACAAGTTGACGGCGCAGATCTCCATTGTTGAATATTTCGGTTGGAATCCCGCTGGCCAGGAAGCTTTCCTTTATCCGGGCGGCAATGGTCGATTTTCCCCGGGCCGGCAGGCCGGCCATGATGATGTAGTGCCTTTGATTTGTTGTATTCATAAGATTTGTTTTTCCATGTGATTTTTCTTTCTGGATCAAACTGGCGGACGCCGTCAACGGCGATGCGAAACCAGGGAGCTAACGTCTTGAGTTTATATGTTTATCTTCTGGAGGAGGTCTTTCAGTCGGAGGCTTGAACCCGGATCAATACGCCAAAGACCGTGGACCGCTAGTCCCTCTGAGTCTGTTGTTAGATCGCCTATCTGGCGGTGCATTTCCAGGATTGCCTCTCTGGCCCGTTGCGGATAGTCCTCGGCCTGGCAATAGGTGCGGGCAGGTTCGGGATGGAAAAACTTGGCATCCGGCATATAGATGTCCACAATGCCCTCCAGCAGGTACAGGGTCTGAACCAGGTCATAGCCCGAGGAATTGTAGACCAGGGGAAGGTTGAGACCCTGGGGAGCGGCCAAAGACAGGGCTTCGAGGATCTGGGGAACAACGTGGGAGGGAGTGACCAGGTTGATGTTCAAAGCACCCTGGGCTTGGAGTTCAAGCATGATTGTGGACAATTGTTCGGCGTGCACAGTGTGACCTTGGCTTGGATCATGACTGATGTCGAAGTTTTGGCAAAAGACACAACCCAAATTGCATCCGGCAAAAAAAATGGTCCCTGAACCGTGACGGCCGACTAAAGGCGACTCTTCTCCAAAGTGCAAGTGTGCCGCGGCAACCGTTGCCAACCTGCCGGTCCGGCAATAGCCGGGCTGCCCCTCCAGCCGGTTGACCCGGCATTGTCTGGGACATAGGTTGCATTCAGCCAAGAGGTCCAATGCCTGGTTGGCCCTGGAGGTCAGTTCGTTCGAAGTGAGATGTGTATATCCTGGTTTCATGGGACGTTTGAGTCCTTTTGTTCAGACCGTAGAAGCGGTCAGGATAAGCTCACACGCAGGGCGAGAGAAAAATACGATACAGGAAGATATTTCACCTGACAAATCCATCTCAAGGAGAGATCATGGGCATCATGTCGGCCAGTGGAAGTTTTACCCGGTACCGGATTGTGGAGGATGTGCCCAAAGGATTGTGGCTGCAGATTCAGGATCGGCTGGCTGAGGACAGGTTTCAAGAGATCGATGACACGGCAGACGAGTTTGCTTACGGCTGGGTGAGCATTGAGGATATGCTGGATACACAGTGGGCTTCAGGCACGCCGTTTAAAGGCGAGTATATAGCCTTTTCCTTGCGCTTGGATACCAGACGTATTCCTGCTGCTGTCATGAAGAAACACTATAATATTGCCCTGAAGGAGGCTATGGCCAAGGCCAAAGAGCAGGGCAGGAAGTTTGTGGGCCGAGAAGCCAAGAAGGAACTGAAAGATAACGTCAAATTGTGGCTGTTGCGTCAAACGCTGCCTGTTCCAGCCGTGTTCGATGTGGTCTGGAACATGGGTTCAAACCGGATTTTGCTCGGATCAACCCAGAACACCGCCCGGACTCTGTTTGAAGAACTGTTCACCAAAAGCTTTGAACTCCATTTGGAGCCACTGACCCCGTATTATCTGGCTGTGAATCTCGGTGGGGAAAAGGTGATTGAAAAGCTGGACGATTATGAACCGGCAATTTATGTCTGAGGGCCTTGAGGGCTATTCTTTGGCTCGGGGATGGGTCTGATCGTAGATCTGCGCCAGGTGACCAAGGCTCAAATGGGTGTAGCGCTGAGTGGTGGACAGCGATGAATGGCCTAAAAGTTCTTGAACAGAGCGTAGATCAGCTCCTGATTCCAAAAGGTGGGTGGCAAAGCTGTGACGCAAGATATGGGGGGAAATGGACTGGGGAAGGCCGGCCATGGAAGACAGTCGGTCAATAACCCGGTTGGCCTGCCGGCGTTGCAGGCGTTTTCCCCTGCGGCCAAGAAAAAAAGCCTGTTCTTCAATGGGAGCCGGGAAGGCGAAACGATGGTCCAGGTAACGCAAAAGGCGCTCCCTGGCCTTTCCGGTCAAAGGGACAATACGTTCCTTGTTCCCTTTGCCCGTGACCCGCACAGAGTGTTGTCCCAGGTCAACATCCGTTAGGTTCAGGTTCAGTGCTTCGCTGATACGCAGTCCTGAACCATAGAGGAGTTCTGCCAGGGCCACATCGCGCAGGGCCTGGGGGTCGTTTCCTGCGGCCTGATCCAAGAGGGCAAAGACCTGATCTACATTCAGGCAGGTAGGATGAGGCTTGGACAGCTTGGGATTTTTCAGACCTGCGCTGGGGTCGGCACTGATCAGGCCCTGCCGCCGGCAGTAGCGGAAAAAACCCCGCAGACAGGACAGTTTGCGGGAAATTCCGGTTTTGGCTGCCCCGGTCCGATGCAGATCGGTGATAAAGGCCTGGAGCAGTTCACGATCGATCTTTTCCGGGCTTTGCGTGCTTTGATGCCGAAAACGGGCAAAAGCCTCAAACCGGCGCAGATCGTTGGCGTAGGCCAAAAGCGTCGATTCAGCCAGTCCTTTTTGGGTCTGCAGATAGCTCAGGTACAAGCGAACCGGCTCAGGAAGGTCATGGGCTCCCTGGCTTTTTGTTATTGTTTTTTGCATTTTGCTCACTCTTTCGCTGTTCTACAAAGCCAAAGCATAATACATGCCGTTTTGCTGGCGGATGACACCTTTGAGTTCAAGCATGAGCAAGGTCTGACTCACCTTGTTGCTTTCCCAGCCCAGCTGCTGGGTCAGGGCGTCGATATGCATCTGAGTCTCCCGGGAGAGCAAGCGGGCCAAGGCCTGTTCGTCCGAGGCCAGATCATCCAGGGCAGGATGTTCTTTTGGCTTTGAAGTGTCCGGCGGATTTGATGCCTTGTTTTCCTGGCTTGACTGGAGTTGAAAGGCCAGCTCTTCCAGAACGTCCTGGGCTGAGCGGGTGAGTACCGCCCCCTGTTTGAGCAGATCCAGGCATCCGGCGAAGCTGGGCATATTGGCCTGGCCGGGAACGGCAAAGACTTCCCGGTTGTATTCCAGAGCCAGCCTGGCTGTGATCAGGCTGCCGCTTTTCTGGGCCGCTTCCACAACCACCACCCCCATGCTCAAGCCGCTGATGATCCGGTTGCGGCGGGGAAAATGGTGGGCATCCGGCTCGTTGCCTGGAGCGAATTCAGTCAGAATCAGGCCCTGCTCAGTCATTTGAGACCAGAGGTCTTTGTTCTGCGGGGGATAGATTACATCCAGGCCGGTTCCCAAGACGGCTATGGTCCGGCCCTGGTGGCCCAGACCGCCCAGATGGGCCAGGCGGTCGATACCCAGGGCAAATCCGGAAACAACGCTTATGCCGGCCTGAGACAGCCCGGCGGCAATGGTTTTGGCCATGCTCTGTCCGTAGGAAGAACACTTTCTGGAACCAACCAGGGCCACACACGGACTGTGCACAAGGCTCCGATCGCCGGTCAAATACATATATAGGGGCGGATCAGGTATCTGGCGCAAGGAATCCGGATAGTCGGGATCTGTATACAGAAGGACCTGGTATTGCCGCCGACGGACACTGTCCAATTCCGCTCGGGCAGGCTCAGACCACTTTTCCTGGCTGAAAATATCTGCTACTGAGGGGCGCACGAGGTGGTCCCGGGTCCAACGACCGGCATTGCCCACGGCTTTATGGGCCGATCCGTAGGCCTGAATCAGTTTTTTACAGGTTTTGGTTCCCATGCCTTCTGTGTGCCGTAAAGCAAGGCAGGCCCAAAATTCCTGTGCCCTGGGTGAGGGGTGCAGACTGGACATAGAGACTGTGAAATAGCCATGGTTGCAGGATTGAAACCAGAACAGACATGGCAACTCTACTCGAGGATGCTTTTTTTATCAATATGGAGCGGATGATGGATGTGTATTATTCCCTGGCCCTTACCGTCCTGGGTATTTTGATCGGCATAAGCCTGGCCATCCAGGCCGGCGGGGCTACAGTGGCCTGGATCAGCCAAATATGGGGCTGGCTGCGGCGGGCCACATTTCAGGACAAGTTCGGACAGCAGATGCTGGGCCTGAGCATGAAAGCTTTTTTGGGGGCTGTCTTGTTCGCATTGGCCGCTCTTGGTCTGGGATATTGGCGATATCAGGTTCAACCGCACGTGCTGTACACGCAGTTGCCCTGGCTTGTTCTGTCCTGGCCTCTGGGCGGCTTGGGTTTGGGATTGCTCTTTTCCCTCCTGGCCACAAAGACCTGGAAACCACTGAAGAAATATAAAGGGCTGCAGTCTGCCCTGCTCCTTGTCGCCTGGCTCAGTCTGTGGGCTGGATTGTATGTGGGGCTCAATGCATACTTTTTGGACCTTTTTGTCCTTTCGTCATCGACCAAAGTCACATCCATTGCAGCCATCTGGCAGGCCCGGCTTTCGCCGGCCTGGATCCTCCTGGCCGCACAGGCCATAGTTGTCGGGGTGGGTGGGACCGGAACTCTGGGATTGGCCTACC
>CAYZLB010000139.1:0-4790 GCA_964479235.1 uncultured Desulfohalobiaceae bacterium
ATGTCCACCACTTTGGGCATGGTCAGTGAAACATTTTCCTCCGGCAGATCGGTCAGCCATTCCCGGGCCCAGCGGACAAATTCCTCTTCCGGTTCCTGCATCAGCTCAAAACGCATCAGGCGCAGGGAAAAATCCGGAGTTGGGCCCAGAATCTGCCCGCCGGGAATATCCTTGAATGCGGCCGAAATCCGCCGGATAAGGCGCATGTCCTCGGTGGAGTGGGCCCTGGTCTCCACATTCCTCGGCCGGGTAGAACGGTAGGCGCGCAAGGCAAAGGCAGCTTCCAGGGGATCGCCCATGGATTGCTTCAAAGCCAGGGAGGCCAGCTGTTCATGGTACAGCCCGCCTTCAGACAGAATCCTGCTGTGCAGGGCTTCCAACTGGAAGGCAATGTCCTTGAGCTCAACAGGCCGGCCGTTTTCCCCCTGCCGGGTGCGCAAAAATTCCCGCAGCCTGTCCGCCTGGCGGATGGCCTCTTCCCCGCCCTGGATGGCTACATAAGCCATAGGTTATCCCCTTTGCGTATTCAGCGCAGTCCTTGGTTGGCTGAAATATTTGTATGTAAAGCACGGCCTTGGCTATTGGGAGGACTGCGGTTGCCCTCAACCGCAGTCCTTCTCAAGAAATGGATGTAGTCCTGGGCAAGGCCAGGACCTGGGAGTGATCCACCAGGTAGATATCCACCCCCAGGGGAAACCAGGCGTTCCACTCAGCCCGGGCCGAAATCCAGGCCGAATGCAGGCCTCGCAGCTCAAACTCGTGGATGTTCCTGATTCCCGGTCCGGTACAGGTTATTTGCATCGGCCCCCGGCCGAGACTGGCAACCGCCACGATCACGGTTGCCCCGAACTCCGGGCTTTCCAGGCTCCCAACTGCCGGGATAAACCCCGGGCCCTCTGCTCCTGAAGCCAGAATAAAACCTGCTGTATCTGCTGGCTCCTGCCTGGCCTGTAGAAAATTCCATTCCAGCTGACTCAGGCCTGTCGTAGCGTCGTGCAGGCTGACTGTATTGTCCACCAGACAGGCCAGGATCGCCAGAAATCCAGGACAGTCATCTAGATCTGGTGGGAGGGCGCATATTCGTCCAGGCCGGGCCGTGGCTTCCAGCAGTACCCGGAATACCTGCTGTTGCATTCCCAGACCCCAGAGATGCTCAATATGCATCATTGCCTCCATGATCTGTGGACAAAAGATCAAAGTCCACCCTGGTTCGGAACAGGATAGTCATTCTCCGGTCTGCCTCGCTTTTGCGCAGTTCCCTGCCTGTATTCACCAACTGCAGAACCGCTGGCTTCTCTGGTAGATCATAGGCCAAAACAGCGTCGCACACTGCCATGTGCACTGCTTTGTTCACCCGGTCCCCCATGTACTGGGCAGCCCCTTGGTACTCCTGGCCCTGTGCGTTGCACAACAGAACATGGGCTGCGGCCACAGGAAATTCTCCCAGATAAAACGTCTCTCCCCACGCTCCGTCTCGTATGCTCAACAGGCCCAGGCCATCCTCAGGCAAGGCCTGGTGTTCAAGCTCGTAGCCGGCAAGCAGGGGCTCAACAGCTGATGACAGCTCTTCGGCCGGCAAGGCGGCCAGAGCAGGCAGCCAGAGTTCCCTGGTCAAGTCTTCGGTGTCTATTGCGGACATATGCTCCCTGGAGTTGATCATGATTTGGATCTTTTTTTACCAACGTTTACCCACTGGTTTTCTTCCATTTCACCGAGTTCCTCCCGGAGGTGAGTCTTTATATCACGGTCCCGGCCATCTTCTTGTCCTTTTGAAAGTCTTTTACTCTGCGGCATACACCTTGCTGCCGCCGACCCAGGTCTCGACTACCCGGATCCAGGGAGGCGCTGTATCAACGAGCACGATATCCGCCTCCGCGCCCAGTCTCATCCGGCCTGGACATATATCCCCTGTTTCTAGCAGGCTGCCGGGAGCTGAGGTAATTGCAGCCAGAATCCCGGCCAAATCCATTCCCAGCTCGCGGTGGACAAAAAAAGCGGCCTGGGGCAAACTTTCCGGCGCATAATCGCTGACCAGGATATCGCACAGCCCAGCCTGGATGACTTCTGCGGCAGTGACATTGCTGTTCGTCGACTTCCCGCGCAAAAGATTTGGTGCGCCCATGCATACGTGCATGTTTCTGTTCCGGGCCTGGCTGGCCGCCTCCAAGGAGACAGGAAATTCGCTGCCTACAGCCCCCAGCTCATGAACCATATCTACCTTGGGCCCAGTGTCGTCGTCGTGGCTGAGGATGGGAATGTTTGTGAACCGGATTTCGTGGATCAAATCCAGAGAATCTTCCCATGCTTTCTGGCTGTTTTCGGCCCGTTCCAGTCCCAAGAACTGGACTTCTTGTTCCGACAGGGCATACGCGGCTGCAAAGTAGTTCATGAACGACTCCAGACTCTTGAACTGACCTTGTCCAGGAGAATGGTCCATGACCGAAAAAAGGGCACATTCGCCGGTCTTGAGAACCTGTCGGATGACCTGGGCTGAGAGGGTACCGCCCACCTCAAACCTGATGTGCACATTGTGCCGGACCAGGGCTCGACCTGAGGCGTGAAATTCTTGAATTGACCGGATCATATCTGCTGCTGTAAACGGAGAACGCAGGCCCATCTCTTCATCCAGAAAGGCCACGGCATGACAGAATGAGGTCACCCCATTGGCGGCCAGACGGCGATCCAGTCCTTCCAAAGCCATCTGGTGATCAAATACAGCCCGGGGCCGGGGCTCAATGCACTTTTCCAGAGCATCACTGTGTAGATCAATAAAACCAGGACTTATCAGCCGGCCCTGCACATCCTGAGATGTGCCTTTTGATTTTGAAGGATAACCTGGCCCAAAGCCCACAATTTTGCCTCTGTCCATGCATACATATCCCTGGGAATGGAGTTGAACCCCGTCAAAGAGTGGACCTCCGTACAGACAATGCATATGTATCTCCCACGTTCATGTGAACCTTATTTATCTGTCATCCCGGCCCACGGATAATGGTCCATGGCAGCGTGATTTGGATCATACTTGCGAATAAAATCCTGGATGGGCAAATACCTGAAATCATCCAGGGCCCTGTGCAGACGGTCATGGGACCAGTCCCACCAGGCGATGCGCAGCAAGGCCTGCTGAATTGGGGCGGAAAACCGTTCCCGCAGGGGAGAGGCTGGCACACCGGCCACGATGATATAGTCCGGCACATCCCGGGCAACCACAGCCCCGGCACCGACCACAGCCCCGGTCCCAATACTCACTCCGGAAAGTACAACCGCCCCATGCCCGATCCATACGTCATGACCTATGTGGACCGGATGAGCCCTGCGCCAGTCGAATAAGTCCAGATCATCATCTCCGAGCTGATACAGAGAGCTGCGGTATGTGAAATGGTGCTGACTGGCTCGCCAGGTAGGATGATTGCCCGGACCAATCCGGACACATGATGCTATGGAGCAGAACTTGCCTATCGCGGTGCGCTCGATCTGGCAGTCTTCCATGACGTAAGAGTATGCACCCAGGCTGCACTCCAGGAGGCGACTGCGGGGACCGACCTCAGTCCATGGCCCGGGCTGGCTGTCATAAGTCCTGGCTGAAGGAGCCTGGAAGGGATTGGGGGATAGTCTTGTATTTTCCGGCATCAGGAAAAGACTGCCAGAAAAATGTGAAGGGAATATGACAAATATGTGGGGGGATTGTTACAATATCATATTGACGAACATATGGTTGTATGTTACTAAACGGTCCTGATTGTAACCTGAAAAATCAAAGATTTCAGAGTTCAAAGGTTGGTATGGCCTTAGTTGGTACAGCCAGGGGATGAATAGCTTGCAGGAAAAATTCGGCTTCTTAGAGGGTAAAAACAGCACTCATTTTGCCAGGACGATGATGCTCTCCGACATATCCCGCCTGATGGACTCCACAGGCAGAGAGGCCTCATATGAAACTTACCGTGATGCTGTAATTGTTGAAAATGTTCTCAGCAAGCCGTCCCAAAAAAGCAGAAAACTGGCCTGGAGACATCTTTCCAGGCTCTATTCCTTGTCCTCAGATCATTGTCTGTTCAGAGCTTTTCGCACGTTGTATTTTTCTGAAGATAAAGGGCAAAGTCTCCTGGCTTTTCAGCTTGCCTATGCCCGCGATCCTATTCTGCGGGCCTGTAGCCCTTTTCTTTTGAGCCTGGTAATTGGCCAACAGATCACAAGCCAGGAGACTGAGCAGCTACTAGCCAGGCTCTATCCTGATCGGTTCACTTCTGCTTCTTGCAGGTCCTTTGCTCAGAACGTCAACGGCACCTGGACCCAAGCGGGTTTTTTGCGGGGTAAAGTGACCAAAATCCGGATCCAGCCAGATGTGAGCTGGACAAATGTGGCCTTTGCCTTGTTCATGGCCTTTCTGCAAGGCTATCAGGCCAAAATGATGCTGGTCAGTGAATGGGTGCGTCTTTTGGATCTTTCGGAAGAAGATGTCCTGCACTTGGCCTCCCAGGCCGCCCAAAAGGATGTTCTGGTGTATCGCCGCACTGGAGAGGTGATGGAGTTTCGGTTTCCAAAGTGCCTAACAAATCAAGAATACGAGTGGCTCCATGAATCGAATTGAAAAGTTGGTGGAAAAATATACAGAGCACATCTCCACCCCCTGGCCTAAACGCGGGGCTGGAATCCAGCGGGTTTTGTTTGTTGTCTATAATCCACATGATGAACTCCGCTTGCGGGTCTATCTCCCAGAGTTTGAGCTTCGGACCAAACAGGCGGGCTATCATTGGCTGCTTCATGACCTGACCAACTCTTTCCCAAAGTGG
>CAYZLB010000140.1:0-4723 GCA_964479235.1 uncultured Desulfohalobiaceae bacterium
AGGTTAAGCTCCTTTTTGGAGCAAAGCCTACACAAAAACCAATCATTTGTCCCGAAACATACTTAAGGGATATTCTGTTTTAAATAGATTATTGCTGCCTAACGGTGGAAGCCAGGGGCAGCCAGGGCTCCCACTGACTTGGTTAAATTTGTTTGATGTTCAATTCCCCTCGGTTAGTCAAAAGCCCGCCGGCCCTGGCTGTCACCTGGGCTGACTGGTTATGCGGCTGACTCCTGCTCTACATCCCAACCCGGAAATACGAGCACAGCCGGATGACATTGTAGTGCTCTTGCTAAAACCTTTGCTCTCTCGACACCAAGTTGAACTCTATCATTTTCTATGGCTGAGATGGTGGATTGAGGAATTCCGGATAACTCGGCCAGGTCATTTTGGCTAAGCTCCTGTAATTCTCTAATAATTTTAATAGATTCGCCCACAGTGACATCAATACGTTTTTTAGCTTTACGGAAATCTTTCATTTTATTTTCTCCGATAGTCATGTGGCGTTACATTAACGACTTGAATTAGAACTTTGTACTTTTCAACCTTATAGATAACCCTATATTGTTGATTTAATCGAGATGATCTATGTCCTTTCCATTCGCCACGTAGAGATTCGTCATGTAACCCTTTGATTTTGCGAAGTCCTTGAGGACCTGAAATGGTCACAATGTCTTTCCATTTTTCGTATCTCTTCAATACGTCTTTTGGAAGGGAGTCAAGTTGTTTAGAAACGCGCCTATGTTCATATATTTCCCACATACTATAAAGAGTATATATATTAAATATGATATGTCAATACATGAGACGCATAACGTTGCTAATCAGCCGCGCGGCTTTTTGCGTCGGCTGCATTAGCCTTGTTAGAGAATGTCGTAATATTGCGATTGTTGCAACATCTTTAAAAAAGGTGCATCTCGCTTCCTTGTCTGACATGATGGGTTTCAATCACAAAATCCATCCAGACAAAGGAGAACGGAATGCTGATCAAGTCTATCCTGAATCGCATTCAACCGGATTCAAGATCTGATAGATGACCTCACAATATTTCTACCAAAACCAGGCCCAAGCCTATTTTGATCAGACCTTTGGCGTAGATCCCTCTTCTTTTTTGCTTCCTTGGACAGGCGTCTTTCTACAGGTGCGCGTATACTGGATATTGGCTGCGGAGCAGGGCGGGATATGCTGTGGCTGGCAAATAGGGGATTCTCCTGTACGGGTCTGGACTCTTCCCCGGCCTTGGCTGAGCTGGCCCGGCAGCATACAGGGCAATCGGTGATTGAAGCCGATTTTGTGAGCTTTGATTTCCAGGGAATGGATATGGATGCCTTGCTCTTTTTGGTTGGGGCTTTGGTCCATGTTCCCCATGAACGTTTTCAGCTTATATTTTTACGCATTCCAAGGGCCTTGAAGCCCCAAGGTCATCCGTAAGAGGTTCCTTAACATGGATGAATAATACGTATGTAACTCAATCAGAGTGAGAGGGTTGGCAATCATCCCTATGGCCAACGACTCAGGCTCGCAACCAGTCCATTACCACAACCAACTGACGTCCAACAAAAGGACCAGAGCATTGGTCTTCATCTCATCAAAACCTTTTTGACCAGTGTTTTGGCATGCCTCAAGTGCTGCAAGAAAAATATGGACGTTTCTTGCGTTTCGAGAGTTTAAATGTTGGCTTCACCGTCGGATAGATCGTACTCGATATATCGATATTGACATGCCCACAGAAAGTCATTTAAAAAGTGTCAAAGTTGTTGGGGGGGGTTCCCACTCATCCCCAGTTTGAATGCCTCCTGGCGATGCTGAATCAGTATCTGACAGAGGCGAAGGTTTTTCTCCTTCAGAGAGGAGAGACCAGGAAATGGGGGGTACCTCATGAAGCACATCTATCAAAATCACAAAACCAAATTGGTGAACTGGTTCGGGGTATAGCATCTGCTGGCAACTCTTTTACCGTCTACGGAGTCACCCTTATGGGCACAGTACATTTGACGATCGATGGACAGGATGTGGCTGTCGAGCAAGGCCGGACCATCCTGGAGGCGGCTTGCAGCGTGGGCATTCGCATACCAACCCTTTGCTACCATGACAGGATGAAACCCATTGAGTCCTGTCGAATATGCGTGGTGGAGATCGAAGGGGTGACTGAGCTTCTCCCGGCCTGTTCAACCCCGGCCAACTCCGGCATGAACATCCAGACCAATTCGCAGCGGGTTGTTGATGCCAGGCGGAAAATATTGGCCATGCTTTTACAGACCGGAAATCACGACTGTCCGGTCTGCGACAAGGCCGGCGAGTGTGTGCTCCAGGATCTGGTCTACGAGTACGGGGTCAGCGGGGTGAAAAAGCCCGAGGCCTGGCTCAACCCCATTCCGTCCTACAGAACGACCTTTCTCAAGTCATGGCCGGAACGGTGCATCGCCTGCCTGCGCTGCGTCACTGCCTGCAATCAGATTCAGGGTATCGGCGCTTTGACGCAGACCCTGGATGTGCACGGTCAACAGGTCATTGCCTATGACCAGGACAAATGTACATCCTGTGGGGAATGTATCCAGGTTTGCCCGGTGGGGGCCCTGTTGGAAATGAAGTCCCCTTACCGATTCCGCCCCTGGGAGACGACCAAGGTCCGGACAACCTGCCCCTATTGCGGGGTGGGATGCCAGTTGAATCTGCATGTCAAAAATGGAAAGATTGTCAGGGTCTCCGGGGTGGAAGAAGCCGAGCCGAATAAGGGCCGGCTGTGTGTCAAAGGTAGATATGGGTTTGATTTCATCTATTCCCAGGAACGGTTGACCACTCCCTTGATTAAAGAAAAAGGTGAATTCAGAGAAGCCTCCTGGGATGAAGCCCTGGATCTGGTCGTCGGGAAATTCCAGAGCATCCTCGCTGAGAGCGGCCCGGATGCCCTGGCCGGGGTGAGTTGCGCCCGGAGCATCAATGAGGATTCCTATCAGATGCAAAAGCTGTTTCGGGCGGTGTTTCAAACCAACAATATCGACCACTGTGCCCGAACCTGACACGCTCCCACGGTCGCCGGACTGGCGACCACGTTTGGTTCAGGGGCCATGACCAACTCCTTTCGAGAGTTTTCCAAGGCCAAAATGTTTTTGGTCATTGGATCCAATATGACCGAGGCTCATCCCGTGGCCTCATCTTTTTTAAAAAATGCGGTGCACAACGGGGCACAACTGATTGTCATTGATCCCCGGGCCCATGCTTTGTGCGATCTGGCCACTTTGCACCTGCCCATCAAGGTAGGCAGCGATATCGCCATCCTGAATGCTCTCATGTATGTTTTGATCAAGGAAAACCTGTATGACAAAAAGTTTGTCAAGTCCTGCACCGCAGGATTTGAGGAACTCAAAAAAAAGGTCATGGAGTACCCTCCGGAAAAGGCGGCCGAGATTTGCGGCATCGACGCTGAGCTGATCCGGGATACGGCCCGCCGCCTGGCCGCGGTCAAGCCGGTCATGCTCTGCTATACCCTGGGCATTACCGAACATACCTGCGGCCGGAACAACGTCATGTCCACGGCCAATCTGCAAATGCTCCTGGGGAATATGGGGGTGGAATGCGGCGGGGTGAACCCTTTGCGGGGACAAAACAACGTGCAGGGGGCCTGCGACATGGGGGCCCTGCCCAATGTCTTTCCCGGCTATCAGGCTGTGACCAACCCCGAGAGCAGAGAAAAGTTTGAAAAGGCCTGGGGCGTGTCCAAGCTGCCGGATCAGGTTGGGTTGATGATTCCCCAGATGATGGAAGGCCTGGTCAGCAAGAAAGTACGCGGCTTCTATATCTTTGGCGAGAATCTGGCCAACACTGAACCGGATATCACCAAGGTTGAGCATGAATTGGAGGCAGCCGAATTTGTCGTCTGCCAGGACATTTTCCCCACTGAAACCACCCGGTTTGCAGATGTCATTCTTCCAGCCGCGGCCTGGAGCGAGAACGAGGGCACCTTTACAAACAGCGAACGCCGGGTAAACAGGGTGCGCACGGCCAGTGCTCCTCCGGGACAGGCCAAGCCCAACTGGTGGATCTTCAAGGAAATCGCCAAGCGGATGGGCCATAACTGGTCTTCGAACAGTGCCCGGGAGATCTGGGACAATGAAATATCCGTTCTGGCCCCGAACTTCGCCGGGATCAAGTATGCCCGAATCGAAGGAGACGGCCTGCAGTGGCCGTGCACCGGACCAGAGCATCCCGGAACATGCTTTTTACATCAAAATGGAGAGTTTACCTGCGGCTTGGGCCAATTTCAGGCAGTAGACTGGACCCCTCCGGCAGAAATTCCGGACGATGCATATCCCTTTGTCCTGAGTACCGGGCGGCGTCTGTATCACTATCATACTCGGACCCAGACCGGCCGCTGTGCAGGTATGAACGAACTGTTGGGAGAAGAAACAGCTGATATCTCCCTGGAAGATGCTCAGGCATTGGGTATTGTCCAAGGGGAGACTATCCAGGTCAGCTCGCGCAGAGGCTCGGTCAAGGTCAAAGCCAGGATCACTCCGGAGGTCATGCCCGGCATGATCTGGATGGCCTTTCATTTCCGGGATAATTGCGCCAACTGGCTGACCAACCCGGCCTTTGATCCGCTGACATTAACTGCGGAATACAAGGCCTGTGCCGTGCAGGTGGAGAAGATCGAGGGCTAGTAACACCTGTTCCTAACTATCGGGAACAATTTTGAGATTGCTTCGGTGAAGACGCCTGTCGA
>CAYZLB010000141.1:0-4684 GCA_964479235.1 uncultured Desulfohalobiaceae bacterium
GATTGGTTCTTGGCTTGTGGGTCGTATACACCGGTTCGAGTTCAGCCAGGGTCTTATCTTGAAAATCGGCCAACCGGCCCCCTTGATTGGCCAGGGTATCCTTGACCATCAAGGCCGGACCTCCGCCGTTGCTGATTATGGCCAGGCGGTCACCCTGCAGGGGTTTTGATCTGGCCAGCGTTTCAACCGCATCAAAGAGTTCTGCCACATCATAGACTCGGAGCATCCCTGAGCGCCGGAAGAGGGCATCGTATATGTCGTTGATATGAACCGGAGTCCCAGCCGGAAGGGTTGCTTGTTTACGATCATCCTCCTGTCCGCTTTTCAGAACCACCAAGGGTTTGTTTCTGGAGGCGGATCTGGCTGCAGAGATGAATTTGCGGGCATTTTGAACATGTTCAATATAGAGCAGGATCGAGGCTGTGTACGGATCACCGCCCAGAAAGTCGATGACATCGGCAAAGTCGATATCGTCGCCGTCTCCCAGGGAAATGAAGTGGGAGAATCCAATCCCTTTGACTTGGGCCCAATCTAAAACTGCAATACCCAGAGAATCGGACTGAGAGACAAAGGCAATCTGTCCCTTTTGCACACTGGTATGCCCAAAACTGGCATTGACTCCGGATCGAGGGACCATGATTCCTAAGCAATTCGGACCCAGAAGGCGCATGGAAAAGCGGCGGGAAATCTCCAGGACGGCATCGCGGTAGGAGCGGCCCTGGCTGTCGACAAGCTTTTCCAAGTCTGTGCTCATGATCAAGACAGACTTGGCCCCTTTTTCTCCCAAGGCTTGAACATAGTCCGGCACAGTCTGAGGGGGAGTGCAGACAATGGCCAGATCTGGACTCAGAGGGAGGTCCTGTACTGTGGGATAGCTGAGGACGCCACCGACTGCCTTGTATCTGGGAGTGACCGGCAGGATAGGACCGGAGAAGCTGCCCTCCAAAAGATTGTTCATGACAACAGCGCCAATGCTTTTGGGCCGGTTGGATGCTCCCACCAGGGTAATCGATTTGGGTCGAAACAGGGATTCCAGGTGCCGGAGGCTCATGCAGTTTCTCCTTATTCAGGCCACATGCGGCCTATCGCAGATCCTTTTCAAAACGATGTCATCCTACCCCACATATGTCTGAGAAGCAACCAAATTGGAGCAATCTGCAAATTTGATCGGGCAGAAGACAAAAAATTTCTGATACCGGTTGACAAAAAAGATCAGGTGTAGGATAATTCCCTGAAGAATCACAATAGCTCATGAGCAAGCGTCCTGGCCAGGACCCCAATGTGATTCGCAAGGTCAAGGTTGAACACAGTCATAACCAATCAAGGAGGGGAGAGGCAATGACAAACGGCAAAGAACAATCAGTCCATTATGACGTGCATTGGCAGGAAGAAGAGTATTACTATCCGCCACCGGATTTCATCGGACAGGCCAATTGCTCGGACTCAAACATTTTTGACCGGTTTACTCTTGATAAGTTTCCGGAATGCTTTAAGGAGTTTGCAGAACTTCTGGATTGGGACCAATATTGGCACACCACATTGGATACCAGTGAAGCGCCGTGCTGGAAATGGTTTGTGGGCGGCAAGCTGAACGCATCCTACAACTGCATCGATCGTCACCTCAAGCAGTACAAAAACAAGACTGCAATCCATTTTGTTCCTGAACTGGAAGAAGAACCCGTCATACATATGACTTATCAGGAGTTGTATCGCCGGGTAAATGAAACGGCGGCTGTGCTCCGTGATTTTTGCGGCTTGAAAGCCGGCGACAGGGTGACTCTATATTTGCCCATGACTCCGGAACTGCCCATTACCATGCTGGCCTGTGCCCGGCTTGGGGTCATTCATTGTCAGGTGTTTGCAGGATTTTCCGGTAAGGCCTGTGGAGACAGGATTTGGGACTCTGAGAGTGACGTGCTCATCACAATGGATTCCTACTACAGAAGTGGCAAACTCTTGGACCACAAAGCGAATTCCGATCAAGCCGTTGAAGCGGCTGAAAAAGCCGGGCAAAAGGTGAACAAGGTTTTGGTTTGGAGACGTTATCCAGGGAAATATTCATCACCCACACCCATGGTCGATGATCGTGATTTTTTCCTGGATGAATTGATTCAGCAAAAGCGGAATGAAGTTGTCGAACCGGTGTCCATGCCTGCTGAAGGCGTCTTGTTCTTGATGTATACCAGCGGTTCTACAGGACGGCCCAAGGGCTGTCAGCACAGTATCGGCGGGTATCTTTCCTATGTGACCTGGATGTCCAAATATGTCCAAGATATACATCCTGAAGACGTCTACTGGTGTATGGCCGATATCGGCTGGATCACCGGGCATTCGTTTATTGTTTACGGTCCGCTGGCCCTGGCAGCCAGCACGGTAATTTATGAAGGTGTGCCCACCTATCCTGATCCGGGCCGCTGTTGGCGGATTGCCGAGGAACTGGATGTGAATATCTTCCATACCTCGCCGACTGCTATTCGGGCCCTGCGCAAAGTGGGTGGGGATGAACCGGCAAAATATAACTATAACTTCAAGCACATGACCACAGTGGGCGAACCAATAGAACCAGAGGTCTGGCGGTGGTATTACAATGTCGTCGGCCGGGGCAAGGCCGTGGTTGTGGACACCTGGTGGCAGACCGAGACCGGAGGCTTTCTGTGCAGCACCCTGCCGGCAGTGAGCGCCATGAAACCGGGAAGTGCCGGCCCTGGCCTGCCCGGGATTCATCCGGTGATCATGGATGATGAGGGAAACGAGATCCAGCCTGGAGAAGGCAAGGCCGGTAACCTGTGTATCCGCAATCCATGGCCTGGATCGTTTCAGACCATTTGGAAGGATACGGAACGTTATATCAACAGCTACTATGGCAAGTATTCCAAAAACCGGGAAAGCAAGGATTGGAAAGATTGGATCTACATGGCCGGGGATGCGGCAGTCATGTCCAAGGATGGTTATGTGCGTATTCTGGGCAGGATCGACGACGTGATCAATGTCTCCGGACACCGCTTGGGGACCAAGGAGATCGAGTCCGCAGCCCTGACGACCGATGAGGTAGCCGAGGCGGCGGTGGTGGCAATGCCGGACGAAATCAAGGGGTCAGTGCCGGAGTTGTACGTCTCCTTAAAGCCCGGTCATGAGCCCAGTGATGATTTGGCCAAAAAAGTGTCGGACAATGTGGCTGATGTCCTTGGCAAGATAGCAAAGCCTTCGAATGTCTATCTGGTGCCGGATATGCCCAAAACCCGGTCCGGGAAAATCATGCGCCGTGTACTGCTTTCGATTTCCAGTGGAAAAGACGTTGGAGACGTGAGCACACTGGCCAATCCACAGATTGTGGAAGAAATCCGTAAACAAGTTCAGGGCTAGTCTGCAGAGCCAGAGGACCTCTGACGGCCAATGGCTTGCCGTCAGAGGTCCCCTGGATTCTGCCGGACCGTGGATAGCAAGGTGTCAGGGTCCAGATTGTTTGTGGACATGGAGCTCAAGCTGGCCTGGTTGTCCCCGTTTGTGTCTTCGCTCCTGGGTATAGTGACCAGCACAGCGGAGTCCTATCATTTCAGCGAAATAATGAGGAGTTCCTATGGCTAACCAAGCAGAATACTTCTCGGTCAGCGACGCAACCAGATGGGTTGTTGTTTTTGCGGGGATGCTGGTCAATACCTTTACCACACGTAAGCCGCCCAAACCGGTTTATGAAGAGGAACTTGCACTTGTATAGACTGATTGGGAGTAGATCTCGAGTAGATACCTTGATAAACTCAAAATCAGACAAGGGGGGGACCATGAGTGAAGAGAGAAAGTTGTGCAACCCAGCGGCGATAGGACTTGGCGGATTTGCAATGACAACGTTCGTCCTCCAGATCCACAACCTCGGCTGGGTTGAGTTAGGTCCTGTTTTGTGGATAGGAATTTTTTATGGGGGATTGGCCCAGCTCATTGCAGGGTATCATGAGTTCAAGTTGGGCAATAATTTCGGCTTTTCAGCCTTTACTTCTTACGGAGCGTTCTGGATGGCCCTGTGCGGGTTTATTATTTTCGGCCACAATCCTGACTGGGTGGCCGCAAATCCCACGTTGCAGTTTTCGGCCAATGGACTTGGCTGGTTCTTGGTGGCCTGGACAATCTACACGGCTATTATGTTCATTGCTTCAATGAAGCATAACACTGTTTTGGCCCTCCTGTTCCTAACCCTGCTCCTGGGCTTTATCGGCCTTGACTTTAAAGAGCTTGCCGGATCTCAAGCTATAGGGACATTGGCTGCATGGGATCTGATCGTGTGCGCCGGCGTGGCCTGGTATCTGATGGCCCATACTGTCTGTGCCGATGTCGGCATCAATCTGCCTGTGGGCAAGCCATGGACTTAATGGATTGACCTAAAACCCCCGGCATGGGGCTGGGTACACTCTGCGACCATTGAAACCTTGGCCCATATAAAGCGAAACGGTATATGGCCTGCGTCTCAGCGTAAGGGCAGCCGCGCATCTGCGCGTGGCTGCCCTTTTTTTTGAGTCAGCAAAATCGATGTCAAGGTATTGAAAAGATTATGCAGTAGAGGAATAGTCCTTTTCGGCAGGAAACACGTTTTCTCCACCGGATTTGACCAGTTTTTTTCCGCTTTGCGGCCTTGAAATACTTTCCAAAAGGGCGGCCATACCACTATCAAAGAGCACATGCCCAAGGCTCACAG
>CAYZLB010000142.1:0-4654 GCA_964479235.1 uncultured Desulfohalobiaceae bacterium
CTCGTGGTTTGAATGCAGTGTATGCCTTTTTCCAGCATTTGAGCCACGACATTGCTGGCTGGGGAAAACTCTGCAATCCATGGCCAGTCCCGGGCCGCAGGAGATGTTTCTCCCATTGTGTACAGAAGGCTCTGGGCCGTGCGCCAGGGCTGGGCAATGGCCTGATCTCCGCCGGGCAGGGCCATGGGGCTGAAGTGTCCCAGGCGAACACATTCCATGCTCTGCGCATCGACACAGAGGAGTTCGCCGCCCCACAAGGTGTGATCCAGCCCCAGTCCAGTACCGTCCAGGGCCAGCCCCAGACAGGGCTCCTGGATGCTGTTTTCAGCCAGAACGGCCAGGATATGGGCCATATGGTGCTGCAATGAAAAGACCGGCAGTTTGTCCTGTTCTGCTGCGTATCTGGTGGTCAAAAAATCCGGATGCAGGTCCGTGACCAAGGCCTGAGGCTTGGTCTGTAAAATGTCCTGCAAATGCTCGATGGTTTCCTGATAGAAATCATAGGTGGCTATATTCTGTACATCCCCGATATGCTGGGAGACAAAGGCCTGATCGTCCTTGGTCAGGCAGATGGTGGTCTTGAGCTCCGGTCCCAGGCCGAGGACACTGGGTCCCTTCTTTGCCAGACGGATGGGGGATGGGACAAATCCCCGGGCCCGGCGATAGAAAAGTGGATCCTTTCGATCCGGCAGGGTGCGCAGGACCGAGTCGTCGCAACGGACCAGGATGTCCCGATCGTGGAGGACAAAAAGGTCGGCGATGTATTGTAGTCTGGCCAGGGCCTCCCGATTGCCCAGAGCAATCGGTTCATGCCCTGCGTTGCCCGAGGTCATGACCAGGGCCGGGGGTACATCGTGAGCCAAAACAGCTGCCAGCTTGTGCAAGAGGATCTCGTGCAGGGGGGTGTAGGGGAGCATGAGGCCAATATTTTGCGTATCCGGAGCCAGATTTTTTGCCAGGCTGCCGGGTGTCCGCCTGTGGACCAAAACAATGGGCCGTACGCGGCCGGTGAGCCAGGAACGATCGGCTAAATAAAGATGTGCCAGCCTGTCAGCGGTATTTTCATCGGCCACCATGACTGCCAAAGGCTTGCTTGGCCGATTTTTTCGCTCCCGTAAACGGCCGACCGCCTGGGGATCGCTGGCCAGGCAGGCCAGATGGAAACCGCCCAGCCCCTTGATGGCCACAATCCGCCCCTGGCTCAAAGCCAGGGCGGCCTGTTCCAGAGCCTGAGTCCCTGATCCCATGGGCTGTCCGTCCGGACCCGAGATCCACAGCCTGGGACCGCAGGCGGGGCAGGCGTTGGGCTGGGCGTGAAATCTGCGGTCAGTGGGGTCGCTATATTCCGCCGAGCACCGGGGACACATGGGAAAGCAGGCCATGGAGGTCGTTGCCCGGTCGTAGGGAATTGATCCGGTGATGGTAAACCGGGGCCCGCAATTGGTGCAGTTGGTGAACGGATACATGTATCGGGGATTACTTGGATCCCATATTTCGGCCAGACAGTCAGCACACAGGGCAATGTCCGGGCTGATCAGGACATTATGTCCATGCCCTGCAGTACTGTTCTGGATATGAAAACCAAAGAGCCGGGGCTGATCATCCAGCCAGGAGCTTTCCAGGCCGGTGATTTCAGCCACAGCAGGAAGCTCAGTCTGGAGGCGGTCCATGAATCTGTGCAGGGTTGTTTCTTGGCCCTGAATTAAAATCTCTACCCCTTGACTGGTGTTTTGTACCTGGCCCTGCAACCCTTCATCCTGAGCCAGACGATAGACAAAGGGCCGGAAGCCCACACCTTGGACCCGGCCGGTGAGAACAAGGTGCAAGGTGGAAAATAGTGCATTGGTCATTGCAACACCTTTTGCTCCAATGCCCGGCAGCGCAAAAAATGCAGGTATTCCCCAGAGCGGCGGCCCTGATTGCGCCGGTCCTCAGGCAGACGAACATCCAGGATGGTCTGCAGCTCGGACTGTGCCCGGGGGGCAAGGTCTTTACCTTTGATCACCCTGATCAGGGCCCAAAAGTCGTCCATGGCCTTGTGGGCATACAGATCCAGGAGCATGTGAATCCGCAGTGACGGTTCAAGCTGCTCATAATCTCCGGCAGCCTGCTGCCAGGATGCAGCCAGTCGGCCGGCCGTGATCAGGTGTTTGGGAAAATGCAACCGTTTTCCCAGGTCAGCAGCCAAGGCAGCGCAGGACATATTTGGGCCAGGAGTCTCCTGATAACTGCCAGGCACAGTGAGGGTGTGGACCATAGCCATCCAGACCCGCTGTTCACTGCCCGAGAGCCGATCCATGAACCGGGCGGTCTGCGTCCACTGTATGTCCGCAAGTTCTTTCAGCCACGGACCAAGGCAGGAGGCAGCGGCCAAGACGCGAACAAAATGGCCGGGTTTTGTGCTTTGGCAGGCCAAACGGACTTCTCGTCCCACTCGCTCGGAAGCTACCAATTCCAAACTTCCGGAGCGGGCAACCCTGGTCATGAGGTTGCGCAGGGTTAAAGGGAGCCTGAAGTCCGGAAGTGTGGCTTTGAATCTTGCCGCCCGGATCACCCGCAGGGGGTCGGCGAAAAAATTCTGGTGCGCTACCGGGCGCAGAGCTTTTCTGGCCAGATCGGAAACAGCCAGGGGATGGGCATAGAGATAGCCCCGATCATCCATGGCCAAAGCATTGATGGTCAGATCCCGATCGTGCAGGTCATGGTCTATATCCTGGGCCTTTGACACGGTGTATTGCCGCCCTTTGTACAGAAAAACCGGGTGGTGCTGGCCGACTTTCCGGGCCTGGGGAAATGAAAGGGCGAATTCTTGATCTGATGACCCCAGAACGACGAAATCCACGTCCCCTGCTGGCCGGCCCAGTAAAGCATCCCGGATCGCCCCGCCAACGCAAAATATCTGCATGATCTCTTATTCCGCGGATTCCAGGACCAAGCCCTCAAAGTCGCACAATGTTTCCAGAAGAGAGGGGGGAAATTCGCCCCGATGCATGGCCTGATAATCATAGGCCACAAGGGAAGCCGTGCCTATAGCAGCCGCGGCATTCATCTTCCGGGAATGGATAAGGTACTGCTGTTCCAGCCTGGAGGGCATAATTTGAACAGTCCGGCACCCCACGGTGATGGTGTCCGGAAAGGTTACTGGAGCGATGAAGGTGCACCCGGCTTTAGCCAGAATAAAACTCAAGCCGGATCCGGTGAAATAGTCTTTCAGACCTGTGGCCTGTAAATAATAGACCCTGGAAGATTCAAAAAATCGAAAAAACCGGGCGTTATTCACATGAGCAAAAGCATCCATATCCCCCCATTGGATGGGGAGCTCCAAGGTCACTGCAAAATCGTTGATGCTGAGTCTTTTGTTCATAGCACTGTACATATGGTTGTGGTTTGTATTTAAAAGACCAAATGCAAGACTGAAGAATGTATGCAGATTGTCCTTTTCGTCAAGACCTGGGCAATGGAAATTGGATTTGAATTTTTGCCCTCTTCATGGCAGTGTCTCCTGAACCACAGCAGTTTCATGAATTATTGATTTTGGAGAACATAAAGGAGAAATACGTATGGCCTATGAAAACATCTTGCTGGAAGTCCAGGACGGCGTAGCATTGGTGACCATCAATCGGCCCAAGGTGCTTAATGCCCTCAATCCGGATACACTCAGGGAACTGGGAGAAGCGGTGGCCGAGGTACGGAATAATGATCAGGCCAGGGTCCTGGTCATTACCGGTGCCGGGGACAAGGCCTTTATTGCTGGTGCGGACATTTCCGAATTTCCCAAAATGAACGCCCTACAGGCCAAGGTGTTTGCCGAGGAAGGCCAGAAGGTCTTTTTTGCCCTTGAAGATCTGCCTATTCCGGTCATCGCCTGTGTGAACGGATTCGCCCTGGGCGGAGGATGCGAGATGGCTATGAGCTGTGATTTCATCTATGCCTCGGATAAGGCCAAGTTTGGACAGCCCGAGATCAATCTGGGCGTCATTCCCGGATTCGGGGGGACCCAGCGCTTGTCCAGGCTGGTGGGCAGGGCCAAGGCCAAGGAACTGTGCATGACCGGGGATCAGATCCCGGCCCAGGAAGCCAAGGATATCGGCCTGGTGGCCCAGGTTTTTCCCCACGATGAACTGAAAGACAGGGTGATGAAGGCGGCCAAGAAAATGGCGGCCAAGGGCCGTATTGCCCTGCGGGAAATCAAGCAGGTCGTTGACAGGGGCATAGAAGCCGATCTCAAGACCGGATGTGCCTTTGAGGCTGAAGCATTTGCCACCAGCTTTTCCAGCCAGGACGCCAAAGAAGGGGCGACAGCATTTCTGGAAAAGCGGAAGCCGGATTTCAAGGGGACCTTTACCAGCTAAAAGATTTTGGGCGGTCTTGGCTAAGACCGCCCAAAATCTTTTGTTTTCAAGGGGGCAAAGAAAATTGCCGGGTTGATCGAGTATGAAACTGTGGTTTGACAAGGGGCGAGCGGCGCTCGCACTTCTTAGGCCAAGCTGGAGCTTGGCGATCCCAGAAGAGCCAGGCTGGAGCCTGGCGATCCCGGACGGCCAAGCCAGTGACGGGGTTGGATCCTCGTTCATACGAGCTTTGCCGGATTGATCAAAAAATCTGTCATCATGACCACCCACCCCTGTCCCCGCCCGGCACTCAAAAGCAAATG
>CAYZLB010000143.1:0-4645 GCA_964479235.1 uncultured Desulfohalobiaceae bacterium
GGAACTGGTCGAATACACCGTGGGGCGGACTCTCCGGGCAATCCAGGGGAAAGGCAGACTGGTCATGACTGTCCTGGATACACCCCTGGATTCCTGTCTGCGCGGGAATGACGGAGATGTTTTAGTTGTCTCAGATGCTTGATAAGAACGAATAGAACCAAAAGACCTGCTGTATGTCCAATATCATCGACAGTTTTATTGCCAGGAATATGATCACCAGGCGGGATGTGGATCGGATCCTGGAGGCCAAGATATCAGATGAGCCCCTGCATCAACTCATAATTCGTTCTGGCCTGATATCAGAAGAAGATTACATTGACGTGTTAAGTGATGAACTCGGTCTGCCCAAGTTTGAGAACCTGCCGGAAAGTTTCGACCCCAGCCCTTTTGTCCGCATATCAACCCTGTTCATGGATGCCCATACCTTTGTCCCTTTGGGCATGGACGAATCCCAAGTTCATCTTTTGGTCAATGACCCGTTTGACTATCTGGTCCTGGACACGGTCAAAAAACTCTTTGCCCAAAAAAAAGTCAATCTGGTTCTGGGCCGCAAGGAACGTATCAGGTCTGTCTTGCAGCAGTATTTTCAGCAGGATGCCGGGCCTGCAGAGACAGAAAACGGCGATGAGGAAGAGGCCCTGGAGTCTGCCTATGGATTTGAGGATGTGGAGCATCTGCGGGACTTGGCCTCCGAGGCCCCGATCATCAAGCGGGTGAATCAGATCATGACCACAGCAGTGGAGGAAAAGGCCAGTGACATCCATATCGAGCCGTTTGAAGACCGAATCCAGGTCAGATACCGGATAGACGGCATCCTGCATGATTTTCTGGAACTTCCTCCCCATATGCAGCAGGCCGTGGCTACCCGGCTGAAGATTTTGGCCCGCCTGGATATCGCTGAACGGAGAATCCCTCAGGACGGGAGAATCCGGACCAAGATCGCGGGCAAGAGCATTGACCTTCGGGTCTCATGTCTGCCCACTGTATACGGAGAAAGCATTGTTCTGCGCATTCTGGATCGAAGCAGCATATCCTTGACCCTTGAAACCCTGGGCTTTCCTCACAAAGAGCTGGTTCAGTTCAATGAACTTATTCATTCCCCATATGGCATTATTCTTGTGACTGGACCTACCGGGAGTGGAAAGACAACCACCCTCTACTCAGCCCTGAACACGATTAACTCATCGGAAAAAAAGATCATCACCATTGAAGATCCGGTAGAGTACGAGCTGGACGGTATCAATCAGATCCAGGTCAATCCCAAGGCAGGTTTATCTTTTGCCGGGGGGCTCAGATCCATCGTCCGTCAGGACCCGGATGTCATTCTGATAGGGGAGATCCGGGACAAGGAGACGGCAGACATCGCCATTCAATCGGCCTTGACCGGGCATTTGGTCTTTTCCACACTGCATACAAATGATGCGGCCGGGGCGGTGACTCGGCTCCTGGAGATCGGCGTTGAAGACTATCTTTTGTCCGCGTCGGTGATCGGGATCATGGCCCAGCGGTTGGTGCGTATCTTGTGTGAGGAATGCAAACGGGAGGTGATCCCTGATCCAGAGGTGTTGGAACGATATCAGATTGCAGACAATGGCCGCCGGCCCGAGGTCGTGTATGAGCCTGTGGGCTGCTCCAGTTGCGCACAAACCGGATATCGTTCCCGAACAGCGATTTTTGAGCTTTTGGTTATTAATGACAATATCCGGGATCTGATATTGAAGAATAGAAGTGCTGTGGCCATTCGCAACGAGGGGGTGGCCAACGGCATGACACTACTGAGGCACGATGGATGGGACAAGGTCATCAAGGGAGTGACCTCAGTCCAGGAGGTCCTGCGGGTGACCGGGCAGTCGTAGGATCAACTGTATCAGGTTCATGAACCACCTTGCTGATCACCCAATTGGAGGAGAACGATCAGAATTTTCACAGAGGGCGAAAGGTTTTTCGCCCCCTACAATCCCTCCGACAATCCGTATGTGCGAATTGGCCACAAGCTGGCATTAAGTAGACGGGTAATTATTCGCTCTCTTGTTTCTAGGGCGGACGTACGGTTCTTCTATTAACTTGTTACTGCAATCCTGGTTTGCCAATGGGCGAATCTCCTGATGAGAGACCGGGGATGCCGTGGAATGCATGGCTGACAAGCTTGTATATATACAGAGATATGTTGCATGTGCTGCCTGTGCCTTGGTCATTATCTTGTGTGTTTCGGCTGCTGGCTGGCATGCCATGGCAAATGCAGCTGAAAGCAATTTTCAGGTTGCAATCCTTGTTTCCAAACACGTCAAACCATACATGGAAGCTGCTTCCGGCTTAGGTGATTGCCTCCAGGAACAGGGAAAAAAATCGCAGGTCATTCTTTTAAATGACAAAGACCTCTTTGAACGTCAACAGTTGATCAAGGTGCTCCAAGAGAGTCAGAGCTTTGAGGCTGCGGTTGCGATTGGGCCTCAAGCCATGAAATTCCTGTGGACCATACCGGAGCCGAACATCCCGTTCCTGTTCAGCATGGTCTTGCACCCGGATCAGTTAAGGACCGAAACATCTCCTCCCCTTTGCGGCGTCTCTCTTTTCATTCCGGTTGACATGCAGCTTCAATCCATTGAAGAATCTTTGCCGGGGCAAACCCGCATCGGCCTTCTTTTCCATCCAGATCACAACCGGAAATTTTTTGATCAGGCTGTTCGAGCGGCCAAAGATTCAGGCAAAAGGATAGTTCCATTGGCCATTGCCGATCAGGGGAACATATCTGATGTCTTGTCCCGTGGCCTGAGGCAGGTGGATGCCCTTTGGCTTATTCCAGACAGGGTTTTGACTTCCCAGAAGGTCGTTGAATATATTATTAAGCAGGCTCTGTACGCCAATGTTCCGGTTGTGGGGTACAATCGATTTTTTCATCAATCCGGAGCTGCTGTTTCTTTTGTTTTTGACTACAGCAGTATTGGACGGCAGACTGGCCAGCTTCTTATGCGGCGGTTAAGCGGAAGGGATTGCCGGGTCGTATCGGCTAAGTTCGAAGTCTGGGAAAACGAGCGGATTTTTGATCTTTTGGGACTGGAAGATGAGTAGGCGATTGGGTTTGCATAAGCTGGGATTTCATTTTCGACTGCTCATACCCGCCTTGATCTTGATCAGTATGGCTGTGTTCCTGGTTGCCTATTTCGCCAACAGTATGGTTCAGGGTTTTGTCCAGAAACGATTTCAGGATCGGATTCACTTTTTGGCCTCCTATTTGGCCAGGAATGCTGAGTTGGGTATCTTGATCAATAATCGCCAGATGCTGCAGGAGATGGCCGAAAACCTGCTTCAGGAAGCAGATGTGGCCAGTGTTCGAATTTTAGGACCGGATGGAGTAGAATTGGCTGTGGCTGGAAAGGCTCCGCCTGCTGAAGATTCAATAAAAATTCAGACTTCGGTTACAGCGCAAAGGCTGAGCGATCAAGACCTGGGGTTTCCTGAGGACGAGATTGCCTTGACCCAAAAAAATAAGGTTATAGGACAGGTGGTTATCGTTTCCACGATGCACGGTCTTCAGAAACTTCAGCACAAGATGCAGGGCAGGTTTCTGTTCATAGCCCTCGGTGTGGCCTGTACGGCCATGATATTTTTTTATGTTCTTTCCAGGTCCTTGGTCGCTCCTATCAGCAGGCTCGCAAATACAGCCCAGGATGTAGCAAAAGGAGATCACGACATTCGGGCTGTTCCAGATACTGTTCCGGAGACCAGGAAGTTGGCTCTTGCATTTAATTCTATGCTCGATTCCCTGCAATGGAGTTCTAAAGCCCTGGAAGAAGCCTATCAGGATATGATGCAGCAGCAGACTTTGGCTGAACTGGGTCGCTTTTCCATGACCATTGCCCATGAGGTCAAAAACCCCCTGGGAATCATCAAAAGTTCTCTGGACATGCTGAAAAAAGAGCAGGGACTGACTTCTCAGGATATGCTGGTGGGCTATATCGAGGATGAGATCCAGCGCCTCAATCGGTTAATTGAGGATTTTCTTTTGTTTTCCAAGCCGGCCAAAGCGGCCCTGGTCCCAATCGAGATGAAGGGATTTCTGCTTCATACTGTGCGGCGCTTTGAAATGCAGTTTCGTACCGGGGACATACACATTGAAACCTGCCTACCGTCTTATGAGCTGTGGATCCATGGGGACCAGGATTTGTTGACCCGGGCTATCCACAATTTGTTAAAAAATGGTATAGAGGCCACCAATCTTCAGGGTGTGCTTGATATTTTTGCCGAGGTAAGTGGGAAGCATATTCTTGTCCGGATTAGAGATGAAGGCGCGGGAATTGATCCTGGATTGCAGGAACAGATATTTGAGCCTTTTTTTACCACCAGATCACAAGGGACCGGGTTGGGGCTGGCCTATGTGGCCCAAGTGATAGCAGTGCACAAGGGACGGATTGAAGCCGGCAACTGGGACAAGGGCGCGGAGTTTCGCATCACCTTGCCTTTACTGGGGAATGAATAAGGTGCTTATATAATGACAGAGGAAAGGCCAACGTGTCAGGAACATGTGCAGTGAAGACTTCTGGATTCTCGTCTGCGGGAATGATTTGTGGCGGAACCCTAAGCCTTCTTATTCCGTCATTGCCCGGCCGGAACTGGTCGAATACACCGTGGGGCGGACTCTCCGGGC
>CAYZLB010000144.1:0-4616 GCA_964479235.1 uncultured Desulfohalobiaceae bacterium
TACAATATCAGCCGGGAAGAGCAGGACAAACTTGGCCTTGAAAGCCATAACCGAGCTCGAGCGGCAAGTGCTTCCGGAATCTTGAAAGACGAAATCGTTCCGGTGACCATCCCCCAACGCAAAAAAGATCCCATTGTCTTTGATACTGATGAGCGGCCCATGGATACCACCCTGGAAAAGATGGCAAAGCTCCCCACAGTATTTAAAAAGGACGGAACGGTCACTGCCGGCAATGCCTCCGGGATCAACGACGCCGGAGCCGCCCTTTTGCTCATGAGCCGGGAAAAGGCCGAGGCTATGGGATTAGAGCCTTTAGCAGTTATCAAGAGCTTCTCTCCTGGGGCAATTGATCCGGCCTATATGGGGCTAGGGGTCATCCCGGCCACCAGAATCGCCTTGGACAAAGCCGGTTGGTCCATGAATGATGTGGATCTTATTGAACTGAATGAAGCCTTTGCCTCCCAAGCCCTGGCCTGCATCCGGGAGCTGGGCATGGACGATGCCAAAACCAATCCCAACGGAAGCGGGATCTCCATCGGCCATCCCATCGGATGCACCGGGGCCAGGATCGTCCTGACCCTGGCCATGGGCATGAAGCGTCAAAACCTGAACAAGGGCTTGGGCACCTTGTGCATCGGCGGAGGCATGGGCTATGCCATGACCCTGGAGCGGCCTTAGGACAGAGAACAGAAGTCAGCTTTGCCTCAGGCAAATCTGACTCATTAAAAATAATTTCAATGCGGCCGTACGACCGCATTGAAATTATTTGAGTTCTTCCACCTTGTCCTTCAACTCCGGTATGAACTCCAGCATATCAGCCACCCCTTCTGCGACCACTACCTCCAAGTACTTCCGCTTGGCCTGCACATCACCCGCGTCTGCGGAATTGTCCACCACTTCCCCGGAAACTGTTGCGCTCTCATCAGGGGGAAACACAACATTTGCCGGGAAACAGCAAATGAAGAGGCAGCCTTCTCCAAAACCGTTTCCCGTGTTTGGAGAATCTCCAGCACTGTGCCTTTGTGTCCTTCGTGCCTTTGTGGTTCAATTCTCTTTTTTGATTGGAACGGCCAGTCTATAGCGTGGGCTATTTTCTTGATATAAACTTTCCTCTTTTGCCCGCAAAATCTCCACTACTCGGGCAAAGCCCTGATCAAAGATCTCCTGGTTTGAACGCGGACCGCGGGATGCGCGTAGGATGGCCGATGGATGGATAAGGGGAATGGTGTTTTTTTTGAACAGCTGCCCGGAATTGGCCGTGATCCGTCCCTGGATGTTGCAGACCTGCATGGCCTTGGCCCCCAGGGGCACATACAGCCTGGCCGGAAAGCGGGTCACAATACCTTTGATCATGGGCAGACAGTGCTCCAGAACCTGATCCGGTTCCGGAATGGCGGCTTCGTTTTGAGTATGGCAAAGAATGAAATTGGAGATCAGCCACGTGCTGCCTGAGGGCAGATTGTGCATTCGTTTGCGCAGTTCCTGCCCGGCCGGGCCGACAAAGGGGCGATCCTGCCTGACTTCCTCTCTCCCGGGGTTTAAGCCCAGAAAGGCCACATCCACCGGTCCCAGGCTGTCCCGGTTGGTGTCCAGGACCACGGTGGGCGCACCGAACAACGGACATGTCCGACAATCCGGTCTGGTCTGGAGTGTTTGTTTGACCAGGGTAATAAACTCGGCCACGCTGAATGTCTGGGGTGCATCTGGTCCGGAAAAGGATACCTCCCCCCTCTCTTTATCAGTCTTCACTTCTCCCTCAACATTCTGACTCATTGCTTGCTGATTCGAAGATATCGAGCTCATACATCGTATCGTAAGTACTCCCGAACTCGGTTGATAACAGACTCAGATGCAGCAATAGCACTCTCCGCATCTTCCTGTTCATAGGCCAAGTCCGGAGTAATATCCGGCAATCCATTTGGATACCTGGTGGGAATGTACATCCGATCGAGCTTCAGACCTGAAGATATTATTGGTTTGAGCACATCAAAAGCATTCAAATCCACCTCTTTTAGTTCTTCAATCAATTTGCGGATGGAATGACCCCAAGGATCAGCCCCCAGGGCATACCAGACAGCTTTCACCGCCTTCTCCGCCGCCTGCTGAGCATGAAAACAGGCATGGGGGAATCGTTCATGCATGGACAAAAGCCGGGCCGTATCCAGATCACTCCTGGCAGTTACGAACCAGCGATATGCTTCATTCTCCTGTTTCTCCCGACTCATAGACCACCTTTCCTTCCTGTAAAATTCGCTGAATGAAAGGCCGGTGGGCAATATCCTCCAGTTCCTCGGGTGTATAGATCAAAAGATCCACCCCCTGTCTGGGAAAAAGTCTGTAGATATCTGCATAATCCTGGTCCCTGTGCAGCCAGCGCTTTTTTGTATCGGTCACAATCAGCAGATCTATATCGCTGTGCCGGGTCTGAGTTCCCCTGGCCCAGGACCCGAAAAGGACCGCCCAATGGGCATTGCAGGTTTTCAGGACAGGCCTCAGTTTGTTCTGGATATCATCGACATTCATATAAAAAGTATATCCCATGCCGGAAGGAATGACAACTGAGGGAAGGTGTGGGTCAAAATGATTTTGTTCTCAAAGGATGAGGCTCCGCCTCTGGCGGTGGTGAAACATTATCTGATTGAATACAAAACATAAGCCGCCCTTTTGATCAGGACTGAAATTAACGGTGCACCCACTCTTGTCATTGCCCGGCCGGAAGGTTCCGAATAACACCGCAGTTATGCTCGCCGGGCAATCCAGGGGAAAGCCTGTGCATAGGGAGGTATGATTTCAGGCACAGAATTATTCTTTCTGGCCAAGCTGGATCCAGGTGGTCCCCAGGAGTCAAAACCTGGGGCCGTGCTCTATCTGCGTATACTCGTATCAAACTAGATCCAACCCCGGTCGCTGGCTTGGCCGTCCGGGATCGCAGCCAGGCTCCAGATTCACAGCCTTTGATATTCAACCCTTCAGGTTACAGCCCCGCTTAAGCGGGGCTGTAACCTGAACCTTGGTTTTCCGGGAAACCCATTATACCTTCTCAAATATCCCGGCTGCGCCCATGCCGCCACCAATACACATGGACACAATCCCGTAGCGGACATCTTGCCGGTGCATCTCATGGAACAGGGTGGTGGCCAGCTTGGCTCCGGTGCATCCCAGAGGGTGACCCGGGGCGATTGCCCCGCCGTTGACGTTGGCTATGGACTGGTCAATGCCCACCTTGCCCATACAATACAGGGCCTGGGAGGCAAAGGCTTCGTTTACCTCAAACAAGCCGATATCATCCACCGACATCTTGGCTTTGTGCAAAACACCGGGAAGAGTTCCCGGCTGTCACCGAGCCCCCGGCCTTAAACGGGGACTTGAGTTTGGCCATCTTCTCCAACGTCGTCCGCCGGGGCCGTCGTCGATATCGACTACCTCAATATCTTTGACCAGTTCATTGTTCACGATCTTTGTCCGCTCCACTTCCACCGGAACAATCTCGTCAGCGAATTTCCCGTTTTCAATGGCCTGCAAGGCCCGTTTATTGCTTTGCAGCCCAAATGCATCCTGATCTTCTCTGGAGATATTGAACTGATCAGCAACGTTTTCTGCGGTAATGCCCATAGAGGCATAGGCCTCGGGCCACTCGGCAATCAAGTCCGAGTTGGCGCGAAACTTGTTTCCGCCCATGGGAACCATGGTCATGGATTCAGTTCCACCGGCCACGATACAGTCGGCAAATCCGGCCATAATCCGCTCTGCAGCCATGGAGATGGACTGCAGGCCGGATGAGCAGAACCGGTTCACAGTCTGCCCTGGAACGGTGTAGGGCAGACCGGCATTTAAGGCCACCATCCGACCCACGTTCATCCCTTGTTCTGCCTCTGGAAAGGAACAGCCCAGGATAACGTCTTCAACCTTTTCCGGATCGACCTTTGTTTTCTCCAGCAGACTCTTCAAGGCCACTGTGGCCAAATGATCCGGCCGGACGTTGGTGAATTTTCCCCGTTTGGCCTTGCATCCGGGGGTCCGTAGAGCCTTGAGTATATAGGCGTTGGCCATGATTATCTCCTTCAAGTATAATGTTTAAAATTTTGATCAGTCCTCTGCTCAAAATTTTAATTTCTCAGCGTCTTATTCGTCTTCAGCATATGGTTGATCCGATCCACGGTCTTCTGGTTCCGGCAGAGTTGGACAAAAGCAGACCGCTCGATATCCAGAATATACTGTTCGATGATCAATGTCCCGGCACCAACGGCCCCGCCGGTGATCACGTCAGCGACAACACAGCCCATCTCATATTCGTATTCAGTAATGAAGCTTCCTTCCTTCATGTTCCACAGCTGAGACTTGACGCTGGCGGCAACACTGCGTCCCGGGGCCTTGACCACAGCCGGATTGCGCTGAGGATAATCCTTTGGCCAGGCATTTGACAAACCCCTGTCATGGGTTTACAAATTACCCATTCAAGATCAACAAAATGCGCATAGTGCACAGGCTACTCGGGCCGAAAAGCCCATTTTTGAGTACTTGTATTTTAAGGAGGACAACATGGCGGAAGCTGCTCTGAGGATTGGAGGTCAGCCCAAACAGACCTCCTTCATGGAAAAAGTCATGGAGGTCTTGCC
>CAYZLB010000145.1:0-4336 GCA_964479235.1 uncultured Desulfohalobiaceae bacterium
TCTCGGTGCAGGCCAAAATTCTGGATTTGATCCTGGAACTGCAGGATCAACTGCAGACAACCATGATCGTGGTCACCCACGATCTAGGGGTGATCCGCCTCCTGGCCGGCAGGACCCTGGTCATGAAGTGCGGCCGGGTAGTGGAGTCCGGGCTCACGGATCAAATTTTGGAGGACCCGCAGCATCCCTACACCCAGCGCCTGGTATCCTCAGCCCTGTAGCACATGTTTTGAAAGCCAGAGTGACAGCTTTCTTCCGGCTTCAGATATCTTTATTTGCCCGCTTTGGGGCAAAAAACACTCCAGGTTTGCCATCGGCAAACCTGGAGTGTGACCAAATCTTCACCTTCCTGTCATACGCTCTTAACACCCCCTGTTTATCGTTGGCCAGTAGTTACAACAACGGGATTTATGGAGGGCAGCATGCTGCACATACAAGGCCTGAGCAAACATTTTGGCAACGTCCTGGCCGTGGATGGACTCGATCTGCGTATCGAGCCTGGAGAAATGGTGGGAATTATCGGGAGTTCCGGGGCCGGTAAGTCGACATTCCTGCGCCTGATCAACCGCCTCCTTGATTCCAGCCAGGGGCGGATAGATTTTCAAGGCCAGAATGTATCGGCACTGACAGGGCGATCCCTACTGCACTGGCGGGTCAAATGCGCCATGATCTTTCAGCAATTCAATCTGGTGGCCCGACTGGATGTGCTGACCAACGTTTTGGTCGGGCGACTGGGATATCGCCGGACCCTGCCCACCCTGTTCCGTGTCTTTTCCCGTCAGGAAAAAGCCATGGCCATAGATGCACTGGACCAGTTGGATATGGCCCATACCGCCCTGCAACGAGCGGAAAATCTCTCTGGAGGACAGCAGCAGCGGGTGGCTATTGCCCGGGCTCTGGTCCAGGAGCCGAAACTGGTTCTGGCAGACGAACCTATCGCCAGTCTGGACCCACACAACGCGACCAAAGTCATGGATGCCCTGCAAACCATCAACCATGAGCGGGGCATTACTGTCATGGCCAATCTGCACCATCTGGATACAGCCCGGAAATACTGTCACCGGATAATCGGCATGCAGCATGGACGGATTGTGTACGACGGGCCAGCCAGGGAGCTGAGTTCCGAAAAAGCCAAGATAATTTATGCCGCCAGCGGACAGGACGAGGCAGAAAGCGCTTTAGGTTCGATTCCAGAACCCTCAGTTCCCCAGACAGAGGCTATACAGCCTGAAGAGCTTCTGGCCGCCTCGGCCTAGAGGGCAGAGGACAGAGGTCAGAAGACAGAGGTCAGAGAGCAGCGCCGTTTCTGTCTGTCTCGTTATTTGTAATTCGTAGGAAGTCACCAGGTTGTTCGAGGATGATACGTGCGGTTGAGTGGTAGGGGCGAATAATCGCTCGCCCTCTCGTCTTGTGGCTCCGGCCACCTTTTAAGGACAAGATGCTCGCAAAGCTCGCATCAAGGAAGCCAGGCAGACGCCTGGCGATCCCAGTATGGCCAGGGTGGCACCTGGCGGTCCGGGAGGTAAAGCTTTGAGATCACAATCTGTGTCAAAAGACTAAAGACAACATGTCACATCAACTGTCCATGCTGCCATGCCAGAAGAGATGCAGCAGGACATCCTGAATGCTTCCGAAGAGATGGCTCGTGATCAGTCTTTTTTTCTTCGTTACGAGGGTCCTCCCTCGTAACGGCTTCTCTTGGGGCTCCAGCCCCTTCATTTCATCCCGCGGAAGCCCGGGACAAGAGAAGAAAAAAGAAGATGGCCGGAGCCATAAGACAAAGACGTTCCCAGGAAGGACCCCGGGAACGAAGAAAGAATGACTAAAAAACTGTTTACTATTGTGTTCGCTTCCTTGTAAGAAAGGACTCCAACGGTGGTTGAATGGTGACAACTTCCTTGAAAACAAATTTCAGGAGCAGACCTCGCGAAGTCAGCCAATCTCCGGCCCTTGTCCGCTTTGAGCAGGCAGAGTCCGAGCAACGGCGGATCAAGCGCCGTCAGCACCTGATCTTCGGCACTCTGTTTCTCCTGTCGTTGGTCTGCTCGGCCTATGTTGGAGAGGTGGACATCCCGGAATTTATCAGCGGACTACCGGCCTTTTTCAACTATTTCCAGGATACGCTTCCAGAGTTGGGGCTGACCACCCTGCCTCAGGATGTGGCCGAGTGGTATAGAGGATGGGATAAGTGGATCAAGGGGCTGTGGGACACGGTGCTTATCGGTTTTCTGGCCACTCTTCTCGGATGTACAGCCGCCTTTGTCCTCTCTTTTCCCGCCTCCAGGAATCTGAGCCCCAATGGATTTCTCTACTTCACCAGCCGCCGCATTCTGGAGATAGCCCGCTCGGTACCGGAGCTGGTCTATGCCTTGATTTTTGTCTTTTCCTTTGGTCTGGGCCCCTTCCCCGGGGTACTGGCTGTTGCTGTGCACACCACCGGGGCCCTGGGCAAGTTGTTTTCCGAGGTCAATGAAAATACTGAGCTCACGGCAGCCGAAGGGGTGACCGCCTCTGGGGGCAACTGGTTCCAGGTCATCCGCTATGCAGTAATCCCTCAGGTATTGCCCAATTTCATGAGCTATACCCTGCTCCGGTTTGAAATCAATGTCCGGGCCGCTTCAGTGGTCGGATTTGTCGGGGCCGGAGGGATAGGCCAGGAACTCATGTTTTCCATCCGTCAGTTTCTGTATACTGATGTCTCGGCCATAGTCCTCATGCTGGTGGTTACGGTCATTGTGATTGATATCAGCTGCGAAAAACTGCGTCATTCCATTTTGTAAGTTTCGAGCCAGCCTATGTCAGATACAAATATTTCCAGTTCCGCTTCTGCCGGCGCGGCCGTTCATGAAGCTTTGCACCCGCCCAGATCCCGCTTGGTCTTTCAGGGGCTGGGATATGCCCTGCTGGCCGGGTTCACCCTGTATTGCCTCTATGAGCTGAAGTTTTTTGACCTGCCCATGATCTGGCGGGGACTGACCAAGTTGGTGGAAACAGTGCAGTTTATGCTTCCTCCGGCCGCCCATGGGCGGACCCTGGATTTTGTCTGGGCGGTTTTAGAGACCCTGGCCATGGCTTTTTTGGGCACCCTGCTGGCCTCTGTACTCTCTGTGCTCTTTGGGTTTCTGGGGGCCAAAAACGTCATCAGCCAGCCTCTGTTTCATTTCGGCATCCGCAGATTCATGGATTTTTTGCGCGGCGTGGATGCCCTCATCTGGGCTTTGATCTGGATTAATGTAGTCGGTCTGGGGCCGTTTGCCGGAATCCTGGCCATTGCCGTGTCCAATACCGGGGAGATTTCCAAACTTTTTTCCGAGGCCATTGAAAATGTGGACAGCGGGCCAATCCAGGGAGTTCGGGCCTCCGGGGCTAATCTCATCCAAACCGTTGGATACGCCATCCTGCCCCAGGTCCTGCCCGTGCTTTTGTCCAACTGCTTTTATTACTTTGAGTCCAATACCCGATCCGCCACCATCCTGGGCATTGTCGGAGCCGGAGGAGTCGGGCTTGTTCTGGCCGACCGCATCCGGGTCATGGCCTGGGATCAGGTATCGCTGCTGATCGTCATGATATTGGTTACTGTATATTGCATAGATAATTTGAGCCGGTTCCTGCGCTCCAGGTTCATTGGCTCCAGTTCCAGGGGATTTCAGATTGGCAACTAAGATGTGCACGCAGCGAGAGCCTTTGTTGCAGGTTACAGGGCTTGGCAAACAGTTTTACCTCCACGAGCAGGATAAACTTATTCCGTCGGCCGAAGATGTCAGATTAACTGTGTATCCAGGCCAGGTGACTGCTTTGATCGGACCGACGGGGTGCGGCAAATCCACGGTACTCAAGAGCATTTACCGGACCTATATCCCGACCTGTGGCAGGATGCTCTATCGGACGGCCAAGGATACAATTGTGGATCTGGCCCGGCTGGACGAACATGAGATCATGGCCTTGCGCAGAGGGGAAATCCGCTTTGTGACCCAGTTTTTGCAGTTCGTTCCCCGCCAGCCGACCCTGGATGTGGTGGCTGCTCCTTTGTACAAGCAGGGCTACACGAGGGAAGATGGCCGGGAGCAAGCCCGGCTCCTGCTGCATCGTCTGGATATACCTGAGCGGCTGTGGTCCCTGCCGCCGTCCACATTTTCGGGAGGCGAGCGGCAGCGGGTGAATCTGGCCCAAGGTGTGATTTCCAGACCCCGCCTGCTGCTTTTGGATGAGCCAACAGCCAGCCTGGACCCTGCTACCCGGGAGGAGGTAGCCCGTATCATCCAGGATGTCTCAGACTGGGGGACCGGGATTCTGGCTGTGCTGCACGATATGGAACTGGTTTGCAAGCTGGCCGGGC
>CAYZLB010000146.1:0-4267 GCA_964479235.1 uncultured Desulfohalobiaceae bacterium
GGTCTGTCTGCCCAGGAAGCAGACGCCCGTCTGTTCTGGGATGCCCTGGTGGTTGAAGGGATGAAGAAATGGCGTTCAGTCCATTTTGTCCTTGCCTATGTCTTTGTTTTTCTGGCCTCCATGCATATCGCCTCAATCCTCATCTTCTGGAACTGGCACATATGAAAAAGATGCTGTTCATTCTGTTGCTGTTTATTGTTTCCCTGTGGGGCATTATTTTCTTCGCACCCCAGCTCTTGCAGCCCGGGGCCATGGCCACCGGTCATCAAGAGCTGAGCGACGATTGTTTCGCTTGCCATACAGCTTTTACCGGGCCAAGCCGGAAGAAATGCCTCGGCTGCCATGATGTGAAGCAAATAGACAACAATGCTCCTGAAAAACAGGCCTTGCACAGCAAGCTTTTCCAAATTGACTGCACAGCCTGTCATACGAATCACCAGGGCCGGTACAGCCGGAAAAAGGCACAAAACTTTTCCCACGATGTAATGGACCCTGCAAGTCTCGACAATTGCGCTGCATGCCATCAGGCCCCGGAGACTGTATTACATGCCGGGGTGCAGAGCTCCTGTGTCAGCTGCCACAGGACTGAAAGCTGGCTGCCGGCTCGCTTTGAACACTCGGCAGTGATCTCCAGGGAAAGCACGCCATGTACAGATTGTCATGCCCGGCCCGAAACCGGGAGCCATATAAAGACAGAGGCAAACTGCGGGCAATGTCACCAGACCGATGCCTGGCGGCCGGCCTCTTTTGAGCACGAGAGGTATTTTCGGCTGGACGATGAACACGACGTCAGCTGCAATACGTGTCACCCGGACGGCGATCTTGGCCGGTATACCTGCTTGGGATGCCATGAACACAGCTCAGACAAGCTGGCCGAGGAGCATCGGGAGGAGGGCATCCGGAATTTCCAAGACTGCGCCCGGTGTCATCCCAGCGGTGACGAGGACGAAGCCAGGCATGGACGAGGAATGGACCAGAGATACAAAAATAGAGGGGACAGCCACGAAAAGCATGACGACGAGCATGAAAAGAGAGGTGAGCATAAACATGACCGCCATCACGACGACTGATGGCGGCCCGTTGCTGATGCGCAAGCGTTTAGCCCCCCTGAACGAAGACGCTGATGCAGCCTCAGATTATGACCAATGATGAAGGCAGCACCCGTGCGGAAAAGATTAATAAAATCGACGAGCTTTCAGGATTTCGAAGCTACAAAAGCCCCGCCCTGACGGGGCTTTTGTAGGCGGACTCTCTGCCGGGGGTTACTTGCTGCTCTTGGTCCCGGAATAGGTGAAGGCGTTTTTATCCATACTGTAATACCTTCCTTTGTCCCGGCCGATGACCCGGCCGCAGGAACAAAGCAGCTTCCCCTCCATGACTCGGACCTCAAACCGCCTCCCGATCCGGTCCTTGTGACAGCGCAGGACCTGGCCGGGACCGATCTTGTGGTACTTGAATAGCTTTTGTTTGCAGCCGGAGCATTTAATAGTCAGCATTTTGCTTTTTTGGCATTATCTTTTTGCCTCTAAGTTTCGGCAATTTGTTTTCACCCAAATGGAACCGGATCGAGATCGTCTTGTCACATACAGGTTCTATGTCAAGTATGTCACTAGAGGTCAGCAGGTTTCAGACCACGACAAGGGAGAAAGCATATGGCCGAATCAGGGCTTTGCGCGGATCTGCACGTTCATTCCAAGTATTCCAAACGCCCGTCAAAGTGGATTCTACAAAAGATCGACTGTCCGGAAAGTTTTTCCGATCCTAAACTGATCTATGGCCTGGCTCTGGACTGGGGCATGGATCTGGTGACCATCACCGATCACAACTCCATCAACGGGGCTTTGGAGATTGCCCACCTGCCGGGAACTTTCATCAGCGAAGAAGTGACCTGCTGTTTTCCGCAGGATGGCTGCAAGATCCATGTTCTGACTTTAGACATCAGCCAAGAGCAGCACCGCGATATCCAGCAGCTGCGCCAGAATATTTTCGATCTGATCCCCTATTTGCGGGAGCAGGGAATTGTGCACATCGTAGCCCATCCTTTTTACGACATGAACAATCGCCTGCACATCGAGCATTTTGAGCACATGCTTCTCCTGTTTGATCTTTTTGAACTTAACGGGTCCCGGGACGATGTTCAAAATCAGATCCTTCAGCAGATACTGGCCTCTCTGACCGCAAAAGACATTGAACTCCTGGCTGACAAGCACAGCTTGGAGCCTGCGGGTGAACGGCCATGGGTCAAGACTCTGACCGCAGGGTCGGACGACCATTCCTCTTTGAACATTGCCCGGGCCTATACTCGCGTTCCAGAGGCGACCGGGGTCCAAGACTTCCTGCAGGGGCTGAGGCAGGGAAGGGCCGAGACTCACAGCCAGCCGGCCACAGCCAGGACCATGGGTCACAATCTGTACGCCATCGCCTATCAGTTCTACAAATCAAAGTTCAATCTGGACCGCCACGTGCAAAAAGACGCACTCCTGCGCTTTGTAGACTCTGCTCTGACCGGGAGCACTGCTATTCTGTCCTTTTCTGCCCAGGCAGAGAAGATCGGCGGCCTGGCCTTTTCCGACACAACGCGCCACTCATCAACCATGAAGCCTACAGATGAATACACCATTGCCGGCACCCAAGAATTCTGCCATCTCCTTATTTTTATACGTTGACAACGCTTTGCCCCTAGAGAATAGTATTCATCATGAATACAAAGGAGGTGAAGTATGACTATCGCTACGACTGTAGAAATTTTGCGAGTTTTGCACGCAAAGCCAAAATGGCCATGTATATCTTGTTAGTACAATCCAAATCGGAATGAGAGGAGTTTTTTTCATGGAAATGCCTCAGTTCAGGCCTTGGCGATGTACTCTCCACAGGACTTTTTTGATTTTAGCCTTTATGTTTTTATCCCCCCTGACCGCCTGGTCCGGGCAGGCCAAATACATATTTCTGTTCATCGGCGACGGGATGGGCATTTCCCAGCGCAGTGCTGCTCAAGAGTATGCGGGACGTGACCTGCTTATGAACACCTTTCCGGCCCAGGGTGTGACGGCCACCCATTCCGCGGATAGATTTATCACCGGTTCGGCTGCCGCCGGAACGGCCATAGCCTGCGGGCAGAAAACAAACACAGGCTATGTGGGTATGGATCCCGAACAGCAGGAAGTCATGAGTGTCGCCGAGCTGGCCAAAGAGCAGGGCAAAAAAGTTGGTATCATCTCCAGCGTATCCATTGATCACGCGACTGCGGCCTCGTTTTACGCCCATGTTCATTTCAGAGGGCAATACTACGATATCGCCGTGGCTCTGGCTGAAAGCGGATTTGACTATTTCGCCGGGGGCGGGCTCAAGGCCCTTGAGAACAACACCGGCAACTCTCTGGAATACAAAAGCAATGCCTGGGACCTTATCCGGGACAGCGGGTACTCAATTGTCCGCAGCAGGCAGGAATTTGAGGAGCTCAAGCCGGGGGCAGGAAAGGTGATGGCCATAAATCCCAAGCTCCGGAATGGTCACCTGCCCTATGCCATGGATCAGCAAGAGCAGGATATCAGTCTGGCTGAGTTCACGGCCAAAGGTATTGAGCTTTTGGACAATGAAGACGGGTTCTTCATCATGGTCGAAGGAGGCAAGATCGACTGGGCCTGCCATGCCAATGACGGGGCGGCCGCGGTGCACGACATTCTGGCCTTTGAACAGGCCCTGCACAAAGCCTATACGTTCTATGAGCAGCACCCTGAGGAGACTTTGATCCTGGTTACCGGCGATCACGAATGCGGAGGCATGAGTCTGGGCTCTGCCGGAACCGGATATGACACCAATTTTGGCCTGCTTTCCAGCCAGAAGGTCTCGTCCCAGAAGTTCGCCCGGGATATTATTCCTGAACTTAAAGAACAGGAGCAGAGCTTTGAACAGATAAAACCGGTGATCACTCAGATGTTTGGTCTCACCTTCCAGGGTGATCCAGACAATTCCCTGTACTTGAAGCCGCATGAGGAAGAAAAAATTGAAAAAGCTTTCGAACGCAGCATGGCCGGGAAAGAAGACGAGAATGAGAACGCATATCTTCCTTACGGCGGCTCCGACTCGCTGTCCGTAACCCTGACCCGCATACTCAATCACAAGGCGGGCATTGGCTGGACCTCATACACACATACCGGGGTGCCGGTGATCACTTCCGCGGTTGGGTCTGGATCTGAGATGTTCAACGGGTCCTACGACAACACAGAAATTGGCCTGCGGATCATGGAGATCATGGGCTGTTCATCCA
>CAYZLB010000147.1:0-4174 GCA_964479235.1 uncultured Desulfohalobiaceae bacterium
AATTAATATAGCTATATCATTAATATTGAACTCATTTACATCTTTTAGGCAGAACTCCAACAGATAATCATATGATTGGACGGTTTGGCCAGGGGTGTCTCCGGCACGTCCTTTTTTCATCTTTTGAAGGTTCAGATAAAGGTATAAAAGACTGAGGCCTGCTAATATACTGAATAAGATCGATGCGGTTAGATAAGACCATGCCCCTTTCCTGACTTGCTCAAAGGCCTCAAGCTTAGTGTCTATGCCGGCTGTTCTCAGACTGTGTTTTGAGGAAGCCTTGGGAATCAGGGAAGTTATATGCAAGGAAACAGGCTGGGTAGTAACCTTTTGGAGTCTTGTTTTATCATTGACCTTATACTTATAAACAATAGGAATTTGTGGCAGCATGAAGTCTCCCGGGGTGTAGATGTAAATCTGCCCGGAGATATTGATAGGGCTTTTGCCCAGGTCAATAGTGCTTAGGGCCTTTTCGTATCTGATGTCTATTAATGACCTGGAGATATTTTCAGGAGCTAAGTCCATATTTACTATGGACCCAGGGTACAGCCTGAGGTCATCTTGAAGGATTATTTCCAGACTAAAGTGGATTGGTGTACCTATATTCCCTCCGGGCATCTGAACCTTCAAGTTACATTTGATTGGCTCTCTCAGCTTGAATATTACCGGACTGGCATATACGGTGTAAATGTCTTCTGCCAGAATGTTTGCTGCTTGCCATACCGGGATGTCATCTCCTTTGACATGGATTTGCTCCGTATCTTTTGGCAATAAATAGCTAAACTCTTTGGCTTTGATTCGACTGAGCAGCATTCTTCTGGCTTCCTGGCTCAGCGAAGATTTCCATTTTATATTGATCTTGTTCAGGGTCGCATGGAGTCTGCCGTCTATTCGCAGGGCAGGATGTACATAATCGACCTGGCCTTGGGCCTTGAGCTTGTCCAAGAATAGCCTTACTTCCCGGCTTGTACCTGTAGCCAACTCATAGGCCACAAGCCCTTCAGAAACAGAAGGATTATAGATGTAATGAGATATATGATCCTTTAACCTTGAATTCATGTCTTTTATCTGATCAGGCAGGCCTGACCCATCGGGATCTTCCAGACCTGTAAGCTTGACCACTAGCCAATCAAAGCTTGGTTCAGGTATTACTTTTTCCATATCTTGATCATAAAACCATATATCTTGAACATAACTTTTCCATTCTTGAATGGTTTCCAGTCTTACAGAGCTAGTTGATGATCCAGTATCTCTTTTACCTTGATCTGCCCAGGTATTGCTGTTTGATATGGGGACCAGCCCAATGAATAAGATAAAAATTATATATACTAGTCCGTTCTTATAAATAACTTGTGAGGAGAATTCATCTTTTAGGCCCTGCTTTGAATCAAGGTCTTTCATTACCACCCTGCCTTTTGTAACTTATCTTGAAGACTGGGCACGTCTGTCAAAAAAGGAATTGACCTTTAGTTCCAGGTCTTGATCACCGGTCTTAATCGCCAGAGATTCAATGCCCATCTGAAAGAGGTGTCTTTTGATTTTTTCCAGCCTGCTCTTCATTCCTTGTGCGTATTCTCTGTCTCTTGAGAGGTCTAAGTGCATTGTTTTTCCAGACTCTATATCTTGCAGGCATACTAGACCGTCAACTTTTTCAGGCAGCTTATATTCTATGTCTTCCAAGAGGTGGAAGGCCACCAATTCGTGCCTGCCCAGTCCAAAATTTTGCCCGCCTTTTTGCAAAAGCCTTGTTTGGCTTGCCTCCAGGATAAAATCAGACAGGAAAATTACCAGAGAGCTCGGAAGCACATTGTGCAGGTACTGCATGACAGGCTGAATCGCTGCTTTCTTTTTTCTGGGTTTGGATGCATCCAGGATTGTCTTATTGATTCTGAAAAACTGACTGTATTCAGCCCTGGGTTTCAAGTAGGCCTCAATCTGGTTTGCATAAAGGAGTAATCCACAGGGATTATTGTCTTTAATAGCCGCATAGGCCAGTGAGGTGGCAATATCCTGCATAAATCTGAACTTGTTTCCGAAAAACATGGAAGAGCTGACATCGCAGACCAGTATAAGGCTGTAAAAGGTTTCCTGGAGAAATTCCCGGACAAACAGCCTCCTGGTCCTGGCTTTGGCCTTCCAGTCTATCAAGGATACACTGTCGCCCTGTTGGTATTCTCTTAATTGCCAGAACTCATAGCCTTTGCCCCTTTGCCGACCTGTCCAGTCCCCTGGATAATTTTGAGCCGGAGTTGACTTGAGGTCTAAATGGAAATGGTATTTGGGTCTGTGCATATATGTCTTTTATAGTTTCAGGCAGACATCCTGTCCATCAGGTCAAATTAGGTCTCATCTCTCTTGATGCCCCAATGTATCTGCTTTTTTAGTAAGGAGAGGTGGAGCTTATGATCTCATTGATCAATTCCTTGCCTTCTATGCCCTCCAGGCGAGCGCTTTCATTTAGGACTATCCTGTGACCAAGCACCAATTGGGCACATCTGTCTACGTCATTGAAGTGTACATAGCTTCTGCCTTGAATAAATGCAAAACTCTTGCAGTAATAAATCAGGTGCTCGGCTCCTCTGGGAGAGATGCCCACCTGGACATACTCATCAATCAGTTCATTCTTATGGCCTTCACCTTTGCGGGTATTCATACACAAGGCCTGAATATAATCAATCACGGCCTCCGATATCTTGACTGACTTGGCCACATATCCCTGCATGTCGACAATTTCTTGTGCTTCTGCAATCTGTCTGACCGAGCCCCTGATCTCTTCATAATCAGTGCTTTTCTTTCTCAAGAGGCTGGCTTCGGCCTTCGCTGAGGGGTAGGAAAGATCAAGCTTGACCATAAACCTGTCCAATTGGGCTTCTGACAAAGGGTAGGTGCCCATCTGTTCAACGGGATTTTGAGAGGCCAGAACTATAAACAGTTCGGGCAGATAGTGGTTGGTTCTTTCTATGCTGACCATTTTTTCCTGCATAGCCTCCAGCAATGCAGACTGTACCTTAGGAGAAGCCCTGTTGATTTCGTCTGCGAGCAAGAGGTTGCAGAAGATTGGACCCTGATAAAAATCGAATTGTCCGCTGGCTTCATTATAGACAGTGATGCCAGTTATATCACTGGGCAGTTTGTCCGGAGTGAATTGTATGCGCTGGAATTCTCCGCCAATGACCTGGGCAAATGTACTTACGGTCAGGCTCTTGGCCAGTCCAGGCACTCCTTCCAACAGTATATGGCCTCTGGAAAGAAGCGTGCACAGGATGCTTTCTAACATTCTTTCCTGTCCGTATATTACCTTCTCTATTTCAGAGGATATATTAGTAATCAGAGAATGATAACAGGAATGTGCATCCTGGGGTATTGATTTTGACTTGTCTTCTGTCATAGATTCTTTCCCGCTCCTGTCTTTGCTTGGTATCAGGCAAAATATGGGATAGGGACATCTTTCTTGTCCCAATACTGGGCTATAGAAACTTAATACATGTAAAAAGTGTCTAAAAGTACATGGCCTTGTCTCGATCCCGTATTACCAGATACAAGAAGAAGGGTCCGCCCAGGATGGCAGTCAAGACCCCTATGCGCATTCCGCCCCCTTCCCATACCTTTACAATACAGTCGGCATAAGTGACCATAAGTCCTCCAAACAATCCGGCAGCAGGGATCAAAAGCCTGTTATCCGCTCCTACATAACTGCGCATGATATGCGGAGAGATGAGCCCAACAAACCCGATTACTCCGGAGACTGCAATCCCTCCACCGGTTAGAACCGCGGCTATAAGCAAAAGCATGTTTCGGGAACGGGTGACATTCACCCCCAGATTGGCAGCGGTCTCCTCGTCTATCATGAGTATGTTCAGGTCCCTGGCACAGATCATGGCCCCCAAAAAACCGATCAGGGATACCAGAAATATTATTTCTACATGTTCCCAAGTGCGATTGGTCAGCGAGCCCATAAGCCAGCCCACGACCTGCCTGGCCATATGGTATTGACTGGTGGATAGTACAATTACGAATGAAGTCAAGGCATTAAACAGTGCATTAAAGGCAATGCCAGCCAAGAGAAGGGTATATCTGGAGGTTAGTCCTCCTGTGCTGGCTATGGCCAGGATAAGCATTAAGGAGACAAAAGCAAAACCTATTGAAAAAAAAGGAGTTACATATATGCTTATAG
>CAYZLB010000148.1:0-3784 GCA_964479235.1 uncultured Desulfohalobiaceae bacterium
ACGTGTACATTGATATGAATTGGCAGGATCCGGAATATGTACTGCCCTCTGAAGGGGAAGTTGTCATCTGCCAGGTCTTGGAAAGAAACGGCCTGGTCAAAGCAACATACTCCCGCGGCACGTGGCTGGACATGAACAGAATGCCCATTGATGTGATCAGATGGAAGGAAATGCATAAAAACCACAGTTCCGGTCAAAATTCGTCGCAATGCCCCGAAATGCCTGGGTCCTTGGGTCCTAAATAGGCAAAATCTCCTCTTCCCTTGACCTAGCCACAGGCGGGGGCTAGATTTGCCCCGTTAGGGATGGATAAGGAATTGATCTGAGCCGAGGATGATTGCATGCACATACTGATGTTGGGGGCCGGGGCTATGGGTTCCTTGTTCGGGGCCCGTTTGCTCAATATTGGATTTCGCCCAGTTCTTTACGGCTTGGATACCGGGAATCTGCAGGCTGTGGCTGAACGCGGATTACGGGTGGACGAGCTGGACGGGACGCAGAGTGTCTGGGATCTGGATGTCTGTCTTTCTTTGCCGGAAATACCGGCTCCCCCGGATGTGGTTTTCGTCGTGGTCAAGGCATACGCTACAGGATCGGCTGTTGCCGCCGTTATCCCCTATTGTCATCACAGAACCGTATTTGTTACCCTCCAGAACGGACTTGGAAACTGGGAGCAGATAGCGGATTATGTGCCAGCCGAGCGGATTGTGGCCGGGGTCACTGCCCAGGGAGCGACCCGCATTGGACCCGGCCATATCAGGCATGGCGGGAGTGGACCAACGACTATGGGGACAATCCAGGCTGAGCCCCCAGCGGTACTTGACCATCTGGTCCGGATCTTTTGCCGGGCCGGCATGGAGTGTCAAGCGACAGACAGTATTTTGGACCATATCTGGGCCAAGCTCATGGTCAATATCGGGATCAATGCCATAACAGCCTTGACCGGGGTTCCCAATGGGTGGATTGCATCGTGTTCCCAGGCCAGGGAGGTATCCAGGGCCGCTGTTTCCGAGGCCGTACAGGTGGCGAATGCTCAGGGTATGCGGCCGGCAGAGGATACTGTCGAGCGGGTGATGGCCGTGGCCCAGGCCACTGCGGTAAATCGCTCCTCGATGCTCCAGGACGTGCAGAGCAAAAGCCGAACCGAAGTGGAGGCCATCAACGGCGTCATTTGCAGTCTGGGACAAGAGGTAAATATTTCAACTCCTGTAAATATGGTCTTGCGCAACCTGATCCAGGTCCTGGAAGAAAAGAATCTAACCGGATCAGATGGTTAGGGAGGGAAAGAAAATGAGTCGAGTGAGCACATTGGATATTATTCAGGCCAAGGGGCAACGCAAACTGAGCATGCTCACTGCCTATGACTACCCAACGGCCAAGATAGTGGATGAATGCGGACTGGATATGATTCTGGTCGGGGATTCCCTGGCCATGGTCGTTTTGGGACACGAGGATACATTGTCCGTAGGCATGCCGGAGATGATCCATCACACCAAGGCAGTGGTCCGGGGGGCCAAACGGAGCATGGTGGTCAGCGATCTGCCGTTCATGTCCTATCAGGTCAGCGTGCAGCAGGCAGTGGAAAACGCCGGACGGTTAGTCAAGGAAGGCGGAGCTCAGGCAGTGAAGGTCGAGGGCGGGGCGACTATTTTACCCCAGGTGCAAGCCATTGTTCAGGCCGGGATTCCAGTCCAGGGGCATTTAGGACTCACCCCCCAGAGCGCTGGTCAATTGGGAGGATTCAAAGTTCAGGGCAAGTCGGCCCAGGCCGGAAAACAGCTCATGGAGGATGCCAAAGGCCTGGCCCAGGCCGGATGCTTCAGCATTGTCTTGGAGGCCGTACCCGCTCCACTGGCCGAACGGGTCAGCCGGGCTATCCCGGTCCCGACGATAGGGATAGGAGCCGGAGCCGGGTGTGACGGACAAGTCCTTGTGGTCCATGACTTAGTGGGCCTCTTTGACCGCTTTCTGCCCAAGTTCGTCAAGCAGTATGCCAGGCTGGGCCAAGAGATGGCTCGAGCTGTTACTTCCTACAAGCAGGAAGTTGAAGCAGAAACCTTTCCTGGTCCTGAACACAGCTTCAGTATGAAGCAAGAAACCCTGGAAGCCTTGGATCAACTGCTCAATGACGGGTGATACCTGATGACATGATCCAGTCAATGCTGGTTCTGGGCAATATGGCCATTGTGTCCTGCGGTACAGTGAGCCTGGAGCTCAATTACCTAAAAAAGAAACAAAAAATTCCAATCAAGCAGGTCCTGGATTGCAATGCCTTTGAACAGATCGTTGCTTCGCATCTGCGTTTTGCAAAATAGGTATCTTATCTTTCCCTGGCCCGTTTGAAACTGGCCTCAAAATGCAGCACTGGACGTTCGTTTTCATCTGCCACATCCGCTTGCCCGTAATACTCCCTTCCTTCCTGGCTGGTGATTTCAGCCTTGGCAGTGACCATTCCCTGACGTACTGGAGCCAAAAAACTCGTGTGGGCCTCTATGGTTCCGAAATGGGTCCCAGGGGGCAATAGGCTTTTGATGGCGATGGCCAGGGCGGTGTCGGCCAGGCTGACCAGTGCGCCTCCGTGCATGATTCCCGCGCCTTGCGCAAATTGCGGAAGAAAGGGCATGCTCAGGGTAGCTTTTCCTCCTTCTGCTTTGTGGATGTCCATATTGAGCAGGGCTTCAAAAGGGGCGCAGGCTATCCAGTTTTCTTTGTCCATATTCATGGCGTATCTCCGAAAAGTAAGTTTTGTGCACAAAATCAGCATATAAAGCTTGGTCACTGTGCAGGGGAAGGCCGCTCGTTGTGCCTGAACGCAGTACGGGATATGCTGGTTGAGACCAAGGGGTGGTAGTGCATAGAGCTTTGCCACCTGAAAAGAACAGGATGATCCTGAGAAAAAGACGAGGCAACGAGGAGGTAGTGATGAACAGATACATGCCAAGATTTCTGTGGGTAGTGTGTTTATACCTGTTTTTGTGTGTTCCGGGACAGGCATCGGCAGCCCAGGATTCTGATTTGCAGCCCAGGACAATGACCTGGGTGGCCGGCGGCGTTGGCGGCGGCTGGTACGTTCAGGCCGGGGGTATTGCCAGGTTGATCAAGGAAACCGAACCCAAGTTGGTGATCAAGGTAGTCCCTGGAGGCGGCGTGGTCAACCCGGTTCGAGTATCCATGCACAAGGACGATCTGGGCTGGGGGATCACCTTTGTGGACAAGATGGCCTATGATGGGTTGCGCCCCATCTACAAAAAGGCCTACCCGGATGTACGCTCTCTGGGCGGGATCTTTGGGATTTATCACATCCACTTTGTTGCAGCTCGAAATTCCGGTATTCAAACGGTTGCTGAATTGGCTGAAAAAATAAAGGCCGGGGAAAAAGTCAAGGTTGCAGCGCCCATGAAAGGGACTTCCGATCTTCCTTTGGTCCGTCGTATTTTCAAGTTCTACGGAGTATCTTTGGACGATATCGAGGATGCCGGGGGCAAGATCTTTCATGCTGTATATGCGGATATGGTCAATCTGTACAAAGACAAGCACGTGGACTATGTATTCACCCATCTGGCCCTGCCTGGAGCAGCAGTGACTGAGATGGCGGTCAGCCGGGATACCCGGCTCCTTGATGTTTCAGCAGAATGTATTCGGGAAGTGCACGAGTCTTTGGGGACTCTGGCCCAAGATTCGGGGCATGCACTTATTCCGGCCGGGACCTATAAGGAGCAGGAACAGGATGTGGCGGCCATAGCCTCGGCCGGAGAACTGCTTATTAATAAAGATGTTCCGGATC
>CAYZLB010000149.1:0-3386 GCA_964479235.1 uncultured Desulfohalobiaceae bacterium
ACGAGGTGCATACCTATCGGGGAGTGATGGGCTCGAACATGGCCTGGGTATTCCGCCGCTTACGCCGAATTTGTGCTGAACACGGAGCCAGGCCCACCTTTGTGTTTTGCTCCGCAACCATCGGCAATCCAGGGCAGCTGGCCAGCAACTTGACCGGGCTTCCGGTGGAAGTGGTGGAAAAAAGTGGCGCGCCTCAGGGCCGCCGGCATTTTATGTTCATAAATCCCCTGCATGGGGCGGCCCAAAGTGCCCTCCATCTGCTGCAAGCCTGTTTGGCCAAGGGCCTGCGGACTATTGTCTATACCCAATCCAGAAAAATGACCGAGCTCATCGCCATGTGGGCCAAAAGGCGATGCCCTGAATTTGCCGCGCGCATCAGCGCCTATCGCTCCGGCTTTTTGCCCAGTGAACGTCGGGAAATCGAAGAGACCATGAGCCGGGGAGACATCCTGGCTGTGATAGCCACCAGTGCCTTGGAGCTGGGGATTGATATAGGCGGCCTGGATGTATGTATCCTGGTCGGCTATCCCGGCTCAATTATGGCCACATGGCAGCGGGGAGGACGGGTCGGCCGCAAGCAGCAGGACAGCTTGGTGGTATTGGTCGGGCACGAGGACAATCTGGACCAGTATTTTATGGCCCATCCAGAACTCTTTTTCCAGCTCCCTCCGGAAGATGCGGTCATAAACCCATTGAACCCGGTAATAATGGACACCCATATCCAGTGTGCAGCTTCGGACAAGGCCCTGAACTGGCAAGAGACCATGCTGGCCCAAAAACCAGTCCGGGAGGCTGTGGGCAGGTTACAGGGTAAAGGACTGCTCAATCAAAGCCAGGACGGTCAATGGCTGTTTGCTGCCGATCCTCAGGTGGCCGGGAAGGTGAATCTCCGTGGTTCAGGCCGGAGCCTGAGCATCCTGGACCAGGATAAAGGACGGATTATCGGGAGCATAGATCATTTCCGGGCCTGTCACGAGACACATCCCGGTGCAGTCTATCTGCACCGGGGAAAGACCTATGTTGTCGATGATCTGCAGACAGAAAGCGGGACTGTTTTGGTCAGTCCGGCCAATGTCACCTACTATACCAGGGTCCGGACGGAAAAAGAGACTGTCATCCTTGACTGCCAGAAAAGGGCCGGTGTGCACAATGCTCAGGTCTTTTTCGGCCGGCTGCGGGTTACTGTACACATTATCGGCTATGAAAAACGTCTGACCAGGGGGCACAAACTGATTGATGTTGTTCCTTTGGATATGGAGCCCTTTGTCTTTGAAACCGAGGGGCTCTGGCTGGCAATCAGCCCTGAGATCAGGGAACGGATTGAGACGGCCAAGCTACATTTTATGGGCGGTATCCACGCCCTGGAACATGCAATGATCGGACTTATGCCCCTTCTGGTCCTGGCCGACCGCAATGATCTGGGCGGGATAGCCCAACCGCACCATCCCCACCTGGAGACAGCTGCGGTCTTTGTCTACGACGGCATCCCAGGGGGCGTGGGATTGACCAAGCAGGCCTTCTCCAAGGTGGACAAACTCTTAGCCCAAACCTTGCATGCAATAAGGACCTGCCCTTGTCAGGCAGGGTGTCCGGCCTGCGTGCACTCCCCGAAATGCGGTGCAGGCAATCGGCCCCTGGACAAGAATGCGGCGGTATACATTCTCTCCCTTTGCCTTGGACAGACTCCTCCCGCCTTGGAGCAGAGAACGCTGGATCCGTCTCCGCAGCAGGAAGCAGAAGCATCTCCCAAAAGACACAGCGCAACACGGCAGCAACAACCACACTTTGTGGTCTTTGACCTGGAAACGCAGCGATCGGCCCAAGAGGTCGGGGGGTGGAACAAGGCCAGTGAAATGAAGGTCAGCGCCGCAGTCCTGTATGACAGCCGCAGCCAGGAATTCCTACACTTCACTGAGGATAATATTTTCGAATTTCTCCGTCATCTGCAGCAGGTAGACCTGGTCATAGGCTTTAACATCCTCCGCTTTGACTACCAGGTCCTGAGCGCTTATACCCGCAAGTCATTGCACCATCTGCCCACCTTGGATCTCTTGCACAGTATCAGATCCCGCCTGGGTTATGGGCTATCCCTGGATCATCTGGCCGGGGCCACGTTGGGAGTGCACAAGACCGGACATGGTATGCAGGCCATACGCTGGTGGAATGAGAAAAAAATAGACAAGATTCTGGAGTATTGTCAGGAGGATGTCGCCCTGACTCTGGGCCTATATGTACACGGCCGGGACCATGGATATATTTTATTTCAGAACAAGGCCCAAAAATTGGTCAAACTGATGGTGGACTGGCCGGGGCCGGCCTGGGAGAAGAAGAAAAATTAAGGGGCGGATGTGCCCTCGGCACATCCGCCTTTGTATGAAAAACAGTTAATGGTTATCAGGAGCTGATTGCAAATCCTTTTTTTTATCTGTTCCCAATCGGTAACGGGATCGAGATCGTTTGTATGCTTCGTTGGGCCTGCGCTTTGGCGGGCATGTGGGTTAATTTTGATACCAGGGCGTATTATTGAGCCGCTCCACTTTGGCCTACAGTTCTGCCCGTAAGGCCCGGGAGACTTCTTTGGTCAGAGTAAGTACCTTGTGGGCCTGTTCTGCTGACAGTGAGCCTGTACCGCAACTGGGAGTGATCAGAGACTGAGCCAGAAGTTTTTCCCGCTCAATACCCAGGCCGATCAGATGGTCGATCTGAGCATTGAGTTGGGTGAGCAGGGAATCAGCGGTTTCCCGGGCAATATTTTCCGGCTCCAACGTCGGAACGATGCCCCAGGCGATGATCCCCCCCCGGTCCAAAAACCGGGTCAGATCCTGGCTGAATATGGCCAGCTTATCAAAATAGGTATAGGCGTCAAAACTTAAAATGTCGGCGTTGGAATCCAGGATCACCGACCAGTCGGCGTTGGCGCAGACATGTACCCCGGCCAGCCCTTCTTTCTGGTGGATCTGATCAATGATTTCATTCAAACAATCCAGAACATCCTGCTTGGAAATGCTGATGAACTCGGAAGATCCAAAACCAGCCAATGCAGGTTCGTCCAAAAAGACAATGACCGGAACCTGAATTTGGCTCAGATGTTCCACCTGCCAGGCGGATTTGAGGGCCAGGAGCTTGACTGCGGCGTCACGGAGCTGGTCATTGTAAAAAATGGCTCGTTTGTCTTGATCCTTGACTCCGGTAGCAAAGGTGATCGGTCCGGTTATTTGTCCCTTTACGGCCAAAAGATCCGGCTTTTTTTCCTTCAGCATCTGGACCAGGGTGGAGAACCCCTTGGCTCGAGTGTCATCAAGCACGAAGCGGGTCTGGTCCAAGGACTGTCCGCCTTCGGTAACACCCATATACTCTTCATAGAAGGACACGAGTTCATCCTCAAA
>CAYZLB010000150.1:0-3308 GCA_964479235.1 uncultured Desulfohalobiaceae bacterium
GCGGTTCAAATTTTCTTGTTTTTTATGGCAGAAATTTACAGATAAGGCACTAATACTGCGATTCTTTGCTTTTTTTACTATCATGATGGTATTTTTCATTCCCTGCACAAAAGGCCCGACATATGGATAATGAAGGCAAAAAACATGATCAGTCCCGCTTCTCCTGGAAAGGGGAAGTCCCCCGTTTTGCCCGCCTGCGGGAAGGGGGGCCGGGGCGGCCGGCGTGGCTTTTGGGCATGGCTGCCGCGGCCGTCGGGCTTGGACTTTGGGGCCGGTCTATGATGGATGCCCAGGGTATGAACAACCCTGGCCCGGCTCTTATCCTGCTCAGCCTGCTGTGGCTCGTGTCTCTGCTGGTCTGGATACTGATCAAGGCCGGGCTGCGGGATACGCAGGTGACTTTTTATATTTCCAAACAAGGTGTGGGCATCCAGCCTTCAGAAAGCCAAAAACAGCTTGACCGCAGGATGAGGGTCCTGATCCGCCTTGTTTTTTTAAGTACCCTCAAGGGCGGACAATGGGCGGCTTGGCGGCCGTTTACTCCCTGGAAAGAGGTCAAAAAGATAGGTGTCCATCAGGAAAAAAAGGATATCTTGATCCGCGGCGGCCCTTGGGATGTCCGTCTGATCTGCACGGAAGAAAACTTTACCCGGGTTCTGGATATGCTTCGCCAGTATCGTCCACAGGCCTTTGCCGGTTCGGATTAACAATAGAGCGAACGTTCAGTTGTCTTACGTCATACCTGTGGAGGCGGCAATCCAGTTTTCTTCTGGACGGTCATGACGAGTCGGTCTTTCCCCTAGATTGCCCGGGGAGCCAGATTGCGGTGTGTACAAAAATCTGGGCCGGGCAATGACGGAAAATGATTGCTTTTCCTATCTTTCGCTGTAGTATAAAGACAATAATGACAGTTTGAATATGATAGATAACGATTTAGAATCACGGCACCCTTTCCAAACCCATCCCTTTAAAGCTGCCCAAAACCGCAGCAGACGCAAAAGGCTGCATTATGCGATATCATTTCCTGCTCTGTTTCGTCATGTTCTGCCTGATCATCTCCCCGGCCTGGGCCAATGCTCCCAAGGCCGGGCCGGACAATCCCCGGCCCGATGCAGCAGACGTTATATTGCCCATGCCCGCAGATTCGCAGCTGGTTTTTCGGGAGATACCCGTTCCTGGACAGGGTTTTTGGGGCACTCAGGAGCAGGTCATTCAGATTGGAGACGCCTCCGGCGGGGTCTTTGAAGGCCTGCAGCGGACCCAGATCTGCGGTTCTTTTCCCGGCCGAAATGCTGAGCGGCAGGTCATTTACCTGGGCAAGTATGAGTTGACCAAAGGCCAGTTTGTTGCAGTCATGGGCCTGGATGCACTGGCCGCGGCCAGCGGCGATCCGGAAGATAAGGAGATTTCCGGTTTTGAAGGCCGCCGCAGGATGGAAGCCTTGATGCAGCCCCTGGCCTTTGTCGGCTATTTCGATATTCAGGACTTTCTGCGGGCATACAATGCCTGGCTTTTCGATCCTCAGCATCCCGAGCGTTTGGAGAATATGCCCAGAGTGGACGGGGTGCCTGGTTTTCTCCGTCTGCCAACGGAAGAGGAGTGGGAGTTCACCGCCCGGGGCGGGATACAGGCATTAGAGGACAATACATTTCAGGACCGATTGCCGTTTGCCCAGCGGGAATTAAGTGAATATGCCTGGCATCTGGGCAATGCCAAACACAAGACGCGGCCAATCGGCCTGCGCCGTCCCAGCCGTCAAGGGCTGTATGATTTGTTTGGGAATGTGCAGGAGATGTGTGCCGGGCTGTTTCGACCCGAGGTCTGGCAGGGCCAGCCAGGGGGCATAAGCGTGCGGGGCGGGAGTGTCTCTACCCCGGCGGCAAATCTCCGGTCTTCCCTGCGCCAGGAGCTGGAAATGTATGCCTGGAACCAGGACAAAGAGCAGGTTGTAATACGCAGATCCTTTAACACCGGCCTGCGCTTGGCCATTGGTTCCAACGTGGTAGTTAATTCCCGGGTCAGGGCTGAGATTGAAAAGGAATACGCAGCATACAAGGAAGAGATTCGCCAGGCCATGCCTGTGGGCCGGACTTTGGACAACCTGGTGGCCCAGGCCGCCGGACAACTCGGAGATGTCGCCCCCATCCTGAATAAATTGATGCAGGAAAATCCGGATATGCAAGGCGAGCTGCTCACGGTGCAGGAGTTCATGGATCAGGCCAGGCAGCGCCTGGATCAGGCCCAGAAGGAAAGTGCCCGCAGCCTGGCCCAGGATGCGGCCCGCAACGGGGTGAACATCAGCGTGTATATTTCCCGGATCGAACATCTGCAAAGCAGCCTGGAAAAGGCCAAGCGCCTGGCGGAGATGTCCAGTCGATATGTGAAGCAGGTCACGGCGGTTCAGGAGCGGATTGCGGAAATGGAAGAAGCGCAAAGGGAGCAGATGCGGGGATACGTGGACAAAGTGGGTCGGCTCGGCGAGTATGAGCTGGGATATATCCGGCAGGCCCTGGATAGCCTGAAGGAACGCGATCCTTTGCCCCGGGAACAAGCAGTGCTTACGCTCCTTGGCGGGCAGGTTCTGCAATTTCATGAACAGCGCCGGGCGGACAGAGATGGATGGGCGGAGCAGTTTGCCCAGGCTTTTGCCGGGTTTGATGGCTAATAGTGGGTCGATTCTGCTGTATGTTTTGGCAACCTCAGCGCGAGATGTGATGCCTGTCTTTGTCCGTACTGAGAAGTTGGCCTTTCCCTTGGATTGCCCGGCGTATCTGATTCCGATGTATTCGCCAAACCCCGGCCGGGCAATGACGGAGAGAGATTGCGGTAACCCGAAACTTATTTCCACCAGAGAAATGTCATCCCGGACCATTAAACGTTTGTTCTATCTCAATTCGGCAAGGTTGAACATGGGGCTTTGAACCAGCAAGAAAGACATCAGATGGAACACAATGAAAAGATTATTCATAAGCATGATATGTATTGGATTATTTGTTTTTGTATCAGGTCTGGCTGGAGCAGAGGTCTACGAGGTGACCGAGGTCCGGGGCAGCGTAGAGAAGGCTTCAGGTCCGGACGAGCTGGTGCAGTTGGATGCCCGGGGGGAAATTACTCCCCGGGCCTTGATGGCCTTTGGGCAGCTGCCTGCGAAGTTTATGGGCCTGGCCCTGGATCTGCGCGCAGAAGGTGTTGATCTTTTGGAGCGGTCAGGGAACGACAACAATAGAGGATATTAAGCTTGTTGAAGATAAGCAGAAATTTCTCCGCCTGGCCGGAATCGAAATGCACATGGAGGCCGAGAATCAGGA
>CAYZLB010000151.1:0-1095 GCA_964479235.1 uncultured Desulfohalobiaceae bacterium
TCTCTGTCCACTCTCCCCTGGCCCGGGCCCTTTTGGGCAAAGAAGAGGGCGACGACGCCGTGGTGGACGCACCTCGAGGAAAAATCGACTATGAAATTATTTCGGTCAAATATAACGGTTTTCCTCCGGGGCATATGTAACTTGGTTTCTAAGCCAGAATCTCAGAAGTCATGAATTCTCGACTTTGCGGGAATTACTAAAATCATGATAAGCACGTTCTGTACTCTGGATTGCCCAAAACGTGTGATGAGGATTTGTTCAAATACACCGGCTGGGCAATGACGGAAAAGACAGGCGTTTAGTCACCAGCGTGGATAGTCAAAGCGCATAAGCAGAAATAATGATTATCTTGATTGCAACCTAGAATTATGATCCATATCAGCCCCGTCATTGGCGGGCGTTAACCCAAAAAAAAGCCGCCCCATGGGGCGGCTTTTTTTGGCAAGATTTTTTGCCATATATATTATATACATGGCAAAAGTAGGACTCTAGGTACGGGGGCGAGCCTCGTTCACCTTCAGGTTCCGGCCTTCGAAACTGGTCCCGTCCAAGCTCTGCATTGCGGCGTCAGCCTCATTCTCGGGCATCTCAACAAAGGCAAAACCGCGGGATCTTCCGGTTTCCCGGTCAGTGATCAGGTTCACTGACTTGACTTCGCCAAACTGGCTGAACAGTTCTTGAATGTCGTCCTCAGTGGACTGAAAGGCCAGATTCCCAACATACATCTTCTTGATCATAACTGTACTACTCCCAAAAGGAAAAAAGAAATAAAAAAACGGTCAAACGGCTGACCGACAACCACTTCATACGCACAAACACAGAAGGAGTCAAGAGAAATTTCGATGCAATTTTTTTTTTGGCAGCCTTCGTATTGGCTAATAATTACTACTGATACTTTTAAAGCTGAAATAATATAGGATGAGATAATCTTGACTTTAATGATATACTTTGATAATGTTGCTTTATCAACAAAAAAACAGGGAGGTAGTCTATGCACGATATGAGCATGAAAGAAAAAAAACTGGCCTACGGTCTACAGGAGTTGAGTGATCAATCAGGCTCTCATTCCCCAAGCATCCATACAATTGCTGAAAA
>CAYZLB010000151.1:1195-3283 GCA_964479235.1 uncultured Desulfohalobiaceae bacterium
AGTTGAGTGATCAATCAGGCTCTCATTCCCCAAGCATCCATACAATTGCTGAAAAACTTCCGGAGCTGGAAATCGCAATTGATGCCTGCTTTTTGTCTAACCCGTACGCCACGGATCTCTTTACCCAGGAGATGAAAAACGACCTGATCAAGACCGGGGATTTGCGCAAGGTCCTGGAGTTCTATCCGTCACAGAATCAAGTCATTGGCGAGCTCTTGTCCGGATGTCTGAATGTGCCTATGGAAAAGATTTTTGTGGGCAACGGCGCAACTGAGATCATCCAAGCCGTCATCCACAATTTTACCCGCCGGAAAATCATCATCAACATCCCTACATTCTCTCCATACTACGAATTCGTGGGCGAGGATGTTCAGGTGATCACCAACCAGCTAAAAAGGGAAAACGACTTCCATTTCGACCTTGAAGAATATATCCGTTTGGTGGAAAGGGAAAAACCAGACACCATCATCCTCATCAATCCCAACAACCCAACTGGCGGCTATATCAACCTTGAGGATATAGAATACCTGGTCAACCGGCTTCATTTTGTGGACAATATTGTCTTGGACGAAAGCTTTGTCCACTTTGCCTTTGAAGACAGCAACCTGGAACTTAAGACAGCTATTCCCTTGACCAAAAAATACAAGAACCTGATTATCATGAAGAGTATGTCCAAAGATTTCGGCATTGCCGGAATCAGGGCCGGCTACGCGGTCATGGACGAGGAGAAGGTGGCAGACCTGCTGGAAAACGGTTATCTATGGAACCTTTCCGGTTTAGCCGAATACTTTTTCCGTCTTTATGTCAGGGAAGACTTTCTCCAGCGCTATGAAAAAGTCCGTATTCGCTACCTCAAGGATACGCAGACCTTTTTCGCCCAGCTGTCCGAAGTTCCGGGCCTGAAGGTCTATCCCAGTAAGGCCAACTTTGTGCTAGCTGAAATAACCAATGGGATGAGTGCCTTTGAGTTCATGAGTCGCATGCTCATCAAGCACGGCATCTATGTTCGGGATTGCAACGACAAGGTCGGTTTGGACGGTGAATTTGTTCGCATTGCTTCCAGGACCGACCAGGAAAACAAGGCAATTTTGGAAGCAGCTCAGGAGGTCTTCCAAGGACTTGAAGAGACAGTTTAACTATTTCACCCGCCCCATCCTCCTCCACAACTTATTCATGGCGCTGGATGTTTTTGATAAGGAGCACACAATGAAAAACACTAAGCAAAAATGTTTTTGGGAGCAGCAGGACTTAGATGTCCAAAGTATGATGCTGAACAATGATATTGATCCGGATTTTGAAGAAAAAGAACGGAACGAAATTATCGGATATCTTCCGGATTTGACCGGACAGCGAATTCTCGAGCCGGCTGCCGGGATCGGCCGATTCACCGCCTATTTCGCGACCCTGGCCGCTCAAGTCACGGCTCAGGACTTTGTGCAGGAATTTGTTGACAAGAACAAAGCGCTCTGTGCCGGCCAGCCTCATCTGTGGCACGCCTGCAACGATATCATGGAGGCCGAGTTCGACCCGGCCAGTTTCGACCACATCTTTATCAACTGGCTTTTGATGTATCTCCAGGATGAGGACCTCCCAGCCTTGGCCCAGAGGCTGCATTCCTGGCTCAGCCCTGGGGGAACCATGTTTTTGCGCGAGAGCTGCATCAGCTCCTCCAACCCCAATGCCCCACATCCTTGTACCCACTACCGGAATCCGGAGGTCTACGAACAACTGTTTGCTGACTCCTTCACCATTACCCGCAAAGGGAATGTAAAGATCTATGAGCAGCAATACAACAATCCCAATCAAAGATGGTGGCTGTTCACCAAAAGAGATTAATCTCAGGACCTGACCCATTTGACATCCCGGTCAGCTCGGGCAAAAAAAGGGGGCCTGTCGCTTTGCGGCAGGCCCCCTTTTCTCTTTTCTGTATTCACTCTGCTCTACGCAAAAGGCCCAATCGCATGGAACACGATCTCATCCAACTGGTCAGCCGTCTCCCCCTGCTCCCCCTGCTGGGCATCTTGGGCTTGTGCGTCCTGGTCTTGTTCAAAGGAGCAAACTGGCTTATCGATGCTGTGGTTGATATGG
>CAYZLB010000152.1:0-3237 GCA_964479235.1 uncultured Desulfohalobiaceae bacterium
GCCAAGCTCCAGGATCTTGGCTATAGCCGCTTCCCGATTCTGCATCTCCAAGATGACGATGGCTTCTTCTCGTGTCATGAGAGGAGCCACTTAGTGTGCAAAGGGTCGATCACTGGCTACAGCTCGTTGACATTTTCCATGGTCCGCAGGTCCGGTCCTCCAAGGAGAAGCACTGGGACCATTTGGTGCACCCCCACCACTTCCTGGGCAAGCTGTTCATTGTCGGTTCCTATCTCAAATACATCGCTTACCTGGAGGAGCCTTTCAGAACTTTTCATTTTTCAATAACCGACGGACTACACGGTTTTCAGTAGAATTTCCTCCCTTGAAAGGCGAGGCCGCTGGGATGGGGCCTGGGCCGGCCAGCCTGTCGGCAGCAGGGTGATGACCTGCAGGCTGTCGGGAAGATCGAGGATCTGCCGGGTCTGTTCCGGGTCAAACCGGCCGATCCAGCATGTGCCCAATCCCAGTTCGGTTGCCCGCAGGACCATATGTTCAACCGCGATGGCCACGTTCATGGCCAGATAACCGGTAGCCGATATGGCATCGATCAGGCTGCCTTTGTATTGGGAAGAATTGGGATCATCCATGTCCACGTCCGTTAAGGCCCCCGTGTCCAGAAGTTCCTTGATACGCTGACCGCGTTTGTTGAGCGCGGTGGTGTCCGCACAGCAGGCAATGATTACGGGCGCTTTGACGGCAAATTTATAGGGGGTGACCGCGTCGAGCCGGTGCCTGACCGCTTCGGATCGGATCACCACGAACCTCCAGGGCTGCGTGTTGGACCCGGACGGCGCCAGCCGGGCCGCTTCGAGCATCTGGTCAATGAGATCGTCCGGTACCGGGTCCGGGGTGAATTTCCGGATGCTTCTCCGCATGGTGATAATATCCATCAGTTCCATATCGTTGCCTCTGTTTGCCGTGTTGTATGTTTATGCTTCCCTGCCTTGCCTCGCATGGTGTCAGAGTTTCTATGATAAGGGGTTTATTGCTGCTTTGGCGAACATTGTCAAGTAAGTTGATTGCTACCTCTCCACCTCGTTGGATCATCCCGAAAACCGGGGGTCTTTTCCTTGGAAAGATTGAGGCCCATGAAATACAGACACAGGATCCAAACTTCCAATGTCTGGTGGTGTCCGGCAAATATCGTTTCAGTCAAGTCATCAAAACGCTTGCCACAACCTTTGCATTCATAGCGCTGCTTGGAAGGCCCTGTCTCATCAAGGCCTCGTTTGATCACTCGCTCATACACCATAAGTCATTTTGAGCTAAGACCTGTACGCTTGGGCACTCATTCAGATTTGTTTGAATGAATATTAAGGCAGTCTCCAGACGCACCTGCTAAAACCCTCTTCCCGACGTCCGATCCCAAGGCCAGATGTTTTGCCGGATTGATCGAGCATGAAACTGTGGCTTGACAAGGGGCGAACGGCGCTCGCACTTCTGAGGCCAAGCTGGAGCTTGGCGATCCCGGACGGCCAACCCAGCGACAGGGGTTGGATCTCGTTCATACACAGAGACAAGGGATTCTCCATCTCTCTGAGCTGCCCTGGAGTCCTTAGTGATCAGCTTGTTTTTGGGCCATACGCTGATGGTCATGACCGGCATGGACTGCAGATAAAGCCGGGATGCCGCTACCACCGCCAGAGAACCAAAGGCCCAGAGGATATCCAGGCCGAAGTGACTGGAAGCCGAACGTACAGCGACCCGAGCTTCCCCCAGATCCCATCCCAGGTCCCAATCAGGTTCAGACACATAGGGCAAGGGCATGGTCTTCTCCCAACAGCTTGCTCAGTTCCAACCTGGCCTGAGCAAAAATCTCCCGCAGCTCCGGGCCGGCATCGGCCCATAATACATCCGATTCTGACCGTCCGCACGGTTGACACAGGCTTCTGCTGCTTTGGATCCAAAACCTGGGTACCTGTTTCCCTGCTTTCCCCGGCATCATTGGACTTCTTTTTCTCTTCTTTTGTGAACCCACCTGCTGGTTGCAGCTTGTTCTTTGCTTTTGCACTTTTGTCCAAGTCAATGACCAAACGATAGGCCCCTGGACGGGGTGGATCGGTTTCCAGGATGGCCACGTCTCTTGTCCGCGTACCGGCCAGAAGATCCAAACACAGACGACCAGGGTCAATTCGCAGCCCTTGAACCAGTCCCTTCAACTTTTTTCTGAGTACTTCTTCCGGCAAAAGCAGCTCAAGCTGGTCAAACCCGATACGTAGGGATCCATTGACTACGCCTGGGATGGAAGTAGGCTTCTGGCCGCTAACTTCGACAACCACCCGGGTATACCCCGGATGCTCGCCGATCCGAAACCCCGAAATCTGGACCATCTTCGCCTTGGCCGCTGGATGATCTTTTGACCGGCCGTCAGCTCGGAGGACAATATCCGTACGTACCGGCATACGTTCACCTGGAGCCATGGCAGGAGCGACTCGGGGTTCAGGGCCGGTTTCGGCTGCCGGCTGTGGATCAGGAAAACGGATTGTGGCATCGTCGGGTGCGGTATTTTCTGAGTCCAAAGGCCAAAAATCCAAAATGATCCGGTACTCGCCAGGCCGCTCATCTACCTTCAGGACCACTTCTTCCACCCACAGATCGGCATGCCGGGTATGCAGGATGATCTGGTCGGTTCCATCCTGCAATGTTGTGATCCGGGTAAACATCGATCCTTGGGGAGGCCTGGGAGGGGTCCAGTCCTTAGGCAGACGAAGGGAAGCAAAGTGTATACCGTAGGTTGCATTGGACACCCGGCCCATGTCCACAGGCCGAGCTCCCTGACAGGCCAAAACCGCCCGGCTCGCTCCGTCATGCGTCCCCAGGCGCAAATCCAAAAGCTTGGTCGACTGCGCACAGAGAGGTGTTTTGGCCCAGGCCAAAACCAGTAAGCACATTGTGAACACCTGGAAAAATTTTCCCACTCCTTGTGTCATCGCCCATCCTTGCTCTGAAAAGATTTGCCATGTAGTCTAGATCCCGGCAGATAACCTGTCAACAGAGGCAAGACGCAGTGCCTTGGCCTCAAGCATCTGGCGCAATGGAAGAAGCACCCCCAACTCCCTCAAGCTGAGCATAGCACACACTTGACACCCAGCTAAATACGGCTTTGCCGTAGACCCGTGGTCTATTTAGCCGGGTAAACCATGTGGTGATAGCAATGGATAGATAAGGATTTGGAATCACAGCACCCTCCCCTAACCCCTCCCTTACAGCTGCGCAAAGCCGCAGCAGGGAGGG
>CAYZLB010000153.1:0-3222 GCA_964479235.1 uncultured Desulfohalobiaceae bacterium
AATATTCTTACCGACAACTGTTAACAGATAACTGATAACCGATAACCGGTGTGTTAAAAAATGACCTCACACATCCGTCACCTTTCAGCCGAGGAAATTGACTGCAGTCCGGGATGGCTCGTCTGCCGGGAGGAGCCCGATGCAGGTTTTCTGTCTGTCATTGCCAAATTCGGTGTTGTTCAGCCTGTCCTGATTACAGAACGGGACGGAAGATGGATGCTGGTCTGCGGATGGAAACGGGTACAGGCATGCCGTAGCCTGAACCTGTCCATCCCTTGTTTGCCAATCACAGCCGACGATCTGGCCTGCGCTGAAATCTTTTTGCACTGCAAATCAGAAGAATTGCGCAGCGGGCCGCCGGCCTTGGCCTGGGCCAGGTACATCTTTTCCAGACTGCCAAGTCAGGAGGCTGAAAAGCGCTGCGCTTCCAGCCTGAGGCCCCTGCTTGGGTCCAAGGATTGGCGATGTCTGCAGGCATGGCTTGGTCTGGATCAAGACTGGGACCAGCTCATTACTCAGGGCCAGGTCCCTTTTGAGCTGGGCCCGGTCCTGGCTGCACTCAAGCCGAATGAATCCCGAGAGTTTTTGCCCTTGTTTTCTCATTCAGCCTGGTCTGTGAATAAGGCCCGGCAAGTGGCTACCTGGCTGATTGAGTTGGCTCAAGGTAAGGGCCGACCGGTGCGTGATCTGCTCAAGGAACTGGGTATCTTGGATATCCTCAATCGTGATCTCTCGCCCAAGGATACGCAGCAGGCCGTTATTCACCGTGTGCGGGGGGCGCGTTTCCCATCCCTGACCAAACTGGAACAGGAATTTGACCGCCTTCAGGAGGAGGTAGCCGGAAAGACCAAATGGTCTATCCAACCGGAGCAGCATTTTGAATCCAACGGATTAAGCTTGCAAACACGGATCCGCTCCCAGGCGGATGCTGAGCAGGCGCTGGCTGAGCTGCACTCCATTGTCGAGTCTTCTGAATTACAACGGATCTGGGCTTGGCAGGAACGGGCGTTGGATAAAATGGAGTAGGATGACCCGCCTCCCACCATATTTACAAAGCATCAGCCAGGTATGGGTTGATAGGCAAGTCAAAGATGCCCCGTTGATCAAGCGGGTCGGCCGACGGCTTCGCCATGTGCCCTGGACTGTCCTGGCCCAGGATGAACCTTTGCCTCAATCCTCTGGCAGGGTGCTGTATTTAAAGCATTACAAAGGGGCGTTTTGGCGTTGGTGCCCGGGGACACGATGTTACCGCTGCTGCGGGTACCGGATCATTCATATCGGGGAAAATTGTCCCCTAAACTGTTCCTATTGCATCTTGAAATCCTATTTTCAGGACGATGTACTCAAGGTTTGGGCCAATCAGGACGATCTGTTCGCTGAGTTGGACAGAGAGGTCAAGGGCAGACCGCAGTCATATTTTCGGGCCGGGACAGGGGAGTTTACCGACTCCCTGGCCCTGGAAGCGGTGACCGGATACAGCCGGGATCTTGTCTCCTATGTCAACGATTGCCCTAATCTGTGTCTGGAACTGAAAACCAAGGTGGTCGATCTGAGCTGGATGGAAGGGGTCAAGCGGCCGAAAAACATCCTCCCGGCCTGGTCCTTGAACGCCCCGGACATCGTGCACCAAGAAGAAGATCAGACAACCACCCTGGAGGAGCGGCTGCAAGCGGCAAGAGAGTGTGTCCAAAGCGGTTTTCGGGTTTGCCTGCATTTTGATCCCATCATCCATTTTCCTGGCTGGGAACAGGGGTACGGGCAGGTAGTGGACATGATATTTGATTACCTGCGGCCAAAGGATATCGCCTATCTCAGCCTGGGGTCTTTTCGTGGTATGCCGGAACTCAAGGCATATATTGCCCGTCATTGGCCCGGATCGAAGTATGTTTACGATGAGTATGTGACCGGACTGGACGGCAAGTTCCGGCTGTTCCGGCCTCTGCGGATTGAACAATTCCGGTTTATGGTCGGCAGGTTGCAAAAACATGGACTCCGTAAGCAGCTTTACTTGTGCATGGAGTCAGATGAGGTATGGAAAGCGGTTTTCGGCTATACCCCGGCTGACATGGTGGGTGGCTTGAGCCGGCATCTCCTGACCCTGGCCTTTGGGTGGGATGAGTAAGGTGGAATTATGCCAAAATTCATAGCAATCCAAGATCAAACGATCTTTGCAGCGGTGTCTTGCTGTTGTTTTGCAATCTCTCCTTCAGCCACTGCTATGAGCCGGACTGAAATCGTTGTTGAACTTTAGCCAGCATTTCCAGGGGCAAAATACGCTGTAATACTTTATCCTGCGGTGCAAACAAAACCATCTCCCCTGTAGACCGGGCCATCTCCATCTCCTGCTCGTCATAAATCACTCCTTTGATCCAGGCCCTACGTTCTTGCTGCTTTTCTACCCATCCCTGGACCTCCAGTCCTGTGTTCACTTGAATCGGACGCATAAACTCCACCTGCAATGACTTGGTCAAAATGACCCGCTGTAAAAGATGTATAGCGGTCCAGGCCATGATCTCATCCAAAATGGTAGAGATGATGCCTCCGTGGAGCAAATGGTCCCATCCGGTCATATGTGCAGGCGGCATGACATGAGAATACAGCTTTGTTCCGTCAGTCGAGAATTGCATATGCAAGCCGTAGGGGTTGTCTGAACCACAGGCAAAGCAGGCTGTATCCGTATTTTCGATGGGTTGCCGATGTTTCGCGCTCATTTGAGTCCTTGATTATGTTAAGGGTTCTATGTTAAGTGAAAATAAGTGTATCTTGTCATGGCCGTGAGGGCAAGAGGGCGGTTGAATCCGGAAGGCATTCACTTTGAGTCGGTTATGTAATAATAACTATATCAATGTTTCCACCTATTGGGATGAAATTTGAAATTACGAAAAGAATACGAGATCATTTTGTCGCAAGAAAAATATGTATGCTAAAAGCTGCTCAGGCCTACAGAGAGTGCTTGATATATATTTGATAGTTCATAACTTCATGAGAAAACAAGATCCAGCTGTTAGTTTTAATACTATAGATCAACCGTCCCAAGTCTCTGGTGCACAGCTTTAAATTTTTCAGACTTTCCGGCTTATAAGCCGGGGGCCGGAAAAAATTACCGCAGCGCCGGTCCGTATTTGCCAACAGTGCAGGATGCTGCTAGGCATAGGCATGAGCAAACAACAAATTTTAAGCGCAAAGCCGGTCCTGGATGCCGCCCGGGGCTGGGGCGCGGAT
>CAYZLB010000154.1:0-3207 GCA_964479235.1 uncultured Desulfohalobiaceae bacterium
TTCATACGAGACCAGACCGTTATTTTAATTTACAGCTCAAACATACCGGTTTTCAGCGCAGGATAGCTCCGCTGAAAACCTGGCTATTCTATCCTTCGAACCTGCCACCCCCCGGCAGGTAAAGGCTCAGCTTCCAGGGCCTGTTGCAGATACTCTATAAACTCTCGGCGGCGGATCTCCCGGGCCCCGAAACTGAGCAGGTGCCCAGTCGTCTGCTGGCAGTCCATAAAATGCACGCCCAAGGCGTCCAGGATGCGGACCAGATGGACCAGGGCAACCTTGGAAGCATTGGTAACCCGGTGAAACATAGATTCCCCAAAGAATGCCCGGCCAAGACAGAGCCCATAGATCCCCCCCACCAGCCTTCCTTCCTGCCAGGTCTCTACTGAATGGACATAACCCAACTCATGCAGCCGGATATAGGCCTGGATCATTTCCGGCACCAGCCAAGTCCCTTTGACACCTGCCCTTTGTACATACGCACAGCTCTCTATCACCTGCGGACAACTCATGTTGACCGTCACCGCCATGCGCTGCTGTCCCATAAAGCGGGCCAGCCTCCGGGAAACATGCAGCTGCTGGGGAATGAGCACCAGTCTGGGATCCGGCGACCACCACAGGATGGGGCTTGTTTCGTCGTACCAGGGGAAAATACCCTTGGCATAGGCGGCCAAGAGGCGCTGGGGCTCCAAATCGCCCCCGATTGCCAAAAGCTCGCCCACCTCGTCCAGGGCCGGATCCGGAAAATCCGCATAGGCATTATGAAAAGGTATTCCCATGTTTGCTGCTGCCTGTAAAATTCTGTGCAGAAAGTATATCCAGACCTTGATCATACACCTCCCGCAGAAGCTCTTCAACGATTTGGCGCAGGGATTTTCCAGAGGCTGTTCGTTGTCCACTGGAGGCAAATGCGCTGTCCACTTCCCGAACCCGGCTGGTACGGCCCAGAATCGCCGCCAAGTCTTTTGCCCGAGGCATGCAAACACTCCTTGCTTGATTTGAAGCCCGCAATGGCTTATGACCGTTTTGACCTGAGTTCCAGACATACCATATCGGGTGCAGCTGTTATGCGCGTTGATCACCCCTGGACCGTATCCTATCTGGATGTGGATGAATCCTTTCAACTCAAGCCCACCGCCATGGTCCGCCAAATGGAGGAAGCGGCCATTCGACACACTGATCTGGTCGGCCTCTCGGCCCAAAATTTATATGCCGATCAGGGGCTGGCCTGGATGATACACAAGCTGGGAATCACCATTATATAGATACAGCAAGAGAACGGTCCCGGGAAAACCGTATCTGGACCGGCATGATCAAGCTGGCCTTTTTCAAACAGATTTCCAGGCAGGTAGAGCAGATCAAGGACAATGTGGGCTATGTGCAGGGCGGGAAAATGATCAGCATCAGCAGTCCGGACACCGTCTTTGCCCTGGCCGAACTTAAAAATCAAAAACCAGGTAAAAACGGGGAGTCTTCGTGAATCCAGGTACCTTTCACATTTCATCCACCGACAATGCAGCCAGATGCGGCCGCCTGCACACGGCCCACGGAACAGTACATACCCCGGCTTTCATGCCCGTTGGCACCCAGGCCAGCGTCAAGAGCCTCACCCCCCAAGACCTCAGGGATATAGGGGCCGAGATCATCCTGGGCAATACCTATCACCTGTATCTGCGCCCGGGACATGAATTGGTGGCCCAAATGGGGGGACTGCATTCCTTTGCCGCCTGGGACCGGCCCATACTCACCGACAGCGGTGGATACCAGGTCTTCAGTCTTTCCGCCCTGCGCAAGTTGACAGCTGATGGAGTGGAGTTTCGCTCCCATATCGACGGCTCCAGACACTGGTTCACCCCGGAAGGGGTCATGGGCATCCAGACCAGTTTGGGCTCGGATATCATGATGGTCCTGGACGAATGCGTTGCCCACGACGCTGACTGGGAATATACACGGGATTCAGTGCAACTGACCACAGACTGGGCTCGGCGCAGTATACAGGCCTATTCGCCGGACAGGGGGCAGCAGCTGATGTTCGGCATTGTCCAGGGGGGGTTCTTTTTCGACCTGCGAAGCCGCTCGGCTGAAGAGATCACCTCTCTGCCATTTCCCGGATTTGCTATCGGCGGCTTAAGCGTCGGGGAGCCCAAGGAGGTCATGCTGGACATCCTGGCCCATACAGCTCCCCTGCTCCCTGTTGACAAACCCCGCTACCTGATGGGCGTGGGCACCCCTCTGGACCTGCTGGACGGCATCGCCCTTGGGGTGGACATGTTCGACTGCGTCCTGCCCACCCGCAACGCCAGAAACGGCACCCTGTACACCAGCCTGGGCAAAATCAATATAAAGCGCTTGGAATACCGGGACGACGAATCGCCCCTGGACCCGGAATGCGACTGCTACACCTGCCGGACCTTCTCCAGGGCCTACCTCCGCCACCTGTATACGGCCCGGGAGCTTACGGCCTATCGTTTAAACACGCTCCACAATCTGGCCTATTACCTGCGTTTGATGCATCGAGTACGAAAAGCTATAGCAGCAGGGACATTCGCCCGACTCCACCGGGAGATCCAAGGAATCTTTGGGGGATCTTAAGGATCAATGCGGCAAATTTCTGACCTCTCGTAGGAACATGACCAATCCAGCGTGGACAACAAATTGTCGGCTCAAACGAGACCACGCATCTTAAACTGAACCTTTTTGAATCTATCCCTTATGAAAGAGAATAAGCTGTCAATGGAACTCGCATCAGAATAATCCACCCTGAAATAAGAACCTTTCTTGGGCAGATTCTCTGAAACAGCCCGTGCTTCATCCTCATTCCTGAAAGTTATGATTACATGATATCATTATTCTGCCAATACCTCTGAGATTTATCCTGTTGGCGTTTATTCCCTGCACATTGTTTCCAGAATAGTGTAAATCCTCTCCAATGAGGAAACGGATATTTTTAACTCTCGTCATTCCCAGCCAGTCGAGCCCCCATTTCAAAGGCCTTCTCACAGTCGATGGGAAATACTTCCTTCCGTCTCCGGGCTTTTTTCTCCGGGTCAAACCTTGATGCAACCACCTTTGAGTAGTCCTCAAACTGATAGGTATCGTAGCTACACAGTGTTTCTGAAGTTCCAAATATCCATTTCAGAATCATCTCAGTGGTGCTGATGTGATGGTCAAAGCCCATTTCTTTTGCCATCTCCTCGGTCGCACCCA
>CAYZLB010000155.1:0-3187 GCA_964479235.1 uncultured Desulfohalobiaceae bacterium
GCCAAAGCCATGCTGCGCATGGCAGCTTAACCATATTTTTCGGGAAACTTGAGTTGTTGATATATTATGAGCTTTAAAGGCTACTGGTCACTGCCTGACAACAGGTGCAGGGGGATATCAACCGGCTGGTTGTTCAGTATCTGTCTGACCATGTTTACGTCAAGACCTACAACCTGTGCTATCATTTCTTCAGACAGTCCTTTTTCACCGGCATTACGAACCATTGCGATCATTGTTTCCTGCATGCCTTCCTGCTTGCCTTTTTCTCTAATATATTGTGCTAACATGGCTGTCTCCTTATGTTGAATGATGTTTTCATAAAGCTGTTGCTGTTCCTGGTCGCTTATTTCTGAATACACATCAATGAAATCTACATATTTATCAAAAAGCCCTCTGGAGGCCAGTTGGAACAGTCCCTTGTATGCCTGGCGGATGACTTCGATTCGCTCTTCCTTTCCATAGTTCATCTTGGGCAAAAGGATCTTTACCACCGGGTTATCCATATTGTAATAATCCCGGGCATTCAAGTCAAACAACTTGTGAAAAACATATTCAAAATGAAGGAACAACCGGTCGTTGATTTGTGTGTGAAGCTCAAGGGGCACTGTTTTGCGCCACTTTCTCCTGTCGGTGAACAATACTGTCGGGACCACCAGTGCATCCGGATAGGCCTCCATCATATCGGTGGTGTACCGGAGCAATTTGTGTATGGAAAATTTGGATTTATCTTCCTGAAATTCCACTATCCACAAGAGCAGCTGCTGCTTTTCAAAGTGGAACAGTATCGGGATATCCAATTCCAGCCCTGCATCGGAGAGATGGTGTTTTTTGGTCTCCTGACGTGTAAAATCAATGGATACGATCTTGCCCCAGTTCTGTTCTGCCTGGGGAAACAACCATTTCAGCGTTTCACCGGGAAAGTCTTGAAACAGATTTTTGAAATTAGGGTCGTGGGATATCATGGATGCCGAACATCTTTCCAAGCAGGTTTCTGATTTTTCCGGCCTGGGTGTACGTGCCCACGCCGGGATCGTAAAAGCATTTCCGGTTTTCTGAGCAGTCAAGGGCCTGGTACAGCTTGACCACGTTGGTGTTGTGCCGGCCGAACAGTCGGACCGATGTAACCGGCTTGAATTGCAGGCAATGTATTATCGAGAATTGGGGTCTGACCCAATATAACTGACTGATATCATGCAATTTTAACCCTCAAAAACCCTATTTTTGACCCCCAGTGAAATGTGAAGACCCCGATAAAATGAGAGGAAATTATATAGGGCAAGGATTTCACAAGGCAGGCTTAGAATGAACGAGCATGCTACAACCTACCCATATCTATCTGATTTATATAGATATACTCTATGTTCCATTATCATCAAAAATTTGCCATTCAAGATAAGTTTTAAGTATTAAGTTTTAAGGGTTAAGGCCACAAACCCATCATCACCAACAGCCAATTCACTACTCCAGATACCATTACGACGCAAATTACCCTGTTTCAAGGCTTCCTTTATCCAGCCCTGGTACTGTTTCCCGAGTTCCTTTTCTTCAACATCCAACAGCCGGGTTACTTCCTTGCGATTTATTGTCCGGTAACGCTGTTTTGGCTTCACTATCTCGTGGTAGCCGCCATGCTCTGTCAAAATACAGATCCCATATCTCTGTATGCACTGAGTATACGAGAAATCTCTATATTTTCTTCCCTTATTCGGTAAAAAACCACATATCTTTTGACAGGTAATGAGCGTATTCCAGGAAGCAACTCATCCCGTCTTCTGCCCATTTCAGGAAATGCAGCAAGATTTTCACATTTCTCAAAGATCAAGTCTACAAAATTGTCTGCATTATCCATGGAATCCAAAGCAATATACTGCCATATGTCAATGAGATCTTCCCGGGCTTTTTCTGAAATAACGAGCTGATGTCTCTTGTTCATGGCCTGAACCTGGACCGCCCAGCTTCTTTGATATCTTGTAATGATGCAGAATCGAAGGTTATGGAACGGTCAGTATCTAGCTGGTTTACACCAATCATTACTTCACGACGCAACTCTTCAGTCATGGCCATACGCTGCTCTTCCTGAAGCTTCAGCAACCGTAACCCTTCAAGTATTATCTCGCTCGGATTATTGTAAAGACCTGACTCTACTTTTTCGTTAATCCATTGATGCATTTTAGAATTTAAGGATATTTCCATTGCATATCCTCCTTCTTTTGAAGGGATGGGCTTGGGGGGCATTGTTATCAAAATCTGGTTCTTCAGGTTTTTGCGTACCGACATCGAATAACTTGACATAAATATGGACATATATATCCTCTGCAAAAAACAAAAACAGCGGAGGAATCAATATGTCCACAAGCCTTATGTATATCGGGAATGGGGTCTGACCCATATAACTGATTAAAGGGGAAATTTTCGATCTGAGGACATCAGTTGGGCTTCATGGATCAAGGCAGTGGCAATTATGAGCCTGTCTTGAGGATCTGTGTGATGCTCGGGAAGGTCCACGGCCATTCCAGCTATTTCCGGTGTAATGGGGTGGAGCGTGATCCCAGACCCATACAGCGCTTTTTCAAACCAAAGCTTTCTGTCGCAGAGGAGCTCGATTCGTCCATGGGCCACAAGCCATGCAACCTCAAAACAACTGATCGCTGAAACCGCTGCCACATCGGCGGCATCGACCATCTCTTTTCGCTTTTCTCCAAGTGCAGCAGTGTTCCCATTGACCCACCAGAGCCATATATGAGTGTCCGATACGATCATCCGGGCAAATCCCAGACAATATTTGGAACCGTATTGATAATATCACCAATAATGCGCACTTTACCAGCAATGCCGCGATGGGGAGTACGCAACCTGTCTCCCGGAGTATCGCCAGGAACCCGAAAACTTGTCTCCAGCTTCTTGTTAGGTGGGAGTTTCGGGAATATCTTTGGAGAACCCGAATGATCCGTTTCAACAATTAAACGTTCTACGTCCATAATCTGACTCCGAAACATGGAGGTGAAAATCGTGGAGCGATATTGATTCATATTTCCATAAATTTTGTTTTTACGGGAACGCCCTTTTGATTGTCAAGGATATGCCTAGGGTTGGGCACGGCAAATTTGTTCTCGTCCATGACCGTCCTAGTATAAGCGATCATAAATAACGGTAACGCTCATTGGCCGTCATTGCGAGGAGTCTTGGA
>CAYZLB010000156.1:0-3140 GCA_964479235.1 uncultured Desulfohalobiaceae bacterium
TATGGATTCCGTGCGGCTGGCGCAAAAGGCCTTTAAGACCCAGCAGGACACCGAACAAATCTGATTTCAGGTGATTGTCCAGCTTGTGGCGGTTTTCCCATTCTTCATGAATATAAAATATTGTTTTCTCCTTAATATCGTTTGAAAACGCATAGCTCATACATCCCTCTTCTCTTTCCATGGGCGGCATCAGTGACAAAAGGGTCTGCAGCACTTCTTTGTGTTTTTCTGCCAGCACATGTATGCTTATTCGGACTATGATCATACAAACTACTTTCCGGCCAAGGCCGATATGTTAGATTGCTTTTTTTATAGTAATACACAATCTGTGCCGAAATATATGTGATACAAACTTAGATGGTAATTCACTGCATTTATAAAATATTTGATAAAATAGGCGGGGATATTTTGAAAAAGGAAGGTGATTGTCACAGTTCATATATGACCAGTGGTCATATATGAACCCATTTAATCATAGCCGCTCAAATCAATAATCCAGGAGGACAGGCAGCAGCCAATCTGCGGGTGGCCGAACAGTACGTGACCGAATTCGGCCGGCTGGCCAAGAAATCCGACACCCTGGTCATACCCAGCAGTGTCGGGGATGTGGCCGGCATGGTGATCACAGCCATGAGTGCCTTGGACAAAATAAAGGATTCATTCGAGTTGAGAGCCAACTGGATAAGGGAAGTATCTTCAAAATCTATCTGCCCAGGTCCAAGACAGATACCGATACGCCCAGTAGGTACAAAGATGCTGTGTGTATGGTATTGACAATAAAGTCAACCACGATTTTGGGCAAAGGTGGATAATAAGCGATGACTATGAGAGTCGATAATCATGTATGCGGCGGAAAGAAGACCGAAAATCGCGCAGATGTGCTACAGAAACTCTGTGATACCTATGGTGTTCACGACATATATGCCTTTGGCAGCCGGGCCGGAGAAATGCTGGCCTGGCTCAAAGGAGACAGCGTACAAAGTGCTCATCCCGACTCAGATGTAGACATCGGGATTCTGCCCTTGCGCTCGGCAAAGTGGGATGCGGAACGGAAAGTCAGCTTCAGCATGGAGCTGGAGGACTTTTTTGCTGTGAGCAGGGTGGATCTGGTTCTGCTGCCGGAGGCTGAGCCTTTCCTGGCTTTGGATATCATACGGGGCGAGCTTCTGTATACCATCGATCCGGATGAACAGGCCAGGTATGAGCTTTTTGTCCTCAGACGGGCAGGAGATCTGCTCCCGTTTAAAAAGGAAAGGATCAGGATGATTCTGGAGGAGGGTGGACGATGACCCCGACCCGGATTCGGGCCAGCGTGGTTTCTGATTGGTCCTCCCAATAGTTCTGAATTTCCAGCGGACGGGAAGAAGTTATCCAGGTGATCTCTGAAGCAACCAAGAGTCTGCCAGGTTTGAGATAGCGATTCCAGTATGTTACGCCAATTTCAAACCCGATTTTGTATATCGCGCCCTCAGACCAGAGAATATCATATTCCCTGTCCCCAAAGGGCAGATCATCCATTGAGCAGCAAAGGGTGGTTATTTTTTCAGAAAGCCCCAAATTTTCGGCTTTGAATGATTTCACGCGCAGGATTGTCCTTGATCAATGAAAATGGCCTGCCCTTAGGGACAAGGGCGGCCTACACGGTTGCAGGCCAACTCGTGGTCTTTTGGGTAGGGCGGTCCTCTGCGAGGGCCAGCCCTCTTGGTAACCAGTTTCTTGATCGATCAAACTGGTCGTCTGCGATTAGAGGCGGCGATGACACCTGAAACTCATGAGGTTTCTTTTTGCGACATGTCTGCCCTGCACATGGGCCATTTTCATACTGCCGGGCATGATCCAGGTTTCCAAATCAGCCGCGAGCTCGGCCAGGGCCTGCATCTCCGGACCGTAGCTGAAGAGCACTTTCTGGGGGGAGATGCCGAATATCCTTGACAGGAATGGAATCAATCCGATTCTTATTCAATTCTTGAGGGATGAATACTTCCGGTCTTTCAGGAAGGGGAAGCCGACCCAGGTTGTATTTGATGGCAACTTCCCACGAGCTTGCAGCACTCCAGTATACACAATGCATGCTTTCGCTGATGAGTTGGCGGGCGGTTTCTGAGAGCTGATGGTCATTCGAGATCCACCACAGAAAAGTGTGAGTGTCTATAAGGATTTTCATTTTTCAAATGCGTCCAGGATATCCTCCGGCAGAGGCTCAAAGAATTCAGGCGGGACCGTAAATTTGCCTTCAGCAGATCCAGGGGTACGGGGCACAGAAGGCTGACTGTACGGTACCAGCTTGGCTACTGGCTGGCCATAACGAGCTATGATGACTTCCTCTCCTTTTTCCACGGAAAGAATCAGTTTTGAAAACTGGGTTTTTGCCTCATGAATGTTTATTTGCATAGCTTTACTCTTTTTTGAATATGCTTATGGACTAAGTCTAGTCTGCCAATAGATACATGCGGCTGTCAATACCTTTGTTTTTGAACTTTACCTTGGCCAACCATGCTTGTGGTTGACCACTATACCATGAGCATGTATATACTAGAGATTTCTCCACAAGCTCTTCTTTGACTACCTCCAGCCGGAAGGTATTGACCACCTTTCCAACCTCTTTCTTCTCCCCTTGTGCGCGAGCCCAATGGATAAGCGGTCCAGATCAAGGCTGCAAAGAATCAAGGGCCTTACTCCAAGTGACTTCAAGAATATCCGGGATCCCCATACCTTCATCAACCAGGATCTGACCCACCAAGAGCTGATTATCTGCTTGGAAGAAGAGGTCCAGGCCAAGAAAAACGAAGGACTGAGAGGGGGAATCGGGTTCTGATATACATGGGAGCGGTTTGCACAAGAAATGGACTTGAGCTGTTTCTGGCAAACCATGTGCTAAAAAAGAAGAGAATGGATTATAAGGATCTTATGTGTTGTATGCTTATTATATTTCATGCTTCAATCTTTCCGCAATCCATATCTTAATTACAGATTGCCGATTAACACCAAGAGTTGAAGCTTGAATATCAAGTTGATCTACCATCCATTGAGGAAAACTTACAGAAACCTTTTTTTTGCTTAAGTCCTGGTCGACGAGCCTGCTCAATATCCAGGTAAGGTGTTATATCCTCTCCTTCGTCGAACATTGTATCAAGGTCTTC
>CAYZLB010000157.1:0-3104 GCA_964479235.1 uncultured Desulfohalobiaceae bacterium
GTGGATGCCATCGTCGGATATATGGATTTTCCGGTATCCACCATGCTGCCGCTGCTGTGTACCAAGTTCGGCACACGGTCGACCTCTCTGGAGAGCCTGCTCAAATGTGAGCACAAATACTGGAGCCGGGTGACTCAAGCCGAGGTGATCCCGGAGCATGTCCCGGCCTTTACAGCATTCGATCCATTTGACGACCAGGCCCTGTCCAAGATCGGGCAGGCCAATCTGGCCTTTCCTTTTTTTGTCAAGCCCATCAAGTCGTCTGGCTCGCGTCTCGGGTTTCGGATAGATAACCCGGAAGATTTTGACTATGCGATGAAGAGGTTTCGGGCCGAGATTGATTCCATCTCGGAACCATTCAACTTTGTCCTGAATCAAATTGATCTGCCGGAGGATATTCGGGAGGTGAATGGCGGATTCTGCATGGCCGAGCAGGTCATAGGCGGACGTCAATGTACCCTTGAAGGTTATGTGCACGAAGGTGAGGTTGTACCCTATGGTGTAGTTGACTCTATCCGTTATCCCCAGGTTTTAAGCTTTTTTTATTATCTCTATCCATCGAAGTTGCCCAAGCATGTGCAGGACAAGATGGGTGATTTAGCCAAAACCATCATGAATCATGTCGGCTATGACAATTGTGGTTTTAATATCGAATTTTTTTGGGACGAGGTGCAAGACCGTATTTGGCTTTTGGAGATCAACACCCGGATAGCGCAAAGTCATTGTGACGCTTTTGAAAAGGTAGACGGAGTGAGCCATCAGCAAGTGACAGTAGATTTGGCCCTTGGACGGCGACCGGATATGCCGAAGCGTCAAGGCGGATATGGAGTAGCGGCTGAGTTCTTCTACCGGGTATTTTTCAAGGATGCTACGGTTGCCCGCTCGCCAACCCCGGCAGAGGTCGAGGTTGCCGAATCCAAGGTGCCGGGCACGACCATAATTCCACAAGTCAGGGAGGGTATGCGCCTTTCCGACTTGCCTGAGCAGGATGCCTACAGTTATGCGGTAGCCTGCATCTGGATGGGGGCAAACAAACAATCGTCGCTGCTGTGGAACTACGAGCGGGTGCTCAAAGGCCTGGAGTTTGAGTTTGTGGATATTGATGAATAGGCAATGAAACGAGATGGTAGCTTATTCATCATCCACCAGCAGGATTTGCATGTCCATGACATTGGTTCCAGTTGGGCCGGTGATAAACAGGTCATCAATTTCCTGAAAGAAATGATATGAATCGTTATTTGTCAAATACTTTTGAGGGTAAAGTCCCCTCTTCTGAGCTTGAGCCTGGGTTGATCCGGCAGCAAAGGCACCGGCAGCGTCTGTAGGACCGTCGGTGCCGTCAGTGCCTGCGGAGAGAAGAACCGTACTTCGCAGGCCGGAGAGCTCCGTGACCGCTGCCAGGGCCAGTTCCATATTTCGGCCTCCTAATCCAGTACCCTTTATAGTTACTGTTGTCTCTCCACCGCTTAAGATACAAGCCGGAGGGCAGAGGGGCCGATGCCATGTGCGCACCTCTTTTCCAACACTGCACAAGACCTTGGCCACTTCCTTGGTTTCGCCGTGCAGACTGGAAGAAAGGATCAGAGAGTGAAATCCCAGCAAACGGGCCTTTTCATCAGCTGCCAGCAAGGCTTGGGACAAGCTGCCCACGATATGGTTTGTCGTGTTCTCAAAGATGGGATTTCCCGGCTTGGGTGTCTCCTGGACCTGGCCTGAACATCCTTGTTGTAGATACTTACTGACTGAGGCGGGCAGACGCGGCAACAAGTTATAGCCGTGCACAATCTGCATGCAATCGGCAAAAGTTCCACTATCCTGGACTGTTGTTCCAGAGGCGATGATGTCCAGATCGTCGCCGATCACATCGGAAAGGATCAAAGAGATTATCTTGGCCTGGGGTGCATGTTGGCAAAGGTGTCCGCCTTTGAGCCGGGAGAGATGCTTGCGGACAGTGTTGATTTGGTGAATAGAGGCTCCGCAATCAAGAAGGAGTCGGGTCACTGTCTGCTTGTCTTCCAGGCCTATGCCCGGGACTGGAGCAGGAGACAGGGCCGAACCTCCGCCGGAAATCAGACACAAGACCACATCGTGCGGACCGGCTGTGGAAACCAGGTCGATGAGGGCGTTGGCTGCAGCTACACCCTGTGCATCCGGCACTGGATGAGCAGCCTCCAGGACCCGGCAGTGTTGTAAAGGAATTCCGTGCCCGTATTTGGTGATGATCAACCCCTCATCAATTTTTTCACCCAACAGGGATTCAACAGCAGCAGCCATGGCTGCCGAGGCCTTGCCCATGCCCACAACAATGAGTCTGTTGATCTCGTTTAAGGAAATGGTCGAGTCTTTGGTGTATAATGTGTCCTGGTCTACTTGCAGGCAGGAATGAATGCAGTTTACAGGATCCACTGCCTGGATCCCGGCCATGAAAATTGCTGCTGCCGTTTCCTTGAGTTGTTGTTCAGACATAGCTCTTCCTGTTGATAATGTAGTCAGATCTTCCTTTTGGACCTGAGATATGCCAACGGGCTTATCTGTAGTCCGTTGGTTTTGTAAACGGATTGCTGGGGGCCTTAAAATGCGTGAAGTTTTTAGTCCAGATATTCGTCTATGAGTTCATCTTCCGGAACTTGATGAAATGTGAGGACCACCCAATCTTGAGCATCTGCCTGTGGTTGGTGCCATACATTCGGAGAAACAGTAGCCCATCGCTCTTCCAGAAGGGCATATGACGAGCTGATCAGGGTTAGGGTCCTGGGTGAGCTCATGTCCTTGACCACGATCTTTCCCGTACCCTCTAGGGAGATCACCCTTTGGCGGCTGTTGGGATGTCTTTCGGTCTTGAACTGCGTATTGGCCCGTAGGGTAAAGATACGGGCGGATCCAATTCCTGTGGGCAAAGATCCTTTGAATTTCCTCAGTGATACGGGCACTGTTCCAGCCAGGAGCGATGGATCTTGTGTCAGGAATTCCTTGGATTGGCGGATCTCAAGGGACACGTCAGACTCCTGTACCAGTTTGTCCAGCTGTTTCAGGACGACTCTTTCATCTGCTTTAATATGAAAAGCAAGGTCTAACATGCTGGATTTATTGATATTAACTAAGAG
>CAYZLB010000158.1:0-3024 GCA_964479235.1 uncultured Desulfohalobiaceae bacterium
GCACAGGATAAACATGGAACCGTCCTTGTTCCACAGCATCCCGCACATCCCGGCGGAGCATGAGGTGCTCGACATTGGAATCCGGGATAAGTACTCCCTGCCCCTCACTCAGACCACGTTCCCGGCAGACATCGAAAAATCCCTCGATCTTTTCGTTCACCCCGCCGATGGCTTGGACCTGGCCATGCTGATTGACCGATCCGGTCACAGCCAAGGCCTGATTGATGGGAATGTCCGCAATGGCCGAAAGCAGGCAGTACAGCTCGGCCGATGAGGCGCTGTCTCCTTCTATGCCCCCATAAGATTGCTCAAAGACCAGGCTGGCGGACAAGGACAAAGGCCGGTCAGAGGCATAACGTGAACCCAGAAACCCGGACAAAATGAGCACTCCCTTGGAATGGATGGGGCCACTGAGTTTGGCTTCCCGCTCTATATCGATGACCTCTCCCTTGCCCAACCTGACTCTGGCTGTGATCTTATTCGGCCGACCAAACATAAAATCTGCAAGCATGAAGACTGAAAGTCCGTTGATCTGGCCTGTCTGCCAGCCTTGGGTATCGATGAGCATGACCCCGCGGCGGATGTTCTCCTGGATACGTTCGCGCAGAAGGTCTGAGCGGTAGATGGCGGCATCAATGGCTCGCTGGACATCCTGTTCTGCGATTGATCCCCGGCCTTCATCCCTGGCCCAGAAATCGGCTTCCCGCATCAGATCGGTCAGTCCCTGCACATGGGTGGACAGTTTGTTCTGGTCCTGCACCTTGCGGGAACTGTACTCCAAAATCCTGGCCACGCCGGAACGATGAAAGGGCATCAGTTTTTCCTGCTCGATGACTCCGGCCACAAAACGGGCAAAAAGTTCCTGATGCTGTTCATCCCACTTCATGGCAGAGTCAAAATCCGCAGCCACTTTGAACAACTTGCTGAATTCAGGGTCGTATTCTTTCAAAATATAATATATCAAGGGATTGCCGACTAAAACAACTTTCACGTGCAAGGGCACCGGCTCAGGCTCCAAGGAAATAGTGCTGATCAGGCTGAACATCTCGCCCAATGATTCAATCTTGATTTTTTCTGAAATCAGGGCTCTTTTCAGTCCATCCCAGGCTCCGGGCTGGGTCAACACCTTATGGGCATCCAGGATCAGGGCGCCGCCATTGGCCCGGTGTAAGGCTCCAGGCTTGATCAGATTAAAATCCGTGATCAAGGCTCCCATCATCGGCTGATGTTCAACCCGGCCGATCAAATTGGCATAGGTGGGATTATCTTCATAAATGACCGGAGCTCCGGAAGTCTGGCTGTTGTCCACCAAGACATTGACCTTGTACCTGCGTAACAGGTTGGAGCTTCCACCGTAACTCCAGCCGGATGAACCAGATCCAGACTGCTGGGTCTGGCCTTCTTCCTGTTGCTTGTCGTTTTCCAAAATGAAGCGGACATTGTCGATAATGTCCTTTTGTACTGCATCCAAAAAAGTGCCGACTGCAGAGACTTCTTTATATTTGTCCCTGATTTCATCGATGAGTGGCCCAATGGCGTAACTAGCCACTTCATTGTTCAAATCGGAAATTTTTCGGCGCAAATCCCTTTGCCAGGCCGGAAATTTTTGGAACATGCGCTGGGACTCGTTCTGCATCTCATCGATATCACTTTGAATCTTCTTTTGATCTTCCTCAGGCAGTTTCTGGAATTCCTCAGGGGAGACAACCTCTCCGTCCCGGACCGGAGCAAACCCAAAACCGCTCGGGGTTCGGATCAAGGTCAGGTTCTTTTCCTTGGCCTTATTATGCAGATCTTCAAAAACACTTTGCTGATATTCCTTGAATTCCTGCTGCATGGCCTGCAGCCTGTTTTGATACTCTTCACTCTCAAAGGCCCCTTTGAGCACATTGGGCACCTCATCCACTAAATGCTCCATATCCGAGGCCAGGGCACTGCCCCATCCCTGAGGCAAAGACAGCATCCTGGGATTGCCCGGGGTCTCAAAGTTATTCACATAACACAGATCTGAGGGAATGGGAGCATCTTCAAGTTGGCGAGACAAGTATTGCCGGGCGAACGTATGTTTACCCATCCCGCTTGGCCCCAAGGCATAGATATTGTATCCGTGCTGATCGATGCCCACCCCGAACTTCAAGGCCTGCACAGCCCTGGGCTGTCCGACACCCTGACTCAAATCCCGGATCGGTTCCAATTCCGCTGTTGTTTCAAATGACAACATGGATAGGTCGCATGACCTGTACAACTGACTCGGAGACAATTTTCTGTGCTGCATGGAAAGCTCCTCGGCTTGATGGCTCAGCTCAAACTCGTGTGAAACAGAAATAAAATACGCAATCACTGCTCATTGCAGTTACTTCAGGTTTATGGTACCCTTTTTTCAGCCTTTTTTGTCAAGCCAAATATCAACACAGCGAGAAGAGAGGAAATATGCCCAGAGTGCAGGTAGATGTTGACCAAACCAATGTATTCACCACCGAAATCCCCGTACGCATTGATGATGTCAATTTCGGCGGGCACATGGGTAACGATGCTGTTTTGACCCTGGCCCAGGAGGCCAGGACCCGCTTTTTCAACCATTTTGGATTTGAGGAACGGGATATCGACGGAAAAGGCATCCTGATTGCCGACGCAGCCATTGTATACAAAGCCCAGACCTTTTACGGGGACATCCTCCGGGTAGACCTGGGCATAACCGATATTGGTCGCAAGGGGTGCGATATAACCTATCTGTTCACCAACAAGGAATCCGGATCAGAAGTGGTCCGGGCCAAGACAGGAATCGTTTTCTTCGACTACGGCAAACAGCAGGTGGTCCGCATTCCGCCCATCTTCCTCCAGCGCCTAGAATTGGGCGCATTGACCGAATAGAATCATCTGATTATTATGTGCATAATTGTTTTTCAATAATGTACACGGAGGTTCCAAATATGCGGGCCACTGATTACCTCTCAGCCACAATGCTTTCCAAAAAGACATCAGCTACTCTGGAGGCCCTGGAAAAAGGAGAGACTGAAAAACTTA
>CAYZLB010000159.1:0-3001 GCA_964479235.1 uncultured Desulfohalobiaceae bacterium
TCCGTGACTGAAGCTTTGCGTACTTTGCGACTTGGCGGTTCAAATTTTCTTGTTTTTTATGGCAGAAATTTACAGATAAGGCACTAAATGATGAGGAAACTATGTCCAATCCGGAAAAAGTTGCCCGGATCTGCAAGGCCCTGTCCGTCCCCAGCCGGGTCAAGATTCTGGAAATTCTGAAGGTCTCCACTCTGTGCGTCAATGCCTTGGCCAAGGAGCTGGGACTGACAGCTGCGGCGGTGTCCCAGCACCTGCGCATTTTGCGGGATGCGGATCTGATCCGTCCGGAAAAGCGGGGATATTTTGTCAACAGGCGATACCATGTGCTTTGTGTGCGCATCACGCCGGTTACGTGACCCGCCAGATGATCAGTTCATGCTATTTCCCGGCCATCATCGCCTCAATGTCTTCCTGCACCGACCCGATGGGCTTGATGTCAAACTTGTCCACCAGGACCTGGGCCACAGTGGGGGACAAGAAGGCCGGCAAAGTCGGGCCCAGGCGAATGCCCTGCACCCCCAGGCTGAGCAGGGCCAAAAGCACGGCCACGGCCTTTTGCTCGAACCAGGCGATGTCGTAGGAAATGGGCAGCTCGTTGATGTTCTGCAGGCCAAAGGCCTCTTTGAGCTTTAAGGCGATCACCGCCAGGGAATAGGAGTCGTTGCACTGCCCGGCGTCCAGAATGCGTGGAATGCCGCCGATATCGCCCAGATCCAGCTTGTTGTACCGGTATTTGGCGCAGCCTGCAGTCAAGATAACTGTATCTTTGGGCAGATTCTCGGCCACTTCGGTATAATAGCTGCGGGATTTCTGCCGGCCGTCGCATCCGGCCATGACGACGAACCGCTTGATGGCTCCGGACTTGACCGCTTCGACCACCTTGTCGGCCAAGGCCAGGACCTGGTTGTGGGCAAAACCGCCCATGATCTTTCCGGACTCGATCTCTTCCGGGGCCTTGCACTTCTTGGCCATCTCAATCACCGGAGTGAAGTCCTTGCTTCCGCCGTTTTGTCTGTCTTCAATGTGTCCAGCCCGGGGATAGTTGACCACCCCGGTGGTGAACAGCCGGTCCAGATAGGTATTGTCCTTCTTGATCGGGATCAGGCAGTTGGTGGTCAAAACAATGGGACCGTTGAAAGACTCGAACTCTTTGTTTTGGTGCCACCAGGATCCGCCGTAGTTGCCCACAAAGTGCTTATACTTCTTAAACGCCGGGTAGCAATTGGCCGGAAGCATTTCACCGTGGGTGTAAACATCCACGCCAGTCCCTTCGGTCTGTTTCAAGAGTTCTTCCATGTCCTTTAAGTCGTGGCCGCTGATCAGGATGCCCGGATTGTTGCCCACCCCGATGTTTACTTCCGTAATTTCCGGATGCCCGTAAGCCGCTGTGTTGGCTTCGTCCAGCAGGGCCATGGTCTGCACTGCAGTGTCGCCGGCCTTCATGACCATGCCCACCATGTCGTCCACTGAGAGGTCCTTGGTGGTCGAGGCCAGGCCCTGCATTAAAGAGGCGTAGATCTCGTCCTTTTCCTTGCCCAGGATAGCTGCATGGTCGGCATAAGCGGCAACACCCTTGCACCCAATGGTCAAGAGTTCCCGCAGGGAGCGAACATCCTCGTTTTCCGTGGCCCTGATCCGAACCTCGTCGGACAGGGCCTTGGCCTTGATCTCCTCTGCATTGTCAGAGGACCAGGTGGCGCATTCAGGAAGAGAGGCCGGAAGATCCCCGCCCAGCTTGCTCTTGACTGATTCCCGGACCTTCAAAGCCTCCCTGATCCGTTTCATGATTACATCGTCGCTCCAGGCCACATTGGTGATGGTGGTGAACAGGGCCTTGCAGATAAAGTTCCCTGCCTCCCGGTCCACTGTCCCTTTTTCCTGCAGTTTTTGGCCAAAGACCGAGATCCCTTTGCAGACGTAAATGAGCAGGTCCTGCAGGTCGGCGGTCTCTTCCGGCTTGCCGCACACGCCCTTGACTGTACATCCTTGATTCTTGGCCGTTTCCTGACATTGAAAACAAAACATGCTCCAACTCCTTTGTTGCGGTTGAGATGTGTTTTTTGCTGTTCGTTGAATTGTAACCTATGTGCATTTTTTGCTCATGTATTTGATCCAGATCAAATACATGGATGTCTTTATACTCTCGCAACGATGCGGAGTGCATAGCGACCGCATGTTCTATGTGTCCTCTCAACCTGGAGGTGGGGTGTTCAGTAAAACCCGCCCTGCCGGTATGTCATTTTTCTGAACTTTTGGCCCTGGCCATTATTGGTCCTTGTGGACAAAACGCTGGAGACGGTCCATAGCTTTCTCCAGCTTTTCTTCGCCTACTGTTCCAGCGATGCGTACACACCCTTCTCCGGATTGACCAAAGGCAGCACCAGGAATAACCAGAACTTTCTCCTCTTCAAGCAGGGACAGGGCAAAGTCTTTGCTGTCCGGATTCACTTTGCTGATATCCGGAAAAAGATAAAATGATCCTGCCGGACGGTGACAAAGGATCCCCGGCATTTCCTGGAGCCTTTTCCAAAGCAGTCCCACCCGGCGCTGAAAAGATTCAGCCATGGCTATAAACGGGCTTTGATCCATACGCAGGGCAGCCAGGGCTGCCCTCTGTCCCGGGGAATTCACACATGTGGTTGCATAATTGACCACCTTGATCATCTGGGGCATGAGCCACTCTGGACCAAAGGCATAACCAACCCGCCACCCGGTCATGGCAAACGTCTTGGAACAGGACTTAATTACCACAGTCTGCTCGGCCATCCCCGGCCGGGTGACAATGGATTCAAACCGGCCTTCAAAGACCATGCGGTCGTAAACTTCGTCTGAGAGGACAATGAGCTGCCTGTCCCTGACGATCTCAGCTAATGCATCTAAGGTCTCGGCGTCCAGAACATTGCCTGTAGGATTGTTTGGGGAATTGAGAATCAAAGCCTTGGTCTTGGCTGTGACGGCCTGTTCCAGATCTTGGGGACGGAGGGTGAAACCGGTGTCAAAG
>CAYZLB010000160.1:0-1598 GCA_964479235.1 uncultured Desulfohalobiaceae bacterium
TTTGACGGAGCCCAGGGAACGGACCTGGCCTGCCTGCTGCGCCGGCTGAAGGCCAGGCTGGGAACTCCAGAAGGATACCTCTGCCCCATCGGAACCTCAGCCACACTGGGAGATGAAGAGTCCAAGGAGCAGTTGATCACCTATGCCCAGCAGGTCTTTGGTGAGCCTTTTGACCACGGCTCTGTGATCAGTGAGTACCGCCAGAGTGCAGAAGATTTCCTGCGCGGACAGCTGATCAAGCTTATGGACATCCCGGATTCACGTGAGGCTCTTTCGACAGAGAGCTATGAGACGGCCCAAGACTTTTTGGCCCACCAGATTCGGCTTTGGACCGGGATGGAGGTCAGCCCAGAGGCTGAAGATGACTCCTGGCGGCTGGAATTGGGAAAGGCCCTGAAGGGTCATGTCCTGGTGCATAACCTGCTGCGGGTTATGGACGGCCGAGTACGCAGTGTGCAAGATATAATCAGCGAGCTGGCTGAGGCCTCATCCCAGCTCAAAAACGGCGGCCCGGAATATACTCGACTGCTGCTGAACAGCCTCCTGGCCTGCATCTCAGTGGCTAAGAGGGAGGAAGATGGACAGATACGCCCTTTTGTTTATGCCCGGGTCCAGCATTGGTACCGGGAGATGCGGCGCATGGTCTGCTCTGTGGAGCGAACTCCAGAGCTTCGTTTTTCCGACGACCTCACCGAGGACCAACGTACGTACCACCTGCCCCTGCTGCACTGCCGGGAATGCGGCCAGACCGGCTGGATCGGCCGCCTGCCCCTGCACGGGAGCACCTTGCAGACTGATCTGAAAAGCATCTATGTGGATTACTTCAGTAAGCAGCCATCCCAGCGCCTGACCTCCATGTTTCCAGAGGAAGATGGAAGCCAGGCATCCTCCTTTCCCGGATACCGTATGGGGCTATGCCCGGGATGCCTGAATCTGGGCCGCAAGTCGTCCGGGGAATGCCCAGGATGCGGCCAGAGGGGCCTTATCCCGGTTCTGGTCCCGGAAGCTGCCAGCCAGCACTGTCCTTCCTGCGGGGCGCACAACAGCCTGACCCTGCTCGGGTCCCGCTCAGCCAGTCTGACCAGTGTGATGATCGGCCAGCTCATGGCTTCCAGGTACAACAGTGATCCTAAGTGCATCACCTTTTCGGATAATGTCCAGGACGCAGCCCACAGAGCAGGTTTCTTTGGGGCCAGAACCTACCGCTTCACCTTTCGGGCCGCGTTGCAGCACTATGTGCAGAACCAGGCCGAAGGGCACAGCCTGGCCCGGGTAGCCGCAGATATTCCCACATACTGGCAAAGCCGCATGGACCGAGAAACCTTCGCGGCCACTTTTCTGCCCCCCAACCTGACCTGGCTTCAAGATGTGGACCATCTGGAGCGGCACGACCACCTGCCGGCCAAATCAGACCTGGGTGATCTGATCAGCCGGCGTCTGCGCTTTGAGACAGTCTCGGAGTACGGATTTGGCAGCCGCATCGGCCGGACCCTGGAGAAATCCGGAGCCTCGGTGATCAGACCTGATGCCCAGAAGCTGGGCCACGTGGTGGAACAACTGGGCCAGATGCTGCCCAATGAAATGGAGGAGCTGCGGAC
>CAYZLB010000160.1:1698-2966 GCA_964479235.1 uncultured Desulfohalobiaceae bacterium
AAAGCTATGGGCGGGATCTTTGATCCGGATCTTGAACATTATATCCGCGACTGGGGCAAAGTCTACCTTTTGAGCCAAAAGCACAGGATGTGGATGCCCAACTTCGGCCCCAAGACCAGAACTCCCGGCTTTGTGACCACCAGGCCGGGGATGGACCGGTTCCCTCAGCTCACCCGCAGCGGAAGCCGGTCATCCTGGTTTGAGTGGTGGGCCTTTCGCCACTTTCCGGACCTGGCCCTGCGTCAGCCCACACCTGTGCAGCGATTTTACGGCTTGGTCTTTTCCTGCTTACAGAATCACGGCCTGGTCCGGGATCAGTTCCAGGACGGACATCATATCTACGGCCTGGAGCCGGAAAACATGCTGGTCTCCAACCAGGTTTTGCAATGCCGGTGCGCACATTGCGGGCACAGCATTTCCGGGGCCGCATCCGACCAGGATATCCTGGAGGGCATGTTCTGCCTGCGCCGGGGATGTAAGGGCACGTATGAATCAGCTAGGCAGGGAATGGACTATTACGGCCGTCTGTATAGTTTTGGTAAGATCAGCCGATTGGTGGCCAAGGAACACACGGGTCTCTTGGAGCGAGAGACCAGAGAGGAGCTGGAACGTAAGTTCAAGGCCCAGGACGGAATCCGAAAGCCCTGGTATCCCAACCTTTTGTCCAGCACCCCCACCCTGGAGATGGGCATCGACATCGGAGACCTGTCCACCACCATGCAGTGCTCTGTTCCTCCCACTCAGGCCAACTATATTCAGCGCATCGGCCGCAGCGGACGAAAAAACGGCAATGGTCTGAACCTGACCGTGGCCGCCGGCCAGGCCCATGATCTGTACTTCTTTGCCAACCCCCTGGAGATGATTGCCGGGCAGGTCCTGCCCCCGGGCGTGTTTCTGGACGCTTCAGCTGTCCTGGAACGCCAGTACACTGCCTTTTGTCTGGACCGCTGGATCCAGACCTCGGCCCAGGCCGAGCCTGTGCCCAGCCGTTTGGGTACGGTTTTGGATACCTTCCAGCGGGACGAGACCACTGTCTTTCCCCAGAACTTCATCCACTATGTACATGGACATCAAAGCCAGCTGTTTCAAGGCTTTTGCTCTCTGTTTGCCAAGGAGCTGAGCCAGGATTCCATCAATCATCTGGAGAGTTTTCTCTGGGGAGACAGCCAGGATGCCCCTGGGTTGACCTATCGGATCCTGGTTCGGCTTTATGATCTGCTCCGGGAGCGAAGAGGACTCAAAACTCAGGTGGATCGCCTGTACCGGGA
>CAYZLB010000161.1:0-2953 GCA_964479235.1 uncultured Desulfohalobiaceae bacterium
GTGCTGCCCGGCTTGGCCGGGTGCCCGCGGGTTGTGCGCGAACCGGATCGGCGCACGGCCATCCAGTGGGCCTTGGGGGCCATTGGGCCGAAAGACGCTCTGCTCATCGCCGGGAAAGGGCATGAGTGCACACAGCAGATCGGGGATCGCAAGATCCCGTTTCGCGACGAGCAGGTGGTGGTGGAATACTGGACCTGACCCGCAGGAGGTGGCCATGTTGGCTCCTGGACCCAAAACATACGGCAAAGTTAAGCGTGCCACAGTCAGGGGGCAAGCACCTCTATGGTCTGCACAGACCGAAAACATCAGGATAGACGCAGCATGAAGCTCAGCCTTGCCCAGATCGGTCAGGCCATGAAGGCGGTTGGGGATTATGAAAACGCCCAGGACCTCACGGCCACCAGGGTGCAGACTGACAGCCGCCTGGTTCAGCCCGGGGACCTTTTTGTCTGCATCCAGGGAGAGCGCTTCGATGGCCACAACTTCGCCCGGGAGGCAGTGCACAAAGGGGCCCTGGCCGTGGTTGTGGAACGGCCGCTCCTGGATGTGTCCTCAGATGTGCCCATGCTTTTGGTGCAGGACTCGATCCAGGCCCTGGCCGATTTGGCCGGATACTGGAGGAGACAGTTTCAGGGCCGGGTAGTGGCCGTGACCGGTTCAGCCGGGAAGACCACGGTCAAGGAGTTCATAGCTGCGGTTCTGGCCCAGAATGCCGAAGTAGGCAAAAACTATAAAAACTGGAACAACCGGCTGGGGGTGGCCCTGTCCGTTTTATCCATGCACGGCAGAGAGGACTATTGGGTCCTGGAAGCCGGAGTAAGCGAGACAGGGGAGATGGCAGACCTGGCTGCTGTGTTGGCCCCGGATCTGGCAGTGATGATCAATGTCGGACCTGCCCATCTGCAGGGACTGCATTCAGTTCAGGGAGTGGCCCGGGAAAAGGCCCGCCTGGCTGACAGCGTTCCCTCCGGAGGAGCGGTTGTGGTCAGCCGGGATTATCCGGAACTGCTCCAGGCCCTTGCGGAGGACAGAGAGGTTGTGCTGTGCACCTTCTCCACCCGGCCTGATGCCGGGGGAGACTGCTATGTGTTCAGTCCGGCCGATTCCGGCAAGGGAGGGGACAGTCTGGGCATCAAGGCGGGAGACACGGAGATTGTGCTGGAGCTGTCCAGGGACAGGTCCTGGATTGCGGAGAATATCCTGGCCGCGGTCTGCGCCACCTGGCATCTGGGATGTTCAGGGCGGGAGATCCAAGCCGGTCTGGATCGGTCCCGGCTTCCTGAACACCGGGGAGACGCACTCCGCTGCGGACAAGTGACCATTCTGGACGACTGCTACAACGCCAACCCCCTTTCCATGCGCTGGGCCCTGGACTGGGCCCGGAAAACCGCGGGCACTAAACCGCTGGTCCTGATCCTGGGAGAGATGAAAGAGCTCGGAAAGCAGTCCGAAGCGCTGCACGAAGAATTGGGCCAACAGGCTGCCGAAACCAACCCCCTAGGGGTGTTGTATTTCGGAGGGCAGGAGCAGGCCTTTCGCCGGGGCTTTGAACGGGCCGGGGGCTCGGTGATGCTCCCTGTGCAAGGGGAAGGCGACTTTGCGGCCCAGTGGCGAAGGCTGGGGGTCCAAAACGGAGTTGTTCTGGTCAAGGGCTCCCGCGGGTGCGCCCTGGAACGCTTTGTACAACGACTGCAGCAGGAACTCGGGGCAGCATGATCTATCACCTTCTCTATCCACTCAGTGAGCACTTCGGACTGTTCAACGTCTTTCGCTATATCACCTTCAGATCCATCTATGCCCTGCTGACAGCCCTGATTTTGACCATCATCATTGGTCCTCGGTTCATTGATTGGCTGCGGCGCATAAAATGCGGGCAGTACATTCAGGAGGACGGACCGGACAATCATCAGCACAAGGCAGGAACCCCGACTATGGGCGGCCTGCTCATTGCCTTTTCCCTATTGAGCAGTGTTCTGCTGTGGGGAAATCTGACCAATGTCTATCTCTGGCTCACGATTTTTGTCTTCACCGGGTTTGGGTGCATCGGATTTGTGGACGACTACCTGAAGGTGGTTCGCAAGCAGAACAAGGGCTTGAGTCCCAGGCAGAAGTTCGGATGTCAGTTCCTTGTGGCCGCGGCGGCCATAGGGGTCTTGATTGTGCTTCCGGGATATTCCAGCTCTTTGTACATCCCCTTCATCAAGTGGGTGCAGCCGAATTTGGGCTGGTTCTATCTGCTGTTTGCCCTGGTAGTGATTGTGGGGTCCTCCAATGCGGTGAACCTGACGGACGGGCTGGACGGGCTGGCCATTGGCCCGAGCATTGTGGTTGGGGGATGTCTGCTTCTTTTCGTCTATGTGGCAGGGCACGTGGAGATAGCCAAGTACCTGCAGGTGGCGTATGTTCCGGGAGTGGGTGAGGTATCCGTTTTCTGCGGCGCCCTGGTGGGTGCGGGGCTTGGTTTTTTGTGGTTCAATGCCTATCCGGCTCAGGTGTTTATGGGCGATGTGGGCAGTCTGAGTCTGGGGGCCTGCATCGGATTCATTGCCATTTTATGCAAGCAGGAACTGGTTCTGCTGGTTGTCGGCGGTCTTTTTGTGGTCGAGACCCTGTCGGTGATCATTCAGGTCGGCTATTTCAAGTTTTCAGGCGGGAAGCGGTTTTTTCGCATGGCTCCCCTCCATCATCATTTTGAGCTGACCGGGATTCCGGAGTCCAAAATCATCGTCCGCTTCTGGATCCTGTCTATTCTGCTGGCCATGCTGGCCTTAAGTACTTTGAAGCTGCGCTAATTTAGCGGCAGCTCACAAATCCGGAACATGGGAATCAAGGACGCACACAGAATGGGATGCGCATGCCAGGGCACAAATCCGTGCGGTACCGCTGAAATCGCGGGGCGGCGAGTAACCGTGGTCGGGGCCGGTCGTTCCGGCCGGGCGGCGGCTGCTTTGGC
>CAYZLB010000162.1:0-2952 GCA_964479235.1 uncultured Desulfohalobiaceae bacterium
TCCTCGCAATGACGGCCAATGAGCGTTACCGTTATTTATGATCGCTTGTACTAGGGCAATCCTGAACAGAAAAGCCCGGTCCGATCGGACCGGGCTTTTCTGTTCAGGATTGCCCCTCCTGTGGGGAGCACCGGCAGGATTTTTCTGCCGGTGCCCTCCGTAGACTTCCAAACCAGCCCAGGATTGTCGATGTCCGTGAGCCAGGATGGAAGCATCCTTGATAGTTTACCGTACCATAGAAAATCAGGAGATTGCTTCACTATACTCGTAATGACAGTCTGTTTTAAGGACTTGCGTATCCCCTGAATGCGTATGGTTAATCGGCTTTGCCCTTGCCTTTGCCGTAGCCCATCTTGGCCAGGCTCTCTTCCATCTCGGTCAGGATGTCCGGATCGTCGATGGTGGCAGGGACTTTGTATTCTTTGTTGTCCGCGATTTTTTGGATCGTGCCCCGCAGAACCTTGCCCGAACGCGTTTTTGGCAGGCGCTGGACCACTGTGGCATGCTTGAACGCGGCCACAGGACCTATTCGTTCCCGAACCAATTTGATACATTCGTCCTCAATTTCAGATTCATCCCGATTCACCCCAGCACTTAAGACCACAAAGCCGACCGGAATCTGACCTTTCAGTGCGTCTTCCACACCGACCACGGCGCACTCGGCCACATCGGGGTGTTCGGACAGGACCTCTTCGATGGCCCCTGTGGACAAGCGGTGACCGGCCACATTGATGATATCGTCGGTTCTGGACATGACAAAGACGTATTTTTCATCGTCCATGTATCCGGCATCCGCGGTGGTGTAGTAGCCTGGAAATTCAGAAAGGTACTTTTGAACAAAACCCTGATCGTTTTCCCACAATGTGGGCAGGGCCGCTGGAGGCAAAGGAAGTTTGACGGCCAGGGTGCCGATTTCTCCCGGGGCAAGCTCATTGCAGTCCGCGTCCAGGACGTGCAGATCCCAGCCTGGTACCGGTTTGGTCGGCGACCCGGGCTTGACCGGAAAGCGATGCAGACCCATGCAGTTGGCGGCAATGGCCCAGGCAGTCTCTGTCTGCCACCAGTGATCGATGACCGGGACCTGCAGATTGTCTTCAGCCCAGTGCAGGGTGTCCGGGTCTGTACGTTCACCAGCCAGGAAGAGGATCTCAAAATCGGACAGATCGTAGTTCTTAAGGAGTTCGGCTTTTGGATCGCGCTGTTTGATGGCCCGAAAGGCGGTGGGGGCGGTGAACATAGAACGGACCTTGTGCTGGGAGATGACCCTCCAGAAGGCCCCGGCATCCGGAGTGCCAACCGGTTTGCCTTCGTACATGATGCTGGTACAGCCCTTAAACAGCGGGGCATAGATAATATATGAATGGCCGACAACCCAGCCGATATCCGAAGCGGCCCAGAAGACATCTCCGGCATCAACGTTGTAGATGGCGTTCATGGTCCATTTCAGGGCCACGGTGTGTCCGCCGTTGTCCCGAACTACGCCCTTTGGCTGGCCTGTCGTTCCTGAGGTGTACAGGATGTACAGAGGGTCTGTGGCTTTGACCGGCACGCAGTCCCTTGGTTGGGCCTTGGCCATGGCTTCGTCCCAGTCCACATCCCGGCCGGGTTGCAGTTCAGCCTTTTCCATGGGCCGCTGATAAATAACGCAGTGGTTCGGTTTGTGCGTGGACAGTTCCACGGCCTTGTCCAGCAAGGGCTTGTATTGAATCACCCGATTGACCTCAATCCCGCAGGATGCTGAAACCACGACCTTGGGTTTGGCGTCATCGATGCGGGTTGCCAGCTCGTTGGCAGCAAATCCGCCAAAGACAACAGAATGAATGGCCCCGAGACGGGCACAGGCGAACATGGCCACACAGGCTTCCGGAATCATGGGCATGTAGATGATGACCCGGTCGCCCTTACTCACTCCGAGATCGGCCAGCACCCCGGCGAATTTGGCAGTCAGGTCCCGAAGTTCTCGGTAGGTAAACGAGGTGATGGATTCAGTGACCGGACTGTCATGGATAAAGGCCACCTGATCGGCCCGGCCGTTTTCTACATGCAGATCCAGGCCGTTGTAGCATGTGTTCATCTCTCCGCCGACAAACCAGCGGTAGAACGGTTTATTGGAGTCGTCCAAGACCTTGTCCCAGCGCTTAAACCAGTGACAGTCTTCGGCCAACTCGCCCCAAAATCCTTCCGGATCCTGAACAGAACGCTGAAAAGCCTGATCATAGGCATTTGACATATCCTTTGTCCTCCTTTTGCATGACGTGAAAGGTGATTTGATGTCATTTTCGTACATCTGAACAGCAATTCGTGTTCCAAAAGAAGAAGGATTCTGTATATGTATATATTAAAATGGATTAGGTGAAATAATCTCTCAATAAGGGAGGGTAAGAGGATGAGACGAATATGCCCCGAACGTCCTTTGGCTATCAAAAAAAATGAATAAATACAAAATAATGGAAAATTTGCGACAAATATGTCTCAAATAGAGGCATGTTTAGGTGATTTGGTCTGCGATCTGGATCCCTTGTTCCTCTGGTAGAGATGGTCTTCGACATGACCGTAATCTCCCTCTCCGTCATTGCCCGGCCGGGTCTGGGCAAATGCATCGGAATCAATCGCGCCGGGCAATCTCGTACTGCGTCTCAAAATTGTTGCCGCAATGTATGGCAACTGGCTCCATTTCATTCAGGAAATGGCAGGGTACTTTTTCGTCACCCTTTCCGTGTGACGAGTCAGATGACGCTGCATGCAGAGATCGCAGGGTGATTTTGTTCTTAAGGTTAGCTATTTAAGATATATTGATATTTAAAAACATCTTGTCTTTTCAGCTCTGTGACCTCTGTGGTTGGCTCGTACTAGATCCAACCCAGGTCGCTGGCTTGGCCGTCCGGGACCGCCAGGCCCCAGCCTGGCTCTTCTTGGATCGCCAGGCTCCAGCCTGGCTCTTCCGGGGTCGCC
>CAYZLB010000163.1:0-2898 GCA_964479235.1 uncultured Desulfohalobiaceae bacterium
ATGCTCGGAATCCATGGTCAACAAAGGTCTGGTTTGGAGGACAACGAGATCTCCATCCGGAGCCAGTATCCATTCTATGTCCTGGGGAGCTCCAAAATGCTCTTCGGTCTTCCAGCCCAGCCCGGCCAAGTCCAGGGCCTTATCCGAAGAGAGACATGGACTGTCCCGCTTTTTATCCGGAACCGGAAGACGGACCACCCCTTCCTCTGGATCGGCCTGAACCTGGTCTGTTTTATGGACTATCTTGTGCTCAATCTGTTCATCCGGATGGACCAGATATTCGTCTGCCTCGCTGCTTCCGTCGACCACAGCGCTTGGCAGACCCCACACAGCATGGATCAGCGCACAATTTCGGGCATTGAAAAGATCCCGGGTATACAGCACGCCCCCACAGACCGCCTCGGCCATGGCCATGCATCCAACACTCATAAGCACTCGTTCATCGGGGATTCCCCGGTGCAGGCGATACATCATGGCCGGAACCCCGTATTTGCTGGCCACGACCTTCTTATAGGCCTGAAGCAGAAACTCCGGGCTGACGTTCAGTTCAGTTTCATATTGCCCGGCAAAGGTTGTCCGGGCTTCATCTTCGCCCAAGGCGCTGCTACGGACGGCAAGCTTTATTCCTGGATGCGTCTTATCTTCCAGTTTGGCATAGGCCTGGAGAATGCTCTGCTCAAGATCGTGGGGAATCTTGGCTGACAAGATTTGTTCCTGCAGGGCCCAACTCAGCTCATAAACCTTGCTCAGGCTATTTTGATCCGTAATCTGCATTTGCCTGGCGATTTCGCTTTCCAGATTATTGAAGTCCATAAGCCGGCGATATCCCGATGCAGTAACGACAAAACCAGGTTGAACCCGAAATCCCAAACGGGACTGCACTTCCCCCAAGTTGGCCATTTTGTCCCCGACCATATGGGTCGACTCCCTGGTCAAGGCTTCCAGTTCCAGACAATACGTGAACTCTTCGGACACTTGGATTTCATCCTGCTTGTATGCCGCATCTGTCACCTGCTCCTTGATGGACTCAAATGCTTCAAACAGCGAAGGAAAGCCCCCCTCGGAAACATCCTGGAGATTCTGGATCATTTTGTATACATTGCCTGATATTTCAGTGCACAGGGAACGGACCTGGGTCATGCCGAAGTACCGGTAGCCCTGAAGCAGTTCCTCTATGCCGGCCATACCTTCCAATGCGCGGTGGTTGGCCTGCAAAAGATCCTGAAAGACCCTGCACTTGAGCCTGTATTGTTCAAGAAGGGCCTCTTTTTCATCTTCAGGCATGTCCCGTTTTCGAAACAGGGAAAAAATTTTTTTCATGGCCACTCTCCCACCCCAGGCTCTGCGTTCATGGCATCATACGTCACTTGAGGGTTCAACGTTCTAGTACAAGCGATCATAAGTAACGGTAACCCTCATTGGCCGTCATTGCGAGGAGTCTTCGACAGGTGTCTTCGCCGAAGCAATCTCGAAATCGTTACCGGTACTTAAGAACAGGTGTACTAAGTTCAGGCTTCAACGTTCTTCTCCCTGTTCTCCACCTCGATCCAGTCCCAACATGCACAACATGTCATTAAGAGAGGCCTGGCCCTGAACCTGACCTTCCCGAACTACAAGGGCATGCGTTTCTCCCCGGCTGATCATGCGCACCATGGCCTCGCTTACATCTAAATCTGCATCAAGCATGAGCTTTGGACATGATCCACTGAGTCGTACAGGACGCATGACCTGAAAAACCTTGTGCTTTTGCATGCCCAGTCCTTTACCATGTTCACGGGGCCATGCCCCGTGAACAGTTACAAAGCAAGCGCTCTATTCCTCCTCATCTTCGTCGAACACCCGGCCTGGATGCCGAACAAGCTCCTGGACCTTGGCCTTTTGAATCTTTTGCAGCTGTGAAGTCCGTCGTTCATAGGCTGCACCCACCTTATCCAAAAGCTCATTCAAGCTGGCCGGCTTCATCAGATAATCAAAAGCCCCAAGATGCAAACCTTCTATGCTGGTCTCCACGGAAGCATGACCGGTCAACAAAATGACCTCTGTCAAAGGCCATTTCTTCTTGATTCTGCGCAGAACCTCTATGCCGTCCATGCCTTGGGGCATCTTGATGTCCAGAACAATGACATCGAATATCTTTTCCTCCATTCTCTTCAGGGCATCTTCTCCACTGGTCACGCCTTCCACATCGATCTTTCGTTTTTTCAGCCTGTTGGTCAGCATTTCCAAAAAATCGACTTCATCATCAACTATTAACAACTTGATCATAGGATCCTCCTTCATTGTATATTTATATGTATTCATTATTGGTTATAGGTAGATATATTGTGAAGGTTGTCCCTTTGTTTTCAGCACTTTGCACATCAATGCTTCCGTTCATCTGCTGAACAATGTTATAGGTTACAGAGAGGCCAAGGCCAGTCCCCTTTTCCCTTTCCTTGGTGGTAAAGAAGGGATCGAAGATCTTTTTCCGCACGTGTTCAGACATTCCCGGACCGTCATCTTGTATCTCAATCCGGATGTGCTCCTTTCCCTTGCTCGTCTGGATCTTCACCGTTCCATTGGACCCAATGGCGTCGACTGCATTGTTGATGATATTCAAAAACACTTGCTGCAATTGGGACTGATCAGAAGAAATAATGGGTAAACTCTCGTCCAGGTTGGTTTCAATATCGATATTGTTTATCCGGGCATGGTTTTGGAGCAGATCAATGGTCTGGACCAGGACCTGGTTCACATCCACACGGTCCAACCGGGGCTCCATTCTGCGCGCAAAATGGAGCATATTGTGAATCACCCGCCGGGCCCGCTCCACGTGATGTTCCATTTTATCCACAACGTTTCTGAAATCAGGATATGCGTCCAGTTTCTTGACTTCCTCTTCATCCAAGAGATCTTCCA
>CAYZLB010000164.1:0-2840 GCA_964479235.1 uncultured Desulfohalobiaceae bacterium
CGCCCACCAGGAGCTTGTCAAACTCCTTGACCGTGGTGCTGGAGATCTCCACCCCTTTGACCCCCAGATTGGAGAGAAAGGCCTCGTAGCAGTCCCGCTTCTCATTTAAGGTCACCGTGACCTTGTCGATGATCTTGAAAGTTCCCCGCTCCCTGATGGTGGATTTGACCTTTTCCGCCTCATCCGGCCGGACATAGTTCTGGGCCAGGATGTTTTTGACGCTCTGGATTCCTTCCTGGATGACGTCCTCATCGTCCGAGGCGCAGTACATGCCCAACAGATACTCCAGGACATAAATCGGAACATTGGCCCCTTCCTTGAGTAGCTTGGTCAGATCCTTACGCACCACCTTGCCCTGAAAATGTTCATTGAGCAGGGCATCAAGGCTGAGGGTTTCGTTTTCCATCTGCGTTTTCCTGTAAAGGCTGAAGACCGAAGGGTGAAGGGCCTAAGCCCCGACTATGCATACATCAGCCTTCGCCCTTTCGGTTCTGGGATTGGCTCGCCAAATTCCTTGGCAGTATCAATCCAGAGCTGGATAGCCTCTTTGGCGTTGGCCAAAGCAGATTCATAAGAATCTCCATGGGCTATGCATCCAGGCAATTCAGGCACTTCCGCCAGGTATACCTGATCTTCTTCACTCCAATAAATTATTGTCTCATACTTAAACATTATACATCTCCAGCAAGCTTATAGCGTATAAGCACAGAACGGACCTGCCGAACTTGATATGGCTTTGCCTTCCCGTCATCCTTTTGTAGATTTATCTTTTCTTCTATCCCTTCTTTTCTGAAAATATGATGACTTCCTCTTATCCGCTCGTCAAAGCCAATCCTTTTTAGTAAGTTGCATAAATCAGAAAAGTTTATGTTTGAATCTGATGTTCCTTGCAGTATTTTAAACATCAGTCTTTCATGTTTCACCATGATTCTGTTTCCTTCCGCAGTTCATCAACGGAGATGCTGTCACCATTTTGGACAGCATCTCTGCCTTTTCTCACCTTGTCCATGACATAGAGCTGGTACATGATGTCATCAATATTTGCGCTGTCTGGCATATTGGATATGGCCTCAAGGGCTTCTTGTTTCAAAGTTTTCATACGATATCTCCTGTATGTTGAAGATCGACTAAGGCCTATCAGACTGGGCACTTACTCTCTTCGTTCCAAGGGTCCCCCCTTGGGACGTCTTATTCTTATGGCTCCGGCCATCCTCTTTTTCTTCTCTGGTCTTGCGTTGCAGCCGATTTTTGAAGAAGGGGGCCGGAGCCCCAAGAGAAAACGTTACGAGGGAGGACCCTCGTAACGAAGAAAGGAAAACAAGGAATTATAGTTCAATCATTATCTTCAGCCCTTCCCCCTTCAGTCTTCAGTCTATCTCCCTCCAGCCTACCTCTTCAAAAGTCATCCATAAAGGCCAGATCAATGCTCACCGGAATCCGCTCGTATTCTATCTGGGTGTCCGGGTCTCTGAGAACCAGGGCGTATTCCTTGGTGTTGTCGTAGCTGCCTTTTTTGAGCATGAGCTTGACCGGTCGCTTGCGTTCCTCCATGGAGTCGGAGTCACTGTCAAAAGTCACTGTCTGCTCGTTGCTGATCAACGTATCCCCATCCCGGATGGAGACCACCAGGGTCCGGGGCAGCATACGCTCTGACGTCTTCTCCGTCTGAATGAACTCGAACTTGCAGATGGTGTTCACCACCTTGCGGATGGAGCCCAGCAGGGACACCCCGACCTTGCGCACTGCTTCTTTCTCAGCCGCCTTGGTATCCAACTCCTTGACCCGGAGCACAGGCACTACCACTTCCTGAGGCATGGCTCCGCCGTGGATGAACTTGGCCCCGCCGGAGAAATGAAAGAGGTTCACCCCCTTGGGTATCCAGAACTCCATTTCATCCTGGGTCCCGGCGGTGGTGGAGGTATACCCGTGCCAGACATTGTCTGATTCTCCCAGGTTGTGGCCTAAAATATAGCGTTTTTTGGCCTTGACCACACCACCTGGCTTGTATCCAACCTGGCTCTTTTCCAGAGCTCCCGGGGGCGTGTCCTGATATAAAAAGCCGTGATCGGCAGTAACCAGCACGTTGGACCCATTGAGACTGTTGACGATAAACCGGACCAGGGAAGAGAGGTCGATAATGGTTTTCCGGGCCGCAGAGAAGGTCTTGGTTTCCGTGGTGGCCGAATCTCCGGTGGCGTCGATCTGGTTGTGAAAGATGTAGATGATCTGCCAGGGCCGGACCAGCTCCCGTCCCTGGTCCTTGTTCATGGCCAGCAGATCCTCGGCTCTGACCGCGATGCCCTCATGTTGGGAAAGGATCTCCTGGCGCTGCTCCAGGGAGGCACAGGGCTTGCCGTCCACCAGGATCTGATCTGAGTCCTGTTTATAGCCATATCTGGACCTGGGCATCAGGGCTGCCATGCCCAAGGCAGTATAGCTGGGCAAAACCCCGAGCTGGGATGTGAGCTTGGCCTTGAACCTGGACTTGGAGTTAATGTCTCTGGCCAGCTCCTCGGCAATCTCATAACGTAGCGCATCGCTTATGATCACAAAGACCTTGCTCCTGGAGGAGGTGAGCAAGGGTTTGACCTGATTGGAAAAAAAGTACTGCTGCTTGGGGTCGTCGCATAAGGTCCAGTCGGCCACAAGGCCGGACTCTCCGTCCAGAAAACCGCCCCAGCACAGGTTGATCTGGTCCAGGTACCAGTTGGAGTAGCAGGACTCGACCACCTCCTGCACCTCTTTGAGCACATCCCACCCGGCCAGTTCCACAATGTCCGCTGCTTCGTGAAAATGACGGTAGAGCTGATCGAAACGGTACAGCTCCCGGACATAGGCCT
>CAYZLB010000165.1:0-2803 GCA_964479235.1 uncultured Desulfohalobiaceae bacterium
GCCGATATGTATCTGGAAGGCTCGGACCAGCACCGAGGCTGGTTTCATAGCTCTCTTCTGGCCTCTGTGGGCACCAGGGATGTACCTCCCTACCGCAGTGTTTTGACCCATGGCTTTGTGGTCGATGGCGAAGGAAAAAAGATGTCCAAATCCATCGGCAATGTGGTCGCCCCCCAGGACATTATGGATAAATACGGGGCCGAAATCCTGCGGATGTGGGTGGCTTCGGAAAATTATCAGGAAGATTTGCGCATTTCGGAAACCATCCTCAAGCAGCTGGTGGACAACTATCGGCGGATTCGGAACACCTGCCGCTTTATTCTGGGCAATCTGCACGATTTTCATCCCAGCCAGAATGCCGTAGCCAGCCAGGACCTTTTGCCCCTGGATCGTTATATCCTGGATCTGGTTCGGGAACGCCATCTCCGGATCACCCAAGCCTATCAGAATTTTGAACTGCACAAGGTCTTTCACAGCCTGCACACCCTGTGTGCAACGGATTTGAGCGCCTTTTACCTGGACGTGCTCAAGGATCGGTTGTACGTCAACGCGCCGGAAAGCCTGGAAAGGCGATCAGCCCAGACCGCCCTGCATACCCTGCTCTGTCTGCTCTTGTGGGATATGGCCCCAATATTGAGTTTCACCGCTGAAGAGGCCTACCAGTATCTGCCTGGCATCGATCTGCAGGCCTACCCCACAATATTCACCTATCCTTTTGCCATGAAGGAAGAACCGATCATGGACGACGAGGAACGAGCAACCTGGGATCGGCTGCTGGCTGTCCGGGCCGAAGCGACCAAGGCAATAGAGCCGGAGCGCAAAAGCGGCAATATTGGACATTCCCTGGACGTTTGTCTCCATCTCTTTGCTCAGGGGCAACTGCTGGCTGATCTTATGGCCAACCAGGAGTATCTCCGGGAGCTGTTTATTGTATCCGATGTGCAGGTCCAGACAGAGGAAAACGCACCGGCCGATGCCTTCAGCAGCCAGGAAATGCCGGGGCTCAAGATCGGTGTTTCCAGGGCAGCGGGTGATAAATGCGCCAGGTGCTGGACGTTAAACCCAGTGCTGGGCCAGGATGAACACTATCCGGATATTTGTCCCCGCTGCAGTCGGGTCATGCATGTTTTGCAGGCAGAAGCAGAAAAATAACCACATATATACCTTGCATCGAGCACGAAAGCCTGACTCATTTGTATGCGCCATTTCGAACATAACCGATTGCCATTTGCCCCCTTGACCCTGGCTTTTGGGATCATCCTGGCGGATCAGATCAGCAAGGTTCTGGTCCGCACCTATCTTTTGGCCTGGGATGTCCTTCCTGTGGTTCCAGGATTTTTTAATCTGGTCCACATCCAGAACAAAGGGGCCGCCTTTGGCTTTTTCAGCCACGGACAAGCCCAGTGGCAACCGATCTTTTTTATCATCATAACCGTTGCCGCGGTAGCGATCATACTCTCCCTCATGTGGACCGGGCAGCGCCAGGACAGGATGTTTCAATTCAGCCTGGGGGCTATCCTGGGTGGTGCTGTGGGCAACCTTATTGACCGGATCCGGTTCGGGATGGTCACAGATTTTCTGGACATTTATATCGGCAGGTTCCATTGGCCTGCATTCAACATAGCAGATATGGCTATTTCTTGCGGGGCCTTACTTTTACTCATAGCCGTGTATCGAAAAGGACGTCATGCATCCCATTCTGATTGAAATAGGTCCGCTGACCATCCACAGCTACGGCTTTTTCATTGCCGCCGGGTTTCTCCTGGGCATGTGGCTGGCCATGCGCGAGGCACCCAAATACGACCTCAATCCGCAATTCGTGCCTGACCTGACCTTTTATCTCATTGTCAGTGCCATTGTTGGGTCACGGATACTCTACGTCCTGCTTGATCCCAGGCCTTTTGTGGACAATCCCCTTCTAGCTTTCCAATTCTGGAAAGGAGGCCTGGTCTTTGTCGGCGGGGCTGCCGCAGCTGTGGCCACAGCCTGGGTGGTTATCCGGGTGAAGGGTGAAGCGTTCTGGAAGTGGGCGGATGCCTTTGCCCCGGCCATTGCCGGCGGTCAGTTTGTCGGACGCATAGGGTGTCTTATGGCTGGATGCTGTTACGGAAAACCAACTGATCTGCCCTGGGCGGTGACTTTCTCCCATCCTCAATCTCTGGCTCCGCTGCATATTCCCCTCCATCCGACCCAAATCTATCATTCTCTGGCCGGCTTGATCACCTGTGTCATTCTCCTTGCGGTTCGTTCCAAGCTGCCAGGATCTGGTCAGCGCTTTGGCCTGTTTTTGGTCTGTTTTGCGTTTTTCAGGTTTGGTATCGAATTTTTCCGCGGCGATTTTCGAGGAACAGTCGGTCCTCTCAGCCTGACTCAAGTAGCTGCCATCATCATCTTCAGTCTCGGCCTGGTTGTATTTCTGGGCAAAGGACGGACAGAGCATGCTTGAACTTTCCACGCCCACCCTTGTTCTGATTGCATTGGCCTTTCTGCTGCCCATCACTCCGAATCTGTGGGCTATCTGGCACATCTTCCACTTTGACTATCCAACCCCGGGGGAAAAGATGGGCTGGCTCTTTGCAGCTATGTTTTTGCCCGTCCTTGGTGGATTGGTCTATTGTTTTTGGGGCCGGAAAAGGGCTATAAAGGCTTTGTAGATTCACGCTAAGGTTCCCCGCCCTGGACAGCTGAGCATAGCACACACTTGACACCGTGGGGTGATAGCAATGGATAGATAAGGAGTTGGAATCGCAGCACCCTCCCCTAACCCCTCCCTTACAGCTGCGCAAAGCCGCAGCAGGGAGGG
>CAYZLB010000166.1:0-2665 GCA_964479235.1 uncultured Desulfohalobiaceae bacterium
GCATTCATTGATTGAGTTGCTGGTCAGGTAAGACCCTGGAATCCAATATGAGCCATTCAAAATTTTCGGTTTCACGATTTTCGTCACACTTTTTGCTCAAATCTCATACTTTCGGGAGGCGACCTTAAAGATGCCAAAGAAATGATCGGACATTCGGACATTGAGATGACCGACCGCTATGCTCATCTCACAAATGAACACAAATTACTTATGCAACAACAATTGACTCATCATTATGAAAACAGTGAAGAAGAAAGGTGATGGGTATCTGAGAGGTATACCGAAAGGCAAAAACAAAAAGAGGGAGCTAGGTCTTGTCGACCTAACCCCCTCTTTTTCTTGAATCGGGACGGGGCGATTTGAACGCCCGGCCCCCTGAACCCCATTCAGGTGCGCTCCCAGACTGCGCTACGTCCCGGTGAGATATGCTTTTAAATTTTTGGGTGTCAATTGTCAAGTGCCTTACTGATGAAACCTACTTTCTGAAGTCTTCAAAGGGCAACCTAACATAACCAGACCATCCAGAAAACGCAGTGGAAAGGCCCAATCTCCCGGACTTTCACGGGAACAGATCCCCGTTCTTATAGCACGAGACAGGTCTGAAACCATAATTGATGCCGTCCTTACATGATAAATATAACCCTGGACAACCAAACAATAATGATTACTATTAAAATAGCTTAGATTAATCCCGCGTTTCTCTATGTTGTATTCATGGCCGCACCAAACGCATCAGGAGCTAAAATGTTTCATTTTGAGAATACATACGCCCAACTGCCGGACATCTTCTTTTCTCCAGCCCAGCCGGCCAAGTTTCCCAAACCGGAACTCATTGTCTGGAACGAGGAATTGGCCCGCCATTTGGGAGCTGAGACAACAAAATATACCCAGAATGATCTGGTTCGCTTTTTTTCCGGCCAACACATCTTGCCCGGATCGAGGCCCATCGCCCTAGCCTATGCCGGGCACCAATTCGGTCATTTCGTGCCCCAATTGGGTGACGGCCGAGCCTTGCTGCTGGGAGAGATTATAGATAGCCAAGGCAAAAGACATGACCTACAGCTCAAAGGATCCGGGCGCACGGTTTTTTCCCGCAACGGGGACGGCAGAGCTCCATTAGGTCCGGTGCTGCGGGAGTATCTGGTCAGTGAAGGCATGCACCATCTTGGTCTGCCCACAACCCGGGCTTTGGCAGCTGTAGCTACCGGAGAAAATGTACTCAGGCAAAAGGAGTATCCCGGGGCTGTCTTGGCCCGAGTGGCCAGCAGTCACATCAGGGTAGGTACCTTTGAGTATGTCAAAACCCACGGCACTGATCGGGATGTAAAGACTTTGGCTGATTACAGCATTGACCGCCATTATCCTGAAATCAGCAGTGAGCAAAACGTGTATCTGTCCTTCCTGGACCGAGTGTTCCAGAATCAGGTTGAATTGATCACCGGTTGGATAGCCTTTGGCTTTATTCATGGGGTGATGAACACAGACAATATGTCTATTGCCGGGGAAACTATCGACTATGGGCCCTGCGCTTTTATGGATCATTTCCGGTTTGACCAGGTCTACAGCTTTATCGACCGCTACGGGAGATATTCCTATGCCAATCAGGCCCAAATCATGCTTTGGAACTTATCCCAGTTGGGAGAATGCCTGTTGCCCCTGATCCATCCGGAGAAACATACCGGAAAACAGATGGTCGAAGGATTGCTCAACCAGACCGCTAAACGCTTCAAACAGCGTTTTACGGACAGGATGAGAAAAAAACTGGGACTTTTCAATGCCCTGCCACAGGATAAGGAGCTCATCCAAAAGTGGCTCACATATCTGGAAAGTGCCGGGCAAGATTTCACCCTCGGCTTTCACTCCCTGGCCAAGATGTTGGATGAAGGAAATCCCACTGCTCTGTTTCCACCATCGGCTGCCTTTGATGATTTTTATCAGCAATGGAGGGACAGGCTCCAGGAACAGGATGCCTCACCTTCTGCGGTCCAGGATCAAATGCTATCGGTCAACCCACGGATCATCCCCAGAAACCATCAACTAGAAAAGGTGATCAATGCCGCTGAACAGGGCGACTACGGTCCGTTTCATGAACTGCACCATGCATTGCAGACCCCATACGGCCAGAAAGAAAGTATCTACCAACATCCGCCTCGGGCGGAAGAAAGAGTTCAGACCACTTTTTGTGGTACATAAGAACGAGTTCGGCGTGTCAAAGGCGGTCAAAAGCGGACCCAGGTAAGGCGTTTGGAACAGTACCCCCCAGGGCGGTAATCAGACCCTCCTTTTCCTCCTTCTTTATTTACTTTCCATTTTGTGAAGGGAAAATCGGCAAAAGACAGCACATCGACCTGCCCTGGCTCCTTCTCCTTGCAGGGAATAGAAGATCTCTTTGACCTGATAAGGCATAACTTACGGGACCTCTGATACATACCTGGTTGGATCAAAAACCCCCGCTTCCTGAAAACCTTTGCGCCGCAGGATGCAACTGTCGCATCGTCCGCAGGCCAGGCCCTCTGGAGAGGGGTCATAGCAGGAATGAGTCAGGGAGTAATCAACACCCAATTCCACCCCTCTTTGGATAATCTGAGCTTTGGTCAGATACAGCAAGGGAGTATGAAACGTATACAGCAGCCGACCCTCGACACTTTCCTTAGTGGCCAGATTG
>CAYZLB010000167.1:0-2618 GCA_964479235.1 uncultured Desulfohalobiaceae bacterium
GGATGTGGACCGAGCTGGGTATGGATCTTGAGGCCCACGATGCCCTGTTGGAGGCTCTGAACAAAGGCTACCAGGATATATATCTCAACCAGGAGAGCCGGCCTGAAGGAATGGGCTACTTCGATTTTGTCATGAGCGAAGTGCACGGGCTGCGCATCCAGGAACTGCGCGAAGAGCAGCAGGCCGGGCGGAAGGTCATCGGCTCTTACTGCGTCTTTGTCCCGGAAGAAATCGCCCTGGCTGGTAACGCCACTCTGGTCGGCCTGTGTTCAGGAGCAGATTTTGCCATGGAAGAGGTGGAAAAAGTCCTGCCCCGGAATACCTGCGCCCTGATCAAATCCTCCTTTGGCTTTAAGCTTGGCAAGGTTTGTCCCTTTCTGGAGGTCTCGGACATGATCGTGGGCGAGAATACCTGTGACGGGAAGAAGAAGTCCTATGAAAGCCTTAGGGATCTGGTGGACAACATGTACGTTATGGACATGCCCCAGATAAAGACCGAAGAGGGCCGGGACCTTTTGCGCACCGAGTACAAGCGTTTTCTGCAGGCGGTGGAGGAACTGACCGGGAGGAACATAGACGTGGAAGGCTTAAGGCAGGGAATCCAGACCGTAAATGCCAAACGCCAGGCCATGGCCAGGCTGCAGCGCCTGCGCTGGGCTGACCCCGCTCCCATCTCCGGTCTGGACGGGCTGTTGGCCAGCCAAGTCTTTTTCTACGACAACCCGGAGCGGTTCACCAAGTCGGTGAACACCTTATGTGATGAGCTGGAAAAGCGGGTGGAAAACGAAGAAGCTGTCAGTCCCAAGGGCACGCCCCGCATCCTGATGTCTGGCTGTCCCATGGCTGTTCCCAACTGGAAGATGCCCTATCTGGTGGAATCCGCAGGTGGGCTTATTGTGGGTGAGGAATCCTGCGTGGGCGAGAGGGGCAACCGCACCCTGGTTGATGATTCTGGTGAAACCCTGGATGCATTGATCGATGCCTTAGTAGATCGCTACTTCCAGATCGAGTGCGCCATCTTCACCCCCAACCCGGATCGGCTGGAGCGGATCAAGAAGATGTATGCCGACTCCAGGGCCGATGGGGTCATCCACTACAGCATCCAGTTCTGTCAGCCCTACATCATGGAATCCATTCCTGTGGAAAAGTCCCTGGAGGCAGAGGACACCCCCTGTCTGCGGGTGGAAACAGACTACAGCATGGAGGACGCCGGGCAGCTTTCAACCAGGATCGAGGCCTTTCTGGAGGTGCTGAAGTAGGTGGGAAAATGACAACCGCCATACCCTGACGGGCACGCTTACAGCTAACGAAGCATAAAAAAGCTGAAAGCTCACAGCTCAAAGTTAAGAACCAGGGACATCTTAATTCATCGCTCATTGCTCATTAGTAATACTACAGCGAAATTTTGGCTCTTTTCCGTCATTCCCCCGGAGGCGGGAATCCAGTTCTTTCTGTTTGGTCATGACGAGCCAGCCTTTCCACTAGATTGCCCGGCGAGGCAGATTGCGATGTATCCAGAAATCGGGGCCGGGCAATGACGGAAACGGCATACGTCTCTTATCTTTCGCTGTAGTGATAACGCTTTCAAGTAAAAACAGGATGTTAGAGCATTATTTTCATACAAAGGGAATATCACCTATGCGCTGTGCTGGAATAGACATCGGCTCCCGGAGCATTGAGCTGGTTATTGTTGAAAACAGACGGATCGTGGACCAGGAGCAGGCAGACACCGGCTTTGATCCCTTACGCGGGGTTCAGTCAGTGCTTCAGGACAAGAAGTACGACCGTATTCTGGCCACTGGTTACGGCCGCAACCTGTTTGAAGTCTCCTATGAGACGCCCACAGTGACCGAAATCAAGGCCTATGCCCGCGGAGTCCGGCACCTCTTGCCAGGACACAAGACCATCTTGGACATCGGTGGTCAGGACAGCAAGGCCATTGCTCTGACTGACAAGGGGCGGGTGAAGAAATTCGAGATGAATGACCGCTGTGCGGCCGGAACCGGCAAGTTTCTGGAGATCATGGCCTCGGCATTGGGGTTTTCTTTGCAGGATTTCGGGGCTGAGGCCTTAAAGGCTGAAAAATCTCTTAACATCAGCAGCATGTGCACTGTGTTTGCCGAATCCGAGGTCACCTCCCTGATCGCCAAGGGCGAAGATGCCCGGAGCATCGCCCTTGGCCTGCATGCAGCCGTGGTCAGCAGGGCGGTGAGCATGCTCCGCCGGGTGAGCAATGAGTTGGACAGTGTGGTCTTTGCCGGAGGGGTGGCCAACAACTCCTGTATGCGGGAGCTGTTGGCCGACAGCTTGGGCGTCGATGTTCAGGTCCCGAAGACACCCCAGATGACCGGGGCCCTGGGAGCGGCTCTTCTGGCTGGGGAAAGCTAAAAGAAGAAGGAGGTGCATGTATCGGAGTCGAAAAATACTTATCACCTGCCACTGCGCAATAAACGCCAACGCCAAGGTTCCGCCTCTGGCCACAGTTGGGGGCGTATTCACAGACTCGGTCTCTGAGTACATCCAGTCTGGTTGCGGCCTCCTGCAGCTGCCTTGTCCGGAAGTCTGGCTCTTCCGGCAAACGCGTACTCATTTGCAACATGTTGAATTTTATATATAAA
>CAYZLB010000168.1:0-2468 GCA_964479235.1 uncultured Desulfohalobiaceae bacterium
ATTTTGGCCTGCACCGAGAGATCCAGCCCAGTGGTCACCTCATCCAGAAACAACAGGGGGGGATTGCTGACCAGGGCCTTGGCGATCTGCACTCGCTGCTGCATGCCTCCGGAAAAATTTCCTGGCAGCTCATCCATACGGTCGGAGGAGACCTGGGTCCGCTCCAGGAGGGCGGATATCCGATCCCTGATCTCCCGATAATGAAAGACGTTGTTCATCAGCAGGCGCTCGGCGATATTCCCCCCGGCGGAAATCATGAAGTTCAGCCCCAGCTGCGGGTTTTGATAGACCATGCCGAAGCAGTGATAGCGAAACCACCGCTTCTGGGCCGCGTTGAGCTCAAACAGGCTGTAGGATGATCCGTTGTACTGATACACAGCCCGTCCTGCTGTGGGCTGATCGTCAAAGTACAGGTTTTTGACCAGGGTGGACTTTCCGCTCCCGGACTCACCCATGATTCCCAGGATTTCTCCTGCGTAGATATCAAACGAGACATCCAGGACGGCGGCCACGCTGCCGCAATGCGCACAGCGGTTGTCCTCGGGATCTGATTCAAGAGCCGTGTGTTGGCATTGAGAGCACCCTGGGCCGTGAATTCGGGTCAGGCCGGAGACTTCCAGAATCTTGTGCATAGATGTAGTATCCCATGTTCACGGTTCAGCTTTGCCTCCGGCACATCTGACATATTTTTTTGCCCCAAAGCGGGCCCCAAAAGATAAATTTGCCGGATTGATCAAAGATGAAATGTCGTGTTTGCTCGTAGGGGCGAATGATCATTCGCCCTCTTTCTCTTCGTTCACAGAGTTCATCCTCTGAATTTTTTTCCAGTTCACCAGGATCCTCCCTGGGAATGTCTTTGCTAAAGAAGGTGGTCGCAGCCACAAGAGGATGCGTTCCGAGGGGGGACCCTGGGAACGAAGAGAAGACCTCAATCTTCAGTCCCCTGTTCTCAGTCTTCTGTCCTCTGTCCTCCAGCTTCCTGCATCTGCCGGCAGTAGTCGGTATCTGAGCAAAGATAGGTCCGGGTTCCGTCCTGGGCAACGCATTCTTCCAGGTAGCTGTCCATTGCCCCGCAGCGGGAGCATGCCCGGCGCTGCGCCTTTTCATCCACGAACTGCTCCACCTCAAAGGGCACGTCCTCAAATGACAGGGGCTCTGCCGTGGTATACGGCGGAAGCGCATAGATCTTTTTCTCCCGCCCGGCACCGAAGATAAGCGGCGCATTGCACAAATGCATTTTGGGCACATCAAAACGGGGAATAGGGGAAGGACTTAAGACATGGTACCCGTTGATCCGGGTGGGATAGCTGCTGGAAATGGCTACCTGGCCGAACTCCCGCAGGTCTTCGTACAGTTTGACCAGAATCCGGGAGTAGTCCGCCTCGCCGTGCATAGTTTTCCGCTTTCCTTCCGAGGGCTCCACTGGAGTGAGTGGATCAGGAATAGGGACCTGAAGGATAAGCAGCTGCCCTTCCTGGAGTGCTATCTCTGGTATCCGGTGCCTGGTCTGGATGAGAGTTGCCTCCTGGGTACGAGTGGTCTCCTCCACCCCTGGACAGGTCCGGAGTATAAAGGATCGCAGATTGACCGCATTCACGGAATCGTCGCTTCCCTGGTCTATGACCTTGAGTACGTCCCGGAGACCGATAATGGACAGGGTCAGCTGCAAACCGCCGGTTCCAAAGCCTCGTCCCATGGGCATTTCCCTGGAAGCATAGGGAACCTGGTAGCCGGGCAGGCAGAGAGCCTTGAGCACGCTGCGCCGGATCTCCCGTTTAGCGTATGGATCCAGAAAGCCGAAGGGTATCTCTGTAGATCGTGTGTCCTGCTCTGTAGTGCCGTTGTTCATAAGCCGCCCCCTGCCCGGGTCTGATCCAGGGCGTCCATTTCAGCCTGGAAGGTCACATAATGAGGCATTTTGAAATGGTTGCAAAAGCCCATGGAGTCAATGCCGTCGATATGCAGGAGCACATACTCCTGGTCTTCGGCTGGATGCTCCGCCCCGTCGCGCTGCCCTTTTTGCAGGCAGCGATCCAGAACTGCCATGGCAATGGCCTTGGTCTCGTTGTGTCCGAAGCAGGCCCCATAGCCCAGGGTGAACTGAGGCAGACCATCAGCCTTAGATTCATATTTGGTGATCATTTCACATTCAGTCATCAGCACTTCGCCAATCTCTATGTCCTGGCCCGAGATGGGGTGAGGCAAGAGCACAGGCAAATAGCCCACCCGCAGCTCGCCCACCGTGGGATGCAGATCCCCGTAGCCGCGCATGTTGGAGTAGGCCAGAGTCAGCATGCCCCCGGTTTCTCCCCGGGCCATGGTCTGCAGGGCAGCGGAACGGGAGACAGGAAAAACCAGTGGCTCGCGAGTGACATCAAACGCCGGTCCCGGCACAGTATCCGCCTGCGCCAGCGGGGCTTGCTGGCGCAGGCGGATACTGTGCCGGGACCGGCGTTTGATGTCACTCG
>CAYZLB010000169.1:0-2394 GCA_964479235.1 uncultured Desulfohalobiaceae bacterium
CGGGTGATGCTGGCCATGGCCCTGGCCAATGAACCGGAGCTGCTCATTGCCGATGAACCGACTACCGCTCTGGACGTCACTGTCCAGCGCCAAATCTTAGATCTTCTGAACCGCTTGCAGGACCAGTTGCATATGGCTGTACTCTTTATCTCCCACGATTTGAGCGTTGTCCGGCATATCGCATACAGAGTGGCGGTCATGTCCCAAGGTCAGGTAGTGGAAGCCGGAACAACCCAAAATATCTTTGAAAACCCAAATCATCCGTACACCCGTCATCTGCTGCAGTCAGAACCAAGAGGCCGGGCCGCCCCCTTGGCCCCAGAGGCTGAGCCTGTCCTGGAGGTAGACGGCCTGCGAGTCTGGTTTCCGATCCAAAAGGGGATTCTGAAACGAACAGTTGATCATTTCAAAGCAGTGGACGGAGTGGATGTGCAGATACGTAGCGGAGAAAGCGTAGGAATTGTTGGAGAAAGCGGTTCAGGCAAGACCACCCTGGGCCTGGCCGTGCTTCGCCTGCTCCACAGTCACGGGCATATAACCCTGAATGGAGAACGAATCGACGAGTTACCCTCAAAAAAAATGCGACCACTGCGCAGGAATATCCAGGTCGTTTTCCAGGATCCCTATGGTAGCCTCAGCCCGCGCATGCCGGTCCAGGAAATTATAGCCGAAGGCCTGGGCCTGCACCAGATAAAAGACCAAAAAGAACAGGAAAAGCGGGTCATGAAAGCCATGCGGGCCGTGCACCTGGATCCTGAACTTCGAAACCGCTATCCACATGAGTTTTCCGGGGGCCAACGCCAGCGCATCGCTATTGCCCGGGCACTGGTTCTGGAACCCAAACTGATTATCCTGGACGAACCGACGTCATCCTTGGACCGCTCGGTCCAGGGCCAAATCATCGACCTGCTGCGCAAACTGCAGGCCGAATTGGGCATCTCCTACCTGTTTATTTCCCACGATCTGAAGCTGGTCCGCGCCCTGTGCCATCGGGTCCTGGTCATGCGCCAGGGCCGGATCGTGGAATCCGGTCCGGCCGAAGAGATCTTCAACTACCCCCGGGCCGCCTACACCCAGGAACTCTTGCAGGCAGCATTTGCCTGATGCAAAAAGTATTCGTGGCCTAACAAACTCAGCTATACCCTTCTTGTCATTTTGTCCTTTTTTGCATGTCCTTTTCTTGCATCATTTCATTTTGAGCGAAAGTCACCATCAAGCACATGTTCAGAGCCGGTCAGATAACGCGACTGACGTCCAACAAAAGGACCAGCACCAAGATAATGCTCGGAGATCATCATTTCATTCCAAATGCGCATCTTTTCAATGCTCACGTTTCATAATGAATCAATCCGCCAAACCTGCCCCTGCACTCAGTCTCTCCGGCCTCTGCCCTGGGCCCTTAGCCCTTGGTTCCCCTTCGCTCAGCCCTCTTCCATCTTTCCCTCTCACCCTCTCCAGACCCCCAATTCTCTCCACGATCATCTGCAGCGTCTGCTGCTTGTTCAAGGCCCACTTCGGGACCACCAGCTCATCCCGGTGTGGATCACTGGTCAATCGCTGGATGATCACTTCCCGGGGCAAGAGATGCACAAATTTCGCGGCCAAATCCGCATACTCCTCCTGCTCCAAATACCGGTATCTGCCCTGGTTGTACAGATGATGGAGAGCAGTACCTTGGACCACATAGAGGAGATGAACCTTTACCGCCTGGATATCCTGCCCGGCCAGATACCGGGCAGTTTCCAGCATTTCCTGTTCTCCCTCTCCGGGCAAACCCAGGATAACGTGCACGCAGACAGGCAGTCCCCGCTGCCTGGCCCGGTGCACGGCATCGGTAAAAACGGCCACAGTATGGCCCCGGTTTATTCGCTCCAGGGTCTGATCATGGGCTGACTGCAGTCCATACTCCAGCCAGATGTCTTTTTCCCTGGACATCTCATAAATTATGTCCAGCACTGAATCCGGCACGCAGTCCGGCCTGGTCCCCAGGGTCAGTCCGACAACATCCGGATCTGCCAGAGCCTGGCTGTACAGATACCGCAGCCTGTCCACCGGGGCATAGGTATTGGTATAGGACTGGAAGTAGGCCAGGAATTTCTTGGCCTTATACCGCCTGCGCAAGGGTTCTTTGGCCTGTTCCAGCTGCTGAGCAATGCTCAGTCCGGCCTGGGCCTTTCCGGTTCCGGATCCCCGAGGATTGCAGAAGATACATCCCCTGGTGCTCAAGGTCCCATCCCTGTTCGGACAGGTCAGGCCGGCGTCCAGAGTAATTTTCTGCACCCGGCAGCCGTATCTTTGACGCAAATAGGAATTAAAATCCCGATATGGTTTATGCTGCATACCTCAACTCATTGTGTCTCATGCACCCACCTGTTGCACATCAGTATTTCACTC
>CAYZLB010000170.1:0-2385 GCA_964479235.1 uncultured Desulfohalobiaceae bacterium
AGGCGGTGGCCCTTTGCGCCGGACTGGGCTGGCAGGGGAAATCCCTTCTTCTGGTTAACCCCATGTTCGGTCCACGGGTGCGTCTGGTGACTGTACTGACAGATCTGGACCTGCCCGCCGGGGCTCCCGTTAAGAACAAATGCGGCAAATGCACAAGCTGCGTTGAGGCCTGCCCGGCCGGGGCCATAAAAAACGCCTCCACGGAGCTGCACTTTGCCACCCGCGGCGAGGCAGTTGATCTTGAGGCCTGCGTGGAACAGCTCAGGCGAAATGAAAAAGAGGCCTATATTCCGCCATATCTTTGCGGGGTCTGCGTTGCGGCCTGCCCGTGGGGGAAAAGGAAGAAATCAGCCCATTCTTCCGCCTAAAAGAGCGCAGGGATCGGCCGGTTTAAAAATCCGCTGTGGTCTGGCTCCGGGGAAGGGCACGCCGGACCATTTGATTATGAAAAAAACTTCAGACCGGGCCCAGCCTTTCTCAGGCTGATACTTCGGTCTATTCCCAGCTGGGAGGTGCCTTATGAACTCCCATGTCCACAAAGTCGTGGGCTCAACCAAGAATGAAAAGCTTCTCATCCCCCATAAAAAGAGCATTTCAGCCTGCTTACTGACCATTGACGAAAATGAGAACGAGGTTGAGCACTTAAGAGAATTTGAGAGGATGCATTCCTGAAAGTATCATTTTTGTTTCTACAATACCAAATAGCTACAGTTCCAATACGATAATGATGGTCTCCGGGTCGTCAGGATCGCTCTTGATCTTAAAGCCCAGCTTTTTGCCCAGGGCCTGCATGGCCCGGTTCTCCCGCAAGGTGTAGGCCATGAGTTCCTTGGTCCCTCGGTCCCGACAGTAGCGGATCATCTTTTCCATCAGGGCTGTGCCAAGGCCTTTGACTTTGAGATCGCTGCGAACGACGATAGCAAATTCAGCCGTAATGTTGTCCGGATCAAAAAAAGTCCTGACCACACCCAAGGTTTTGGGTTTGCCTCCTTGCTCTTCGGTAGTGGCGATAAAGGCCATTTCCCGGTCATAGTCGATCTGGCTCATCATAGCCAGCTGATTGTGAGGAAAGTCATGGACAAAACCAAAAAATCGCATCCGCAGATCTTCCGGCGAAAGGCTGTTGATAAATTCTGCATGCTGATGCTCGTCTTCCGGACGGATGGGACGGAGCATGACTTTCAAGCCTGAGGGCAGTTTGACACATTCTTCCAAATATTCTGGATATGGGCGGATGGCCAGTCTGGAAGGTCCGGAAGTAGTGCTTTTTTCAATGCTGATCCTTGAATCAAGAACCAGAACACCTTGGGAATCAGCCAAGAGGGGGTTGATGCTCAGGCTTTTGATTGCAGGGATATCGATGATCAACTGGGAAATCTGAACCAGAGTCAATTTAATCGCCTGCATATCTGTTGACGGATGGCCCTCAAATCCTTCCAGGAGCCTCGCGATCCTGGTGTGCTGAATAAGTTCTTTGGCCAGGCTCATGTTCAGTGGAGGGAGCCCCACTGCATGGTCGTGGATGATTTTTGCGGCCGGGCCGCCGTGGCCGAACATAACCACCGGTCCGAATTCAGTGGTGGAGGTCACCCCTAAAATCAATTCATTTGCCCCTGGACGGCGGGCCATTTTTTGGACAATGAATCCTTCCAGCCTGGCCTCGGGCTCCATTTGTTCCGCCCTGTGCCACATGGCCGATGCTGCCCTGTGTATTTCTTCAGCCGATTCCAGATCCATGGCCAAACCGCCAATGGCATGCTTGCTCTTGATATCTGGAGACAAAAGTTTCAAGGCCACAGGATAGCCCAGCTCCCGAGCCATGAGCTCAGCTTCTTCCGCGGTTTCCACTATCCTGGTTTCCACAACCGGAATGGCGTACACTGAGAGCACTTCATTGGTCTCGGCCTGACTCAGCTGAGACCGGCCCTCAGCCAGGGCGTTGTTGATAATGGCCTGGGCTGCGTCTGTATTCGGGCTAAATTCCTTGGGTACGCTGTCCGGGGTTTCCATCAGCATTTCCTGGTTCCGGCGGTAGCGGACCATGTCCATGTACAGGCGCACCGCCTGATCCGGAGTTTCATACGTGGGTACCCCGGCCAGGGCGAAAATCCGCCGGGCCTGGGCTGCATCGTTCTCTCCCAGCCAGATGGTGAAGATATTTTTTCTGGTCCGGCCCAGGGTGTTGACCACGGCCCCGGCAATGTCTTCGCTGGAGGCAAAGGCCGTGGGCACATGAATGACCATAACCGCATCCACGCCTTTATCCTTGAGTACAGTCTCCAGGGCCTGGGCGTATGTTTCGCTCGGAGCGTGATCCATTATCCGGATGGGATTGGTTCTTGGCTTGTGGGTCGTATACACCGGTTCGAGTTCAGCCAGGGTCTT
>CAYZLB010000171.1:0-2369 GCA_964479235.1 uncultured Desulfohalobiaceae bacterium
AATGGGTATAGATCATCGTCGTTCTCAGATCAGCATGCCCCAGCATTGTTTGAATCGTACGGATATCATAATTCGCCTGAAAGAAATGCGTGGCGAAACCGTACCGTTCAGATACGTGAGGTGGACCCCATTGTCAAGATAAATTTTACCCTTCATCAAGCGAGACTTGTCGGGATTACCGACTCGAAAAAGCTTGAAAATATTAAACGGGGGTCCATTCTCCACGATATCGGAAAGATCGGGATCCCAGACGAGATCCTGATCAAACCCGGGAAGCTGACCTCAGAGGAATGGGCAATCATGAAAGAGCACCCGAAGAAAGGCCATTGTACAATATCGAATAAAAAAAAGCCGCATCCAACGGACACGGCCCTTTGCTGGCTTGTTGTAAACAACCTTGCTCAATACTGCCTTTTCATCCAGCCGGTCTGTTTATCGATGAACACTTTTTCCACCAAGGATCCGTCCTGGGTCACAATAGTGGCTGCAAAAGCGCCCTGCTCATCATTCTCAGTGATCTCACCCACCTTCAGGTTGGGGTTTCCAGCCACATAGTTTTCCGCAAGCCGCCTGGCTTGATCTGCTTGTAAAGGTTGGGCCTGCTGCTGTTGCCCAGCCTAGGGACCGTATTGTCCGCGTCCCCATCCACGCTGCATCCCTTGCTGATTATACGGGCAACCTTGATTCATCCCCTGCTGGCCCCCGTACATCATTCCCTGTCCGCGCATCATGCCATGCCCTCTGTGCATTCCTTGTCCGTGCATCATTCCTTGCTGGCCACGCATCATGCCGGGCCCCATGTCTTGCCCCTGAGGGCCATTTTGTCCGCACCAAGGGCAAAACCAGCCTTGTTCCTGGGAACCGTAGTAGCCTTGGCCTTGTCCTGCACCCTGTTGCTGGGCCAAAAGCAAGCCGCCGCTGACCATGACTGCCAAAACCGTTGCCGCAATGAAAAACCGTTTCATTATGCGTACCTCCTGTTTTAACGCATGATTAAAATACCTACTAAAAGAGTATGATATACTCACAAGATGTCAACATAAGAATCAATATCATCTCAAATTCTAAGTTTATCTTCCTGATTTTTATATCTTTTGTAAAAGACATTATGAATTAGCTCCATAAGTTACTTTTTTGTCCGATTCATGCCTAGGTTTCTAAACTAAATGGAACCTGACAGCTAAGAAATAAATTTTTGGGTCATAGATGCAAAAAAGACTTCTTTTCTTTCTTGGCGAGCCTTACGTCCTGAGCTTCTCCGATCAAATACAGCCGTACAGCACAGCAAAGCTGTATTTAACTGGGCAAAGCGGGCGGTTCAAGATTCTCCTTTTCATTTGATTTTGTGCTTGCATGCCTTAGGCATACACGAACTCTTTGAAAATGTCCCGTACTTTTTTTCGGGGTCATGTGGAGGCCTAGCCCACCTTAATCCATATGGCCCAAAGGCAAGATTGCGTCCCACAACGCGTGCACGCCCAAAAGGTGCAGTACCTGCTCCTGCTCTGCATAGATCTGCTCGTCCCGGCCCCAGGCTGCAAGATCCCGGATTTCGGGGCGAATGTACTGGGCAGGATCAAACGCCCTGGCTCCGTTCCAGGCCGGCAGGCGCTCTCTTATCCCTTGCAGGTGCCCCAACTCAGGCATAAACCGGCCTTCCCGTCCGCTCTGCAGGCAAACCTGCTCGAAAATGCGCAAACCGTCCGGATCAAAGTCTCCGAAATGAATCCATGTGCACTTTTTGGGCAGACTGTGCAGCCACATGGCCGACAGCCCGGTATTGTAGCCGGGACAAAAGAGGACCAGTCCACGGGCCGGCTGTATCTGCTGAAAAGGGGCCAGATTTTCACTGGTCAGAACGAAATCTATACCCGTGAGATCAAAATCTTCCATCTGAGCGGCCCTGGATCCGGGAATACACACCTGGCCCAGGGAAGAGGTGACCAGGCTCAAATCAAGCTTGCCGGGACGATGGATGAGCTGGGAACAGGTCTTGAGCCGCAGCTCGCCCCGCAGATGGCGCTCTCTGGACCAGTGGGCGAATATTTTGCTTAAAATTGGAATGCGCTGAATGTGCTTGGAATCGCCAAAGACTCGGGCGCTGACCGCCTGCACCCGGGACGAAATCTCTGGTTTCTGGCCGTTTTCCTCCAGATCTCGCAAAAGGCGCAGAGCCTCAAGAGGGCGCGAGCCGATATTCACCTCCAGCCCCAATCTCTGGGCCAGTTCCTGAGCCTGGTCCCTGGCCTGTATAACTTCCAGGCACTGACCCTCGATGATTTCCCGCAACCCAGCCGCATCAGCCAGGACAACTTCCCGGCCATGTCTCAGGGCCAGCCCGGCTTCGATCAGAGGATCAAGGGCCTTGG
>CAYZLB010000172.1:0-1610 GCA_964479235.1 uncultured Desulfohalobiaceae bacterium
ACTGAACATAATTTTCGAGCCTCCTGTCCGATAGGGTGGTGGAACGTGAGTCCGGAACAAACTGAAAGACAGATCCGTTTGTACATGTTTTTAGGTTTTTTGTCCAAGGGTACCATCAACTATATGATATTATTGACCAAATACATGAGGACAAAGTAGCCCTGCATCGCGATCAGCCAAATGCAGGGCCGGTGCCGCAAATCCCAAACCGCCAAGCAATCCATGTTCAGAGTCGATCAGATAACGCAACTGACGTCCAACAAAAGGACCAGCACCGAGATAATGCTCGGAGATCATCATTTCATTCCAAATGCGCATCTTTTCATTGGTATCCACCAAAACCAGCTCCAGGATACACCCCTCCACACCTCCAACCGGAGTAAATTTCCGCTTCACCCAGTTAAACACGGCAAAGCCGTAGACCGGAGGTCTGTTTAACCGGGTCAATCCTTGGACCTCAGCAGGTGCTTGACCTGGTCAAAGATTTACCCCGTAAAATCTCTTCCCATTTTACCGGGTCCTCGCCAACAAATGCCTTGCCTGCCTGGTGAAATGAGCCGCAGGCTCCCTGCCTTGGGCAGGATTTCACTGGGGAGCCGATGATTCCGGCGTCGGCTTGCCCGGTGAAGCCCTGCTACGCAGGAACCACGCTTGTGGCGTGGTTGTTTCACTACTTGGGGCATGGGGAAAATCAGGCCTCAATCTTTCTGTCTGCAAGAACATGCAGGCGTTTCCTGCCGGCAGGGTCTACGTAGCCGCAGTTGTACAGATGATCAATGACCGAGCGTATGCCTACCCCCAGAACAGCGGAAATGTGCACCACATCCTCAAATCCGATCCTGTCTTTATTCACCCCGGACATCGCTCTTTGCAAACAGCTTCTGGGCATGAGCAGCATGGCGGCAAACGCATTGGCCCTTTTTTCTATGGTCTGCGGCGCCCACGGCCCGGAGGCTATGGCCACTCTGCACCCGTATGAACGATCAAACAGCAGATGACAGAGCTCATGGGCCAGGGTGAACCGTATGCCCAAAGGATAGGTATTGCTGTAATTATTGACATTTTGAACGATAAACGGCCTGAGCTTCGACCCCGCCAAAGCAACGGCCCGGATAGAATCGTCACTGAGCTTGACCGTATCTCCCCTGACCCCAAGACTGGAAAGAATGCGCTCTATGTCTATCCGTTCCTGGTCTTGTGCACGGATTCCCAAATATTCCAGAAATTGCTCAGCCATTTCATAGCCCTGAATCCAGGGCGGATCTGCGGGATCGATCGCGATTTCGCTTCCTATGTGCTCAGTGGGGTCGTCATCTACTGGATGCTGAGAAAACTCAATCATCTTTTCAGCCAGGACAAAGACATCCTCTCTGCTGATATTGGGAGCAACCGTTCCGAACATGAGGGCTGCATGACATGAGCCTTTCAAAATCAGACCGGACTCATGCACATCAGGGGTTACCAGCTCTCGCGCCTTTTCACCCAGGGACAAAATATGCTTTTTACATTCCTGCCAGCGGGATTGAAAGCTCCTGGGCTTTTCCAGGCCGACCATCCAGGCCAGGCGGCTATCCGGATCGGTTACTGGAATCCGCTCTAAAGCATGGGAA
>CAYZLB010000172.1:1620-2327 GCA_964479235.1 uncultured Desulfohalobiaceae bacterium
CGGCATGTGAGCTTGCAGATGGCTCACAGCATCCTTCAGGGCCTCATACAGGGGAACAGCAATCTCCTCAGGTTCCAGGCAAACCGCTCCAGGTGCAACCCGAAAGCGAAACAGATCCGGAACACTGTGCCCTTGTGCCTCCCCCCAGGAGACCTCTATATGGTCTCGAGCCCGCCGGATGAACATGTCCGGCAAAAGACCGCCCTCACGGCAGGACCACAGGGCATGCCGCTGCCACCAGGCATACCATTCTTCTTCCTGCTCCCGCACCTGCTCCAGATCATCATATCCCGGCTGGGAAAGGCAGGTACTGTGATAGGTACTCCATGCATCGTCTTCGGTTTCCACACCGCTGACTGGGTACTTCTCCTCGTGGAACAGGGGATTCCAGTTGTACACAAACCACTCTACGACCGGCAAGAGATACCAGTGCACAGCATCCATGACCGCCGAGGAATCAAAATGTTCGCACAGGTTCTTTCTCTGGACCCAAATTCGCAGCTCTCCCCAGGACAGAGCTTCTTCAGCTTGAGCGCCCCGGCCCTGTTCAGGATCAGGGATAAAGCACAGCTCAAAAGCAAACAGCGCGCGGTTTCCTTTGCTGATCTCCCGGCCCGGGGTATTCATGATTTTGGTTTCCTCTTCAAATCTCGCCAATATCGTGAGATTCCGGGTTGATCTTTTGCCCAAGATATCTGCCTCGCTGC
>CAYZLB010000173.1:0-2304 GCA_964479235.1 uncultured Desulfohalobiaceae bacterium
AACGCTATCAGCGTCATTCGGGGTATGCTGCCGCCCCAGGTTCAAGAGCATTTGGTGAGCTTTTAGCTAATTGGGAGCTTGCTTTGAATGGTGAGGAGCCTTTCAAAATTGCTCCTTTACAGTAGGGAGGGCTACTATGAGTGATCTTTTAGATGTGGTTAATGTTCAAGCAAATCCAGATTTTACTTTGGATTTGGAGTTCGAAAATGGTGAACGTAAAATTTTTGATATGGAACCATATCTTAATAAAAATCCGTTTCACCGATTAAAACAATATCAGCTTTTTGCCTGTGCTACAGTTGGATATGGTACAGTAGTATGGCCTGATAACATTGATATTGCTCCAGAAACTCTTTATGATAAATCTTACTCATTAGAAGAGGCTTCGTAATTGTATGAGCAACCTCACTGAAAAGACCATTCAGACACCCACCTTTCAGGTGCACTGCTTGCAAAATTCACAAGGCCAAAAGCAGGACATTCTTTTACTGCACGGGGCCAAGTTCAGCTCGAAGACCTGGCAGGAGTTGGAAACCCTGGAAACACTCATAAATTCGGGCTACAGAATCCATGCCCTGGATATGCCCGGATTTGGCAACTCCCCAAAGTGCGAGGCCAAGCCCAAAGAGGTGCTGCAAGGAGTCATCCAGCAAGAGGGTTTGGACAGGCCAGTGCTGGTTGGTCCCTCTCTGGGCGGAGCTTACGCACTGTCTCTGTACTTTGCCGCTCCGGGGCTGGTATCCGGCTTGGTTCTGGTAGGCACAGTCGGTGTGGACACCTTCCGGGACCGGATAAAGGAGATAGCTGTACCTACTCTGCTCATCTGGGGAGGACAGGACACGGTTTCTCCCCTGGATAATGCCCATTTTCTGCAAAAGCAGATCCCCAATTCCAGGCTGGTCATCCTGGAGGGAGCCAGGCATCCCTGCTATCTGGATCAGCCCGAGAGGTGGCATCAGGAACTGGTCGGTTTTTTGGACAATCTCGAATAGGAGGATTCAATGACCTACGTTCCCCTCTCCAGCACCCAACACGCAGATCTGCGACTCAAAAAGGGCCCCTTTCTTTTGTGCTTAAGCGGCCCGTTATCCCCATCTTTAGTAGCGAGGTCCCTTTGGCCGCCCTGGATCTTCCCCTGGCCTTTGCCCCGGCCCAAAACGGCATTTCCTTAACGGCAGTGCTGTCTTTGGAAAAAGAAACCAATGCCCATATCGGCCCTCAAGGGGACTGGATGGGCGGATACAAGCCCCTGATGGTCCGATTTCATCCCTTCTTTTTAGCCCTGAGTAGGCAGCAAGGCCCAGGTTCTGATAGACGAGGACAGCGACTGGATCAGCCCGCAACGGGGAAATCCCCTGTTTGACAAAGAAGGTATTCCCACCGAATTGCTCAATAAATACATCCAGGGCTTAAAGCAGTCGGTAGCCAATCCGTAGATGGAGAAAAATGCTTTGCAGACCATTTATGAAAGCGGGCTGTTGCAGACCTGGATGGATGTACCCCAAAAGCTGTACCGGATCACGCTGAAGTCGCTGTCTGAGCTGGATGATCAGTCCTTTCTGCATTTACGGCATAACTCCGCCCTGCCCATTGTGTTTGCCCACATCTTCTCCCAGAACCGGGTGGGACGGATCAAGGAGCTGGCCCAAGAACGGCAGCAGCTGGGTGAGCAGAGTTCGGGGGATGACATACCGGGCACGGTTGAGTATCCAGATCATATATTTCGGTTTAGTACGTAAAGGAGCATATGAGCCAGACCAGCTTTTCGTTTCACTATTTGGCCGAAGAGGACCGGATTGCCTTAAGCTTTACCAGGGAAGACGAGGCCCTGCCGGCTGTCCTTCTCACCCGCCGTCTGGTCAAGATGCTGGGCGGATACCTGCGTCGCTATGTGGAAAAGCACACTGCTTTGCCCGAATCCGTCTCTTTCGAGGACAAGGACGATATCTTTCAGTTTATGCACATGAGCCAGCTGGAGGAGAATCCCCCAACCTGGAATTCAGGCCGGAAGAAACAACCGGACAAGGCCAAGGAGTTGTCCTCAGCCAAACTGGTGACCAAGATCGATATCCAGTATACAGAGCGCTCTGTACAGCTCAAATTTTACAAGCAAAAGACCCACCTGGTCAGCCTGACCCTGGGCTGGAAGGAGATCCACAGCTTTTTGTACTCTTTGGCTGAGATATCCCGGAAGGCGGACTGGGGGCTGGAGGGAACGTTTGAGTGGTGTGGTCAGGCGGATAGTTTGCAGGTATCCATTCAGGGGTTATCCCGTTTAGCCTGAGTAATCGATCTCTTCGATCC
>CAYZLB010000174.1:0-2259 GCA_964479235.1 uncultured Desulfohalobiaceae bacterium
GCTGAACCCAAAACACGCCCCGGTATTGAAGCTCGGCCAAAGGCTGCAGCTCCCGGGGACAGTCCTCAATGGCTCGCAGTTCGGAGCGGGAGATGCCGGGCAAATAGACAATCGACACCCTGTCCTCAGCCCACTGGGCCTCGGGCAGCATCCGGGCAATCATGCATTTGAGCCAAATGGCCGGCCCCGACTTCTGATCCGGCTGGTACTGGCCATAAACAAGAAGCTCTGGCAGGTCACTCTGCAGCAGGGGAATGACCGGTTCCCATTGTCTGTTTTTATCCGGCCACAGGATGGCAGCAGGCTGGATCTGCTCAAACCGATTATACTTTCCTGCCCTGAGTAGGGAGTCGATGAGGTGATCTTTGACTATCGGGGCAGACATCATTTTTGGCTCTTTTTTAGGTTTTGGCGATAGTTGCGTCCGGCTTGGGTCAACCTGTACTTCTGAAACTTGCTCTTGGGAGCTTGAGGGATCGTTTGCTCAATCAATCCCGCATCAAGTGCTGGATTTAAATAATTCTTGCGAAAATAATCTCTGTTCTTAAGCCCCAAATTATCTTGCAGTTCCTTTCGGGAAAGAGAGGAGGTGCAAATCTCAAGCAATTGTTTCACTTGCGGGCTGACTTGCACGGTATCTTGCATGGTGTCATGCATGCCATGATGCATGGTATCTTGCGGGGTCAGCCACTTCTCCTCCGGAATACGAAATACGACCACAAATGACCCGGCTTGATTGAAAAACTCTGGAGTCGGCAATCCCGCTTTATCCAAGAGGTCCATAATCTTGAGGGTCCCCCGGCCCCATGTCTCAATAATCCCCCGTCGGTAAAAGACATTGGCCATGAGGGGATTCCAGGGCCGTGAGCTGTGGGGCTTTTTCAGCTGCTCCGGAGTCAAGCCAAAGGGCAGCTCTCCTGGGCTGGCAATTTCTAATCGATTATCAAACAAGGCCACACTCACTGATCCGCCAAAATCACTGTAATCGCGATGGCATAAAGCGTTGGCCAATGCTTCCCGCAAGGCATCCGGGGGAAAAAGGGGCTCATCGACTCGTTCAAACACCCCCGGTTCTATCCGTCCGGCTATGGGCAAATGATCCCGGAAAAACCGCTGGGCCTTGATGAGCAGGGAAAAAGCATTGCCGAACTCCTTCCTGTTATCCAGAAACTCGGTCTTGTCCTGGCCCTTGAACCTGGCCAGGCTTAGTTGACACTGGGGAAAAGATGGCAAGCACCGCTCTGGCAAAAGAAAAAGGGCTGCAGCCGCATTGAGCAGACGATCATTTGCATCCAGCAAGCCAAGCCCCCGCAGCAGATCCAGAGGAGACCGCACTCCTGGATCGTCCAGTCGCTGGCGACGAACGGCTTCTTCCACAGTCCGGATGATCTCGTTGTGATCAAGGTCCTCAAGACGCAATTGAGCAGCGACCTGATTTTCCCACCTGCTTGTGGCATGCATCTTTTCCAGGAGCTTCTTCTCATACTCGCCTTTGGGCATGACCATCGTACTGGAGCCAAACCGGATATACGGTCTGCTGTCATAGGTGTACGGCCCGCCTCCGCCAGGAACAGTCACGGCGATCACTGTTTTGCCATTTTCCAAGGGCGCAGTGGTGATTTCCGGAAACACAGGTGGTTCAATCTTTTGAAACTCCTGGGTCAGACCTCGCAACGTCTTGTCCGATACATCCTGTCCCACCAGCTCAGCCTGATCATTGACTCCAAAAAAGACATACCCGCCAAGATTATTGAGCATGCCGCAGACTGTCTTGGTTGCCTCGGCCCTCTGTCCGGTGGACAACTTCATCTCCAGCCGTTCAGACTCGCCCTGGCTGATAAGCTTCTTGATGGCTTCGACTTGCATGATGAATCAGTTCTTCTGCTCAGCCTGTTTCCTGGCCTCTTTCTTTTCCGCCAGGCTCAGATGGTGGTCGTTGATCCGCTCGCCCTGAAACAGATGATACCAGGGAGCGGACTTTACATCCTTGCCCCGGTCTTTGCTCCACTTGATGTTCGGCTTTTTCCGCAGCACCCCGGCATTCTTGTGCTTCACGTCATCCACATACTCAAAAGGCCGGATATTCAAGCGCACTCCATCGTTTACGTCCGGCTCCCAGCCGATGGGCTGCTCCTCAAAAGGCTTCCAGCGCACAAAGATGTCCAGGGGCTTTTCCCCGTGCAAAATGGCCTCCAACCGCCTTTTGAGACCTTCGGCAGCAGCCACCCGTTCCTCTGCCCCATCCACGCCTTCGGCCTG
>CAYZLB010000175.1:0-2211 GCA_964479235.1 uncultured Desulfohalobiaceae bacterium
TTGAGTGCCGGGTGGGGAACCGTAACCGACTGCTTATGGTGAAAATCCAAGGAGCTTGGTCTTCGTGAGATCGTGACAAACCAGCCCATAAATGTCCTGATAAACTTAATTTTCTTCCCTCCCCTCACTGCTGCGGCTTTGGGCAGTTGTAAAGGGAGGGGGTAGGGGAGTGTGCTGTGATTGAAATTGCCTCTTATGCGGCTTTGTCCCAGATTTGATGTTCGCCGCACATGTCCTTGCGGATCTCACCCTGAAATTCCAGGTAGCTCAGGTGGGCCAAGGCTTCGCCGGTAGCGAACCATTTTTGGGCCAGGGGGAACTTGTTCCAGTCGCTTGTATCCAGGTCCCAGCTCATCCGGGAAGCGATCTCAAAACCGTGGCCCGGACATTGGGCCACTATGTGTTTGACCTCTTCCAGACGCTGGAAGTGATGTTTTTTGATTTCCTCAATCCTTTGCAGGTGGTGGGCAAAAAGACGCCGGTGTCCAGGCAGGACCAGGGAGATGTCCAGATCCCGCAGTCGGTCCAGGCTTGCCAGCAAGAGTCGCGGTTTAATCCTGTGTCGATGAGACAGGTGCGCTCTGCACCGGTCAGGACATAGGCATTGAGGTATTTCAAAGGATTGTTGGGCATGGGCACAGTAATACGAAATATGTTTTCCCGTATCTTCTCAATCATTTATTCTCCTTTTTGTCTGGATTTTCGGTCTGTTGCAGAGTCAAAACATCTCCCCGGACCAGGGCCCGGTCTCCGAATTTGGCCGTGATGGCATCCATGGCCTGATCAAGCCTTTGGTCCTGGAGGCTGTCCATCTCCGGGAACAAAGAGAGCTGGCTCTGCCGGTTTTGAAAATGGGAGACGCTGACCCCGCACAACCGGACAGAGCGGGGAAGATGCAGTTCCTCCAGCAGGGCACAGGCAGTTTGGTAGATGAGTTGGGTATTGTCAGTCGGTTTGGTCAGGGTTCGGTTCCTGGTTATGCTCTGAAAGTCGCTGAACTTTATCTTCAAGGTCACGGTCCGGCCTTTGCGTTTGATTTGGCGTAAGGCCGTGCCCACTTCCTGGCTCTGCTCCAGAAGCCAGGCCTTGATCACTTCCCGGTCAGCGGTATCCTGGGCAAAGGTGTCTTCGGCCCCGCAGGATTTGGCCTGCCGCCTGGGAACAACCGGGGCCTGATCATGGCCCTGGGCCAGAAAGTACAATTCCTTTCCCCGCTTGCCCCACTTGGCTTCCCAGAATTCCAGGGAGTACTGGCTGATCTGGGCACAGAAGCGAATACCCAATTCATGGAGTCTTGACACGGTCTTGGTTCCCACCCCGGGCAGCTTGGCCACCGGCAAAGCTGCCATAAATTCCTGGACTGAATCCACATGGATTATCCGCAAGCCGTCCGGTTTGTCCAGATCTGAGGCTATTTTGGCCAGAAACTTGTTCGGAGCCAGGCCGACGGAACAGGTCAGACCGTGCTGCCTATATATGCCGGCTTTGATTTTTTCAGCTATATCCCGGGCCGGACCCAGAAGTCGTTCGCATCCGGTCAGGTCCATATAGGCTTCGTCGATGGATGCCTTCTCTACAACCGGCGAATAGTCCTGAAGCATGGCCATGATCTGAGCTGATATTTGGGAATAGCGCCGTCGCCGTCCGGAGAGGAATACAGCATGGGGACAGAGGTTCCGGGCGGTGGCCATGGGCATGGCTGAGTGGACGCCGAATTGTCTGGCCTCGTATGAGGCGGTAGAGACTACTCCCCGGTCGGAAAGCCCGCCCACAACCACCGGCTTACCGCGCAGGGATGGGTCATCCATCTGTTCAACAGAGGCGAAAAATGCGTCCATGTCCAGGTGAAGAATAATCCGGGGCGCAGCGTCCATAACCTTGTACAGTACATGTTGGCCGCAGGCAGTGCAATATGCACAGGAAAGGGGAAACTGAGATGGATTGGCGCATAACCACGATCCTCTGCGTAGGGCAGGCTTCGCGTCTTTGCCAAATGCCTGCCAGGGCCCGATGATCAACGGTAGGAAAAGGGAAACAATATGCTCTGGTGGGTGCGGACCCGGCTCAAAACATGTTCCCAGTTTGTGGTCTGCAGCAGGGGGGCAAAATGTTCTGTATGCAGCGAGGTGCGGATAATATCCATTGCCGCTTGGGTCTTTTCCTTCAACCATTTTCTCTCGGCCAGTTCATGGTCAGACAAAAGCGATAATG
>CAYZLB010000176.1:0-2033 GCA_964479235.1 uncultured Desulfohalobiaceae bacterium
GTCCCCCCGTCCCCCCAGTTGACGTCCAATCCCCTTGAGGCGTAAACTTTGTATGCACCGCACTCACCAAATCCTGATCACGAATAACAGATAACAGATTACCAATAACTCCTAAGTACCAGAAACCATGTACCACGTCATCATAGTCGGCGCCGGTCACGCCGGTTGCGAGGCCGCTTTGGCCGCAGCCCGAATGGACTGCCGCACCCTGCTTCTTTCCATCTCCTTAAACAGTGTGGCTCATATGCCCTGCTCCCCTTCGGTGGGCGGCATCGGCAAAGGCCACCTGGTCAAGGAGATCGATGCCCTGGGCGGCGAAATGGCCAAAATCACCGATCAAACCGCCATCCAGTACCGCCGTCTGAATACCCGCAAAGGCCCTGCGGTCCAAGGCACCAGGACCCAAAACGATAAGGTCCGCTACCAGACCTTAATGAAACACGCCCTTGAGAGACAGCAGAACCTGGAACTCAAACAATCATTAGTTACCGGACTGGTTGTAGAAGATGGAGAGGTTCGCGGGGTACACGATGACCTGGGCGTTGTATTCCAGGGCCAAAGCGTGGTTTTGGCTTCAGGGACCTTTCTCCATGGACTGATCCATATCGGGACAACCCACATCCCGGCCGGACGGGCCGGAGAATTCCCATCGAATCAGCTCCCGGACCAACTCAGCTCCCTGGGCTTTGGCCTTGGTCGAATGAAGACCGGGACACCGGCCCGCCTACACCGCCGAAGCATTGATTTCTCCCACTTTGAACTCCAGACCGGGGATCAGGACTGTCGGCCCTTTTCCCTGTTTACAGACCAAACGTCCCTGCCTCAGGTGCACTGTTATTTCGGCCGCACCCATGTCCGAACCCATGACATCATCCGAAACAATATCCGCTTTTCTCCCCTCTACGACGGGACCATCCAGGGTGTTTCAGCCCGCTACTGCCCCTCCCTGGAAGACAAGATCATGAAGTTTCCGGACAAGGAGTTCCACCACATAATATTGGAGCCCGAGGGCCTGGACACTGAAGAGATCTACGCCAGCGGGACCGGAAACTCCCTCCCTTACGAGGTTCAGACCCAGCTCATCCATTCCGTGCCCGGTCTGGAGGAAGCCGAGATCATGCGCCCGGCCTATGCTATTGAATACGACTATATCCTGCCCACCCAGATGCTGCCCACTCTGGAGACCAAACAGGTCCAGGGCCTGTATCTGGCCGGACAGATTAATGGAACCTCGGGCTACGAAGAGGCAGCTGCCCAAGGGATGTGGGCCGGAATCAACGCCGCCCTCAAGGTTCAAAAACGCGACCCGTTCATCTTAGACCGTACCCAGGCCTATATGGGAGTCATGATAGACGACCTGGTCACCCGGGGCGTGAGCGAGCCATACCGTATGTTCACCTCCAGGGCTGAATACCGCCTGCTGCTCCGGGAAGACAATGCCGACTTCCGGCTGCTGGAGATCGGTCATGAACTGGGCCTGCACAGCAAGGATCAGGTCAAGGAACTGTGCCAACGACGGCAGGCTGTAGAAAATGAACTCAAACGCCTTCGCAACAGGCAGATCACTCCCAATGAAAAGACGAACCTTGTACTTGGCTCTTTTGGATCGCAGCCCCTGTCCACAGCAGTGAGCGCAGACAAACTGCTCAAACGTCCGGAAATGACCTATAATCATCTGATGCGTGTTTTGGAAGAACAGACAGGGCTCCATCCCAGGGTTCAGGCGCAGGTGGAAATCCAGTGCAAGTATGAGGGATACCTGCGCCGGCAGGAAGCTGAAGTGGAAAAATTCAAGGATCTTGAGCAGATCCGCATTCCCTCGGACCTGGACTATTCCCGTATGACCGGCTTGTCCAACGAACTGCGGGAACGGTTGAGCGATATCCGCCCCCTCTCACTGGGCCAGGCCTATCGCCTTCCGGGCATGACTCCAGCCGCTTTGTCCCTGTTGCGCATCGCCATTAAAAAGGCTCAGGCAAACGGCTGGTGTGCGGGCCAGGAACAGTGGCCATAATGCCCATCACCCCCATCAA
>CAYZLB010000177.1:0-2028 GCA_964479235.1 uncultured Desulfohalobiaceae bacterium
AAGGATCAATAATGATCATCTTGATTGCAACATAGAATGAGGTGCTGGGAACTGCTTCCCAGGGATATGCAATGAATACAAAGGGCATCCGTAAATCGCGGGTGGTCTCTTATTCAAACATCTCCGCAGCCATCTCCCGCAGCTTGTATTTCTGGACCTTGCCCGAGGCGGTCATGTCGTATTCGCGGACAAAGGCGATGTGTTTGGGGATCTTATACCGGGAGATCTTTCCCCGGCAAAAATCCTGGATGTCTTCCGGTTGCAGCTCGTAACCTTCTTTGACGATGATGAAAGCCCCCACTTCTTCTCCGTACTTCTGGCTGGGCACGCCCACCACCTGCACATCATAGATCCCATCCATGGTGTACAGGAATTCCTCGATTTCCCGGGGATAGATGTTTTCCCCGCCCCGGATGATCATGTCCTTGATCCGGCCGGTGATGCTCACATAGCCTTCTTGGTCCATAACCGCCAGGTCTCCTGTATGCAGCCACCCCATCCGGTCAATGGTTTCAGCCGTAGCCTGGGGTTTGTTGTAGTAGCCCTTCATCACATTGTAGCCCCGGCAGCAGATTTCTCCCGTTTCACCAGGGGGGAGTTCCTCGCCTGTCTTGGGATCAAATATGGCGACCTCGATTCCTGGCATGGCCCGGCCGACGGTTTCAACCCGTTTTTCAATGCTGTCGTCGGCCCGGGTCTGGGTCATGACCGGAGAGCCTTCGGTCAGACCGTAGCAGATGGTGATGTTCTGCATATTCATTTGTTCCATGACCTGGCGCATGACTTTGATCGGACAGGGGGAGCCGGACATGATCCCGGTACGCAGCGAGCTGAGATTGAATCGGGAGAACAGGCTGTGATCCAAAAGGGCCATGAACATGGTCGGAACGCCGTATAGGGCGGTGCACTTTTCGGCTTGGACCGAGGTCAAAACCAGTAAGGGATGAAATTCCTCCAGAATGACCAAGGTGCTCCCGTGGCTGACAGCACCAAGAACGCCCATGACGCAGCCGAAGCAGTGAAATAGGGGTACTGGGAGGCAGATCCGATCCTGGGGGGTGAGAAGTTGATGTTCGCCGACCCAAAAACCGTTGTTTCCTATATTGACATGGGTGAGCATGACCCCTTTGGGAAAGCCGGTGGTGCCGGAGGTGTACTGCATATTGACCACATCGTGAGGACTCAGACGTTTCTGCCGGTTCAGATATTTCGTATCGGACACCAAACGTCCCAGACCGATGACTTCAGGCAAAGAATACATACCCCGGTGTTTTTCCTGGCCCAGGAAAAATATCCGTTTTAGGCAGGGGAATTCCTTGCTGGCCAAGTGTCCCCGCTGCTGGGTGCGCAACTCAGGGACCAGGGAGTACATGGTCTGCACATAGTCTGTGTCCTTGAACCCGTCGATGATGACCAGGTTTTCCGTTTCCGACTGTTTGAGCAGATAGGCCAGTTCACTTTCCTTGTAATAGGTGTTCACTGTGATCTGGATGGCCCCGATTTTGGCTGTGGCAAACTGCAAGGCCACCCAGTGAGGGACGTTTGTGGCCCAAACAGCCACTTTTTCGCCCTTTTCAATCCCGAGACCCATGAGCCCTTTGGCCAGTTCATCGACCAGATTTCCAAATTCTTGATAAGTGAGGCGAAAATCTCGGTCAACGTAAACCACGGCGTCATTATCCGGATGGTTGGTTATGGCTTCATCCAGCATCTGTCCAAGGGTGATTTCGCGTATAAGATCATCTTGCAGCATATTTGAGTCCATAATACTTGTTTTCGGCATTTCTTTTTGAGTTTCATGAAAATACGTTTCATCTTTGATAGACAGGCTTTCCCCTGGATTGCCCGGAGAGCCTGATACCGGTATATTCGAACTATCCGGGCCGGGCAATGACGGAGGGGGCACAGGTTTGATGTTCGATCAATGTAAGCATTCAAGGGGTGTCGCTCCAAGATACTTAATATACAGTCATTCTGGAGATTGCTTCGGCGAAGACGCCTGTCGAAGACTCCTCGCAATGACGGGTT
>CAYZLB010000178.1:0-1998 GCA_964479235.1 uncultured Desulfohalobiaceae bacterium
GACGGAGACGTTCCTTAGGACTCTTCACATTGTATTCCTTCAGGCCCAGATTCCAGGACAGAAACTCATCCTTGCGGCTGGAGCGAAAGCGATAGCCTGGGGACGACCAGCGGTATTCTTCAGGGCTGTCCACCAGCCCGGCCCGGACTGGATTCAGGTCGATATTCAACATTTTCGACCTGTCCCCGTTTCTCCAGATACGACCCGGACTGGACCTCTATGAGTTCCAGGGGGATGGTTCCGGGATTTTCCAGGGCATGGACCTGGCCTACCGGGATATATGTGGACTGATTTTCAGTGACCAGAAAAGATTTTTCTCCGTTGGTCACCCTGGCGGTGCCCGAGACCACGACCCAGTGTTCCGCCCGGTGGTGATATGCATCTGCACGGACAGTTAGGCGCCAGGTTTGACGGCAATGCGTTTTACCTGGTATTTACCCCGATATCGATGCTGTCATAGGACCCCCAGGGCCTGAACACTTCTCTGTGGGTGATGTGTTCAGGCCGGTCCCTGGCTTTGAGTTCTTCGACAATGGACTTGATATGCTGGGCCTTGTGCTTGGCGTGAGGTTCTTTTAGATGTATTTGAGGCGGATGTTAATAATTTAAGTGTGGTGTCCCCGGAATTAAAAGTGAAGGGAAATCTACTTTTTCCCCTTGACAAAACTTATCATAGATGTCCCCGGAATTCGGAAGTCCGAATTCAACATTAAAATCGGTGCTGTAGTTGGTCTTTAAGCATTCACGCACAACGGCCTGACAGACATTTCAATTTCCGATCCTTTGCTTTCCCTGGTAATTTTCAGATCATAAGCCTGCTGGAGGTTCATCCAGAACTCGGCAGATGTTCCAAAATATCTGCTCAGACGTAAGGCCGTGTCAGAGGTAATCCTTCTTCTTTCATTCAGTATTTCTGTAATTCGGTTGGCAGGAACACCCAAGTCTTTTGCAAAAGCACTGGCTGATAAATTCAAGCCGTCCAATTCTTCTCGCAATATTTCTCCGGGATGGACCGGAGGCATCTTATTTTCCATGATTTACCTCCTCAATGATAATCTTCAATACACACTTCCTGGGGATTATCCTCGTACCACTTAAAACAGATCCGCCACTGCATGTTTATGCTGATGCTGAACTCGCCTTTTCTGTCCCCCTTCATGGCTTCAAAACGGTTAGACGGAAGTTCTTTTAAATCGTTCAAAGACGTTGCGCTGTCGAGAATTTGAAGCCTTCTGATCGCTTGTCTTTCAAATCCGCTGAACTCTTTTACAAACTTACCAGCATAAAATTTTTCAGTTTTTTTATCTTTGAAAGACTTAATCATTGAAATTAACAATACACACTTTTACACGTTACGTCAAGCGTAACGGTCGGGTTTGGCTATCTGCAACCACATCAGATCCGTATCCAGCCAGCCTTGCACAGCTTGTCCCGCCTGGCAGCGTCAAGCCCTTCCCTGAGAAAACGTTTCGGCAAAGACACAGCCGCAGCATAAAATTTACTGCATCTTCTCCCCCTCTGGTCACTCAACCCGGCCATATCTGTCCTCCAGCCGCACAATATCATCTCCCCCCAGATACGACCCGGACTGGACCTCTATGAGCTCCAGGGGGATGGTTCCGGGGTTTTCCAGGGCATGGACCTGGCCTACCGGTATATACGTGGACTGATTTTCAGTGACCGGAAAAGATTTTTCTCCGTTGGTCACCCTGGCGGTGCCTGAGACCACGACCAGGTCCTCGATTCCCAGGGTAGCCACCAGCCGGCTGTCAGCCATTATCAGGCTGTTTCTGGTATCAAGCGCCAGCACATCTCCTTTGCAGGCATTGCCCTTGTCATCCTTGGCGCTGATCTCCCACTGCCGGAACCACCGGCAATGATGATTGGCTGAATCATGATAAACACCTTTGAAAAGCGAACATACAAAAAATCTATTGTCTGAACCTAGCAAACTAAAGTTCCGAAAAAGGGCTATGTTAGCTCCTTAGCCCCTTGTCC
>CAYZLB010000179.1:0-1539 GCA_964479235.1 uncultured Desulfohalobiaceae bacterium
CAATGAAGCTGGGATGGAACATATCAGCAGGCTGACCACGAAAAATATCGATACCCTGCTCATTGTTTCCGATCCATCCAGACGCGGTCTGCAAGCGGCCCAGCGGATCAAAGAACTGGCCCACTCATTAAATATAGGGGTCAAAGATATTTACTTGATTTTAAATAACGTGCAACAGGAGCCCTCTCAGGCTGTCCTGGATATTATTGAGCAGGCAGGCATGACCCTGCTGGGGACTGTGGGGGCGGATCAAACCCTGGCCGAGTACGACATGACCGGTCGGCCCACTGCTGAACTGCCGGAGGACAATCCAGTGGTCCAGAGTGCATTTGCCATGTTCGACAAAATCGTTGCGGATTAGGCCGGTGGTTGTTTTGGACAATCAGTTCCCTTTGTTGACCGGACGAAGGCAAGCACACTTTCATTCCCCGCCAGAAACCCTGTGGATTTACTCCTTTCAAGGGAGGTTTTCTCCCGGATTGACCAAGACCCTGGATCATTTTATTGGTACATGGGTAGAGGACGACCTGTCCTTTCTTTTTTTCACTCAAGCCAGTGATGGGCAAGTCCGAGTTCTGCAGGATCAGTGCCCCTGGGTCCAGGCCCTGGACTGCTATCAGATGAGCTATTGGGATTGGATAGGGGGAAAATTGGATCCGTTCACTGTGGGCCAAATTCATGTTACTCCGGTCTGGAGTCATCCTTCAGGGCCTGCGGACAGTGAAACTATTCTGCTCCAACCAGGGGTTGTATTTGGTGGGGGAACACATCAGACTACCCTTGATTGCCTCAAGGCTTTGAACTTTTTGGCCCAAAAAGAAATTCGCGGACGGTTGCTTGATTTGGGCAGTGGTACAGGGCTCCTGTCCTTAGCCGCTGCCAAGTTGGGCTGGGAACAGGTCGTGGCTGTGGATTTGAACCCCTTGGCCGCCTGGACGACCAAGATAAATGCAGATGGCAACAATTTAACGGATCAAATCCTTGCCATTCAAGGCCGGGGTGAGGAGTTTCTGGATATGCCGGCCCAGACCCTGGTGGCCAATATCCATTACGATGTTATGGTCCGGATCGTGCAGACTCAAGCATTTAGGGGTATTCGTCATTTTGTTCTCTCCGGGCTGCTCCGGTCCCAGGCTATGGCTGTGCTCGAGCAGCTCAAAGGGCTTGGAGCACTGATTGAAGGTGTGCTGGAGGATGGGACCTGGTTTACCCTGGTCGGACAACAACAGTCCCATATAAAGTGACAAATCGTAACAATAGGTGTTTCATTGCTCGTTATGACCGATCATCACCCCCACCCTGCGGCTAGTCCCGGCAGCTGGGTGCATACTGTGCATTTGGATCCGCCGTCTTTTGAAGACAACAGTGCAGATGTCGACCGTCTGTTGCGGGCTCTGCGACAAAAAAGCGGATTAAAGGGCCTGGTTTGCGATTTGGAATGGATGGCCAAGGTATCCGATATCATGCGGAACAGCGGCTTTGCCCTCCGCTGTACCCTGTATTCCGACGGACACATCACTCCTTTGACCGGTATAGAGG